>JAICQE010000061.1 GCA_025938035.1 Vicinamibacteria bacterium
CGGAAATGGCGAGCATCAGCCGGAACAACCGTTCCTGCATCGTCGTCGACAGCCGGCCGACCATGCCCAGATCGATCAGGGCGAGCTGATGGCCGGGCGTCAGGAGTACGTTGCCGGGATGCGGGTCGGCATGAAACACGCCGTCGACGAGAATCTGCTGGAGGTAGGCGCGGAAGAGCTCGTCGCCGAGCGCGACGCCGTCAACTTCCGTCCACTCGATGCGGCTGACGAGCGTGATCTTGGTGCCATCGATGAAGTCCATCGTCAGCACCCGTGACGTCGTGTAGTCGTCGATGGGCAGCGGAATCAGGAGGCGGCTGAAGTCGCGAAGCTGATGCGAGAGCGCGAGCAGGTTGCGCGCCTCTTCGCGGTAGTCCAATTCGGCAAGTATCGTGCGGCGGAACTCTTCGAGCACTCCGTGCACGTCTACCAGCCGGCTCGTCGCGCTGAACCGGTGCATCAGCGCCGCCACCTCGTCGAGCGCGTCGAGATCTTTCATGACCCGCTCGCGCACGTCCGGACGCTGCACTTTGACCGCAACCGCACGGCCGCCACGCATCACGGCGCGGTGCACCTGCCCGAGCGAGGCGGCCGCGATCGGGTCGGGGTTGAAAGTCTCAAAGGCCTTCGACAGGCGAACGCCAAGCTCGTCCTGGACAATCCGCTCGACATCGTCGAACGGAAACGGATCGACGTTGTCCTGCAGGCGCGCGAGCGCCTCGAGGTACGCCGGCGGCAGCAGGTCGGCGCGCGTGGACAGCAGCTGCCCGAGCTTGATGAAGGTCGGACCGAGCCGTTCGAGGTCGGACGCAAACGCACGCGCCTCGGCGGCATCGTTCGCAGTCGGAGCGGCGGAGTCGCCAGCGTTCGTCAAGAAATCCGCGCGGGCGTACTTCGCGGCAAATCGGGCAAAGTCGCGGTAGCGGCTGAGCCGGTCACCGAGGGCCATCGGTCTCAGCTGGAGCAATGGACGTACCGCCTCTAGTTGGATAGTTCGATAGTTGGTAGTTCGTAGGAGTTCGTAGTTCGTAGTTCGTAGTTGGAGAGTTCGTGGTCGGTAGTGAGCGAGCACAGTTGCCGAGCTGGAAGCTGACGAACCAAGCTATTCTCTCAACTACCAACTACTACGAACTATCCAACTACCTAACTGTCCAACTACCTAACTAACCACCAACCAGCCATGGCTCGCGGATGGGAAAGCAAGTCGGTCGAGGCACAACAGGACGCGGCAGATGCGCCGCGGACGAAAGGTCCCGCGCTCACACCGGAACAGGCAGCGCGAAAGGCCGAGCGCGCGACACTGATGCTCGCGCGAACGCGGGCGCTGGCTGACCTTCAGAAGGCGTGCGCCGCGGCGCACCGCGCGATGCTCGAACAGGCGATCGCCGATCTCGATGCGCGTCTTGCCGCGCTTGATGCCTGACTACACGCTCATGAGCAGCGCGCGCGCGGGCCTGCCGGTCGCCTGCGCAATCGCTTGGGCGTAAAGCTGGACCTGGCGGGTATAAACGGCCAGTACATCGCCCTCAGCCCGATCGGTCTTGAAGTCAACGACCAAGTACCCGTCTTCCGTCTCGAAGGCGAGGTCGACGTTGCCTTCGATCACCTGACCGTCGAGGACGATCGTCGTCGGCGTCTCCCGGAGGAGCGCGCCGCGCCCGGCCGCGCGCCGCGCCTGCGCCAGCACCTCATGACCGAGCACCGCGCGGACCAGCTGCTGAGCGGCGATGACTTCGACGGCCGGCGCAGCGACGATGCGTGCCTGTACGGCGACGATGCGGTCGCTGGTGGCCTGATCCGCATCGAGTGGAACGGCCGCAAGCGAGGCGTGCACGAGCGTCCCGAACCGCCGTCCGGACGGGCGATCCTCGACCGCTGGGACCGACACGATTTCCACCTCCTTCGTAACGACACGCCGAGACACCGAGGTCACCGGGATTGTTTGAGGACTCGGTGCCTCAGTGCCTCGGTGTGTCGGATTTGGGTCTTCGGATCTGGGTTTTGGGATTTCCGATCTTGCCCACTCAGTAACGGTCCGGACATTTACTGACGGTTGGGCCGCGCGTGTAATCGCCTCCTCACGCGCGTTGCGCCACGTCACGTAGCGCGCCGTACCTTCCGCGACCACGTCGAGCGCGACGTCTTTCGAGATCAGTTCCTGGCGGCGAAGGCCGAAGGGTGGTTCGGCGCCAAGCTGAAGCGCCGAGGGATCCCACCAGACAACCTCGAATGGCAGATCTGCCTCGCTCCCACCGGCCCCCGATCCCTGATCCCTGACCCCTGATCCCTGACCTGATGCGACCGTGTGGCAGCCCGGCGCGACCGTGTGTGACATGGCGACGCCATCGTCGGGCCGCTGCAGCACGGAATCCTTCTTGAACGGCGGGCACCCGGCCGCGGTTCGCGGCTGGCGGCGACCACCGACCGGCGGATACACCGCGGCATCGAGCGGGCTCAGCCAGCCGCCGTCGTACGGCTGATCGCCGACCGCCGGCACGACCAGCAGATCGCGCGCCCGCGTCGCTGCGACGTAGGCGGTTCGTATGCCTTCCTCGCGCTCGCGCGCCTGCTCGAGCGGCTGCTGCCGCAGCAAGTCAACCGGAGACCACCCGCCGATGCGCAGCGCGCACACGCCGGCGTCGACATCGATGTATCGCGACGCCTCGAATGGCGCGAGCTTCGCCGTCATGTCCGCGAGAATGACGACCGGGAACTCGAGCCCCTTGGCCTTGTGCACGGTCATGAGGCGCACGCCGTCGCTGCCCTCCTCGACGATCGGCGCCTCGCCCGCCTGGCCCTCGTCCGCCGCCTGCTGCAGGGCGTCGATGAAACCGCGGAAGGAGATGCCGCCGGAACGCTCGTACTGGCGCGCGAGCTCGGCGACGTGCAGCGCATTGGCCAGCACCTGTTCACCGGCACGCCGCAGCGCGAACCCGACGTGGGCCCGCGTCGCCGCAAACAGATCGGAGATGGTGTCGGCAACCGGCCGGCGATTGCGGCGGAGGTGCAGCGTGGCCAGCAGCTGCAGCGCCTCCGCGATCGGCTGCAGGTGGAGTGGCAGATCCGCAGGAACCCGGAACGGGTGAAACGCTTTCGCGAACCGATGCCGGTACTCGAGCAGTTCTTCGTCGCCGATGGCGAACAGCGCGCCGCGGAGCGTGGCAAAGACCGACAGCTGGTCGTCCGGCCATTCGACCGCGGCCAGCGCCGCGCGGAGCGTTTCGATCTCCTCGCGGCCATGGAACGCACGGCCGCCGACCAACAGGTGGTTGATGCCGCGCGCTTCCAACGCGTCCACGTATCCGCGCGTGACGTCGGCGCCGAAGCTGACGAAGCGGCGGAAGAGCAGACAGACATGCCGCGGCCGCACGGGAACCGGCGCCGCGCCATGCTGCTCGGTCACCTGCCAGCCGCTCTCGTGAACCAGCCAGTCGACGAACGCGCCGACGGCATCCGGCAGCGATGCGTCGATGGCGATCCCCGAAATGTTTCGTTTTCCGTACGGGCGCGGAACCGGCAGGGCGATGAGCGACGGCTGCCCGGGCAGATCGTCTCTGGATCGGGTAAGCGGCACGTACGACGCCTGCATCGTCTCCGGGTCTCCGGTCATCAGCGGCGCAAACGCCGCGTTGACGGCGCGCTGCAGGTTGGGCACGCCGCGGAAGCTGGTCGTCAGCTGCTCGCATCGCGCCCCATGCTGCTGCAGCTGCGTGCGCACGCGCGAGTAGATACGCACGTCGGCGCGGCGGAACCGATAGATCGACTGCTTCGGATCGCCGACCACGAACAGCTTGCCGCGCACCGGGCGAGCGCGCCACGCATCGCCCTCGGCCGGATCGTCCGCCGCCAGGAGGAGCAGCAGTTCCGCCTGCAGCGGGTCCGTGTCCTGAAACTCGTCGACGAAGAGGCGGGAGAAGCGCCGCTGGAAATGCTCGCGGACGTCGGCCCGATCCCGCAGGAGGTCGCGGGCGCGCAGCAGCAGATCGAGGAAATCGAGCGCGCCATGCGCCGCTTTGAGCCGCTCGTACCGGTCGATGCTCCCCTGCAGCTCCTGCCGCAGCAGCGCCGCAAGGTCGGCGTCCGCATCGGCCCTGAAGAGATCGAGCTGCTGCAGCAGCGACTGGAGCGCGGCCTGAACGTCCGCCCGCGCGATGCCGCGCGCGAACGATGCGCCCATTCCCTTGCGTGCGCGGCGCACATCGCGCTCGCGGCACAAATCCACCAGCACCGCTTCAGCCGCGTCGTCGTCACCGGCCGCCATGATCAGGCGGAGGTCCTCACTTGTGCGCCGCACCGCCGCCGTGTCCACGAACAGCGGATCGCGGACGCTGACCGCGCGCGACGTCATGGCGGCACATTCGTGCACGCGGCGTACGAGCGCCGCGATGGATCCTCGCCGATCGAACGCCGGTCGGCTCCACGCGCCGCGGAAGTCGCGCCACTCGGCCAGATCCCAGCCGGCTGCGCGCAGTCGATCGATCGGACCGTCGTCACTCGCCTCGCCGCCAGGAATCGCCGGGCGGACCGACCGGCGGAGCGATCGCCGGACGCCTTCGGGTGTGTGCTCGAGGGCTTCCTGCAGCCATGCGTCAAACGCGTCCGCGTAGAGGCGCCGCGCTTCTCCTTCGGTCAGCACGCGGAACAGCGGATCGACGCCGGCTTCCACCGGACGCTCGCGCAGCAGGTCGGCGCAAAACCCGTGAATGGTGCTGACGTGCGCCTCCTCGAGGTTCATCAGCGCGGCATCCAGACGCGCCCGGGCAGCCGCGTCGAGTCCCGAGTCGCCTGTTCCCCGTTCGAGCTCCTGCCGCAGACGGAGCTTCAGCTCGCCGGCAGCCTTTTCCGTGAATGTCACGGCGACGAGGTCGCCGACGGACGCGTTTCCGGTGGCCAACACGCGAACGATGCGGCGGACCAGCTCGGTTGTTTTCCCCGTGCCGGCGGCGGCTTCGACGACAAAGGTCGAGTCGAGGTCGTTCGCGATCGCGTCGCGCGCGTCCTGATCGTCGAGCACAATCATGGCCGCCGCCGCAGCTCGATCAGGTCGCGCAGCGGATCCCCGGACTTGCGGGCAACGCGCAGTTCCTCGTGTGGACCACAGACCGGCCGGAAGTCACACCAGGCGCAGGCACGCTCGTTCGGGGCCGCGGCGAGAAACCCGAGCTCGATGGCGCGGTCGATGATCTCGAGCGCTTCGACCCCGGCGCGGCGCGCGTGAGGCAGCAACGACACGGGACGGACCTTGTAGCCGCCAGCCGTCGTGCAGAAAAAGAGACGCGTCTCCGCAACAGGCTGCCCGGTGACCTGCTCGACGGCCATTGAGTACAGGACCGGCTGCAGCGTTGCGCCGCCGCCGATGATCAGATCGTCTGTCGTCCGATCCTTGCCGGTCTTGTGATCAGTCACCCGCAGCACGCCGGTGTCGCCATGCGCCTCGACGAGGTCGACCGCTCCACGGAGCTGGAATCGGCCATCGATGAGCACTTCCGTGCGACGGCTTGCCGGATCGCGGTCGGCGCTCACCGGCAGCCCGAACGACAGCTCGAAGTAGCGGGGCGTCCACTCGCCGCCTTCTTCGCTGGTTCGGCGCAGCCAGCCGCGGAGATCGCGCGCGATGACGGCAATCTCCTCGTGCCAGACGCGGTCGATGGCCGGCGCGAGCTTCTCCCTGTATTCCGCGGCGACCGACGCGATCGCTTCGTCGAGCACGACAAGAGCCGCGTCGAGTGACGCGGCGGTCACCGGCAGCGCGCCGCGCCCGGCAAGCGCGCGGTACGCGACCGCCTGAATCCGGTGAACGATGCTGCCGCGGGTCAACGGATCGAGACGCTGGAGCGGTTCCGGTCGCTCGGCCGGCTCGAGGCGGTAGACCGCGCTGAGAAAGAACTGATACGGACAGGCGGAGAATTTCTGCAGCGCGGAAACCGAATACGGCCGCCGGTGCAGCCGCTGCGAGTCGAAGGCTGCGCGCGTCGCATCGGTGACGCGAGTGAGACCATCGAGATGCGACCAGCGGGGCAGGCCCCGGCCCCACCGTTCCGTCACCGAGCGGCGCAGCGATTCGTTGAGCCGAAGCAGGTAGTGCGCGTGCCCGCGGACCGCCGCAGGGTCGGCGGCCTCGAACAGCGTTCGCAGCACGGCAAGGTCGTGCTCCTGATCGTCAATGGCCTCCTCGGGCCGCGCCGGCGCCGGCCACGCGAGGGTCGGATCACCGCGCTCCGCTGCCCGGCGCTCGAGGCCGGAGAGATCAGGAATCACACCGGTGGCGCCGCGGAGCACGTCGAGCGCATAGAACGACGGCACCCGGGCACGGCCTTCCGCGACGTCCAGGCGCGGATACGACACATACAGACGCTCCGCCGCTGCGCCAACGGCCAGATGCAGCAGCACCCGTTCCCGTCGCGACCGCTCCGGCCGCGTCATCAGCCTGTGGAGTCCGGCTTCTGTGTCGCGCACTTCATCCAACAACAGAGGATCCTGGGACGACTTCCGCGGAAACATCCGCTCGGCAAGCCCGGGCACGAACACGACACGGAAGGAACGCCCGCGCGCCTGCGCCGGGTTGCCGACGAAGACACGCCCGTAGCGGCGCGACGGCGGCTCGCTGTCGACACTGCGCAGGCGTTCCGTCAGCACCATCCGCACTTCGCCCACGGAGACAGGACCGACGGAGGCCATCGGCCTCAGATCGGCAAGAACACGGCGCACATACGCAGGCGCCCGCAGCGTTCGCGGCGCGAGGTCATCGAGACGATCGAGCCATTCACCCCACAGGGCGAGCGCCGGCCACTCCGCCATCTCCGTGAGGATCGGAATGGCGAACGCACCCAGGTGGACCAGGCGCCGGCGGTCGTCGTCGATGGCCGACAGCCGCGGCGATGCCGGGTCTTCTCTTTCGATCTCGATGCGCCGCGCGCGCAGCTCCTCGTCGAAGCCGGCGAGCCGCCGCCGCCAACGCGCCGGATCGCCGCCGACGACAGCCGCTTCGACGAGCATGCGTTCCCATCGCCGTGGCGTGCGCAGGCTGCCCGCGAGAACGCCGCGCTCCTCGTCGTCATCCGGCACGACCTCCGCCGACTCCGCCTCCGGAGTGGCTGGCCCGGATGCTCCCGAATCGGACGCTGACGATCCAAACACTTCGTCGTCCGACGCAATCCAATCCGCGTGCGGCCGGCCTGGATCCGGCAGCTGGCCGAGGGAAAGGTATTCGGCAAATCGCGACGCGGAGAGACCTTCCGCCGCACAGGCGAGCAGGGCCAGGAACGCCCGGCCGGCCGGATGCGGACGGCGCGTGCCGCGGTCGAACCAGGCGCGGATCCCGGCACGCTCGAACGCATGTTCGAGCAGACCGTGATAGTGCTCGGGCGATCGGACGAACACCGCCATTTCGTCGAACGGCACCCCTGTGCGCGCCTCGCGCAGGATGCGGCGAGCGATCTCCACGCATTCGCGCCCCTCGCCGGGCGCCGAGAACAGCTCGAGGGAACCATCGAGCGCACGCGGTGCCGGCGCTTCGCCGGAGAAGAGGCAGGCACGAAGGTGGTCGAGATCCGACCGGCGCGGGCTGTTTACCTCTTCGACCTCTCCGCCACATCGTTCGAGCGCCTGTCGCGCGGACAGATCGTGTGCCGGCACGGTCGCCAGCACGTCGGTGGCGACCGCGGTCAGCGCAGCAATGAGCGCCTCCTCCATCGCGTTTTCGACGGCGAGATCCAGCAGCAGCAGCGGAGCGCGCAGGAAGGCTTCTCCCTCGACTCCCGCAGCGGCGGCCGCAAACAGCGCCGCGCGATCGGCGGTGGACGCAGCGGTGAGTTCGGACTCCGCCTGGCCAACCAGAACGGCCAGGTCGTGGCCGGCGCGACCCGCGCCGGTCAGCGCCGCAGAATCGAGGCCGGCAAGCCGGACATCGGTCAGCGTGCGCGCCAGCGCCCGTGGAAAGCCAGGCGTTCGCGCCACGACGCTGAAGTAATCGAGCGCACCGCCTTCCGCCGCGTCGAACGCAACACGGCTGGCGACGGCCTCGACTCCAAGCGAGGTGCTCGGCGCCACCCCCTCGGCGGCAAGACTCGTGGCCGCGACTCGTGCCGCCAGCTGTGTGAGGCTGAAGCGCGACACGCCAATCGTCGCGCCGCGCCGGGAGGCGACGCGACGCGCGAGGTCGTCTGCGGCGCCGCGGCTCGCGGCAACGATCGTGATCAGCTGGTCTGGTGGAAAACGCTCGAGATACGCCGCTGCCCGGTCGAGCCGGACAGCCGCCGACGAGGATTCGATGATCGAAAACGGGCGTGACGGCATGGCACTCCCCCGGACGCTGTGCCGGGTATCCGATGCGGCAGTACTCACTGCCGTGCGACAGACGATAACACGATCCTCCTACCTCCTACCTCCTACCTCCTACCTCCTTCCTCGTTTGTTACCATCCTCCCCAGTGAAGCGCGCCCTCATCTTCGTTCACCGCTGGCTCGGCGTCGCGCTGTGCGTAGTCTTCCTCCTCTGGTTCCCGAGCGCGATCGGCATCATGTACTGGAACTTTCCGGACGTGCGACCGGCGGATCGCATCGCGCGTGCGGAGCCGATCGACCCTTCGGAGATCAGGCTCTCGCCGTCCGAAGCCCTGGCGAAGCTCGGCGTGGACGGGACACCGTCGGTTCGCCTGACGACATTCGACAGCCGGCCGGTCTACCAGTTCGACGACGGCGCGTACGTCGTGTACGCGGACACCGGGGAACAGCAGATCGAGGTCTCCGATGCCATGGTGCGGCGCATAGCCGAGGCATGGACGAAGCAGCCGGTCAGCCGCGCGCGCGTCGAGCGGGTCACCGAAGTCGATCAGTGGACGGTGCAGATGCGGCTCGCGGATCTGTCGCCGCTCTGGAAGTTGTCGTGGCCGGATGGCGAGCAGGTCTATGTCACCCAGACGACGGGTGACGTGGTCCAGCACACCACGACCGGTTCGCGGTTGGGCGCCTACGCCGGCGCCATCCCGCACTGGTTCTATTTCACGCCGCTCCGCAAGAACGGCCCGCGGTGGAGCCGCGTCGTCATCTGGTCGTCCGGAATCGGAACCATCGCGGCAATTCTCGGGGTCGTCATCGGTGCGTGGATGTATTCACCGACCAGGAAATACAGGTACGCCGGCGCGCCGAGCAGCATCCCGTATCGCGGGCAGAAACGCTGGCATATGGTCCTCGGGCTGGTTTTCGGCGCGGCAACCATCACATGGGCGTTCAGCGGGATGCTGTCCATGGATCCGTTCCCCCGGGAAACCGGTGGAGGCCTGCTCGAGCGGGGGATCGACCCGCAGACGATTCGTGAAGCGCTGCGGGGCGGGACGAGCCTCGCGGCGTTTGCCTCGAAGGACCCGCGCGACGCGATCAGGCAGCTCGGGGATGTGCCGGTCAAGGAGCTCGAGTTCACGTCGTTCGCGGGTGAGCCGATCTACATCGCGACGCTCGGCCTCGGCGAGACGCGAATCGTTCCGGTCAACGGCGAGCCAATGGCCGGTCTCGAGCCGCAGCGGATCATCGACGTCGTCACGGCTGCCGGTGGTCCCGGGATGGTCGACACCAGCGTGCTCACGCAATACGACCGCTACTACCTCGACCGCCGGCGGCAGCGGCCCCTGCCGGTCGTCCTCGCGCGATTTCACGACGCGCAGAACACGCGGTTCTACATCGATCCGAAAACCGCGCGCGTGGTCGGGAGTTACGACGACAGCGCATGGGTCAACCGCTGGCTGTATAACGGGCTGCACTCGCTGAATTTTCCGTGGCTGTACAACTACCGTCCGCTGTGGGACATCGTCGTCATCACCTTCATGCTGGGTGGGACGGCGCTGTGCGTCACGTCGCTCATCCTGGCGTGGCGCGTCGTCGGGAGGAAGCTGCGCGGCCTGGTCCCTGGTGGCGCCAGCAACAGCGCCGTCTCTGACGACATGGCGCTCGCGGAATAACGCGGTTCACACTTCCAGGTTCTCTCTTCCCGGTTCGTGTTCAGGTTCGGTTCTGGGTTCGGGGTTCGAGGTTCGAGGTTCGGGGTTCGAGGTTCAGGGTTCGTTCATCAGACTCGGTTACTCAGGATCAGCTCACGCAGGATATGGCGGTGGCACTGCTTTGCGTCTTCGTCGCAGTGGCACATCAGCGTCACGTTGCCCTCTCGTGCCATGGTCTTGATCAGGCGCAGCGTCGATTTCTGGCCGTGGTTTTTGATGGTCTTGTTGCGCGAGTCGATCGCGCCGTCGAGAAAGAGCTCCTTCTTGAAATCGCGCGTGAACGCGGCCCAGGTGATCTTGCCGGCCAGAACAGACTTCAGCAGCTGCTCGCTCGGCCCGAGCGACGGCATCCAGACATCGTAGAGATTCGCCGACATGCGGCGGCCGCGAAAGCGCGTGGCGAGGATTCGCAGCCCGTCGTTCTCGGCGGCCGGCGAGTACACAGACTTTGTCTTGAGCATGTTTCCCCATTATCCCCGGCTGTTATCCTGCGTGCGATGGCCATCAGTGACCCAGGGCGCCTGGTTGTCAAACACAGTCCGACGCCGGAACTGACGCTAACGGTATTTCATCCGCTCGAGTACCCGGAGTTCGTGCCGATGCTGCGCGAGATGCCGTCGCTGCACGGTGCGGCAGGGCTCTCAGCGGTGTTGACGAACGTGTCCCCACACCGAGTCACGGCGGTCGTTGCGCACTGGAACTATCTTGACTACCGAAACACCCCGCGCGGCAAGTACGTCGTTCTCGACAGCTACTCTTCACTCGGCGCCCGGAAGCCATTGGAGCCTGGCGGCAGGCTGCTCGTCACGCTCAGCGGACTGTCACCGCCGTTCGATGTCACCAGGCCTCATGCCGTCGTATGGTCAGGCAACAACCTCGTTCATGGCGCCTCAGGCTTCACTGTCGGCATCGACAGCGCCGTGTTCGAGAACGCGCGAATCGCGGGTGCTGATACATTTCATATTGCCGACTACGTCCATGGGCGTTATGCAGCGATGCAGTGGCTTGCCGAGCAGGTCATGGTTGCCGAAGCCGCGGGCGAGAACGTGAGTGCAGTACTGGCCGCGATCAAGCGGTCGGAGGCGGTCAACGAGGAACAGCGGTGGCGTCGCCGCCTCGCCAGCCTGGCGAGCCGCCATCCCGCAACAGCGAAAAGCTGGTTGTATCTGCCAAAGCCACCACAGTTCTTCCGCTCGCACTGATTCGGTCCTTGGCAATCCTTCTGAAGCCGGACTCCACGGGACAAATTCCCGAACCCTGATCCCTGATCCCTAATCCCTGATCCCTGATCCCTGATCCCTGATCCCTAGGCCAGCCCTTGGGCCTTGGGCCTGATTCCTTGGGCCTGTTACGGAGCCAACCGATCGCGCCGCCAGCCCGAACCATCGCGCTGATAGCGCACGCGATCGTGCAGCCGGCTCGGGCGGCCCTGCCAGAACTCGAACTCCGCGGGGACGACCCGATAGCCGCCCCACCACGACGGCCGTGGAATGTTCTCGCCATACACCTCGCGCGCCACGCTGTACCGCGACTCGAGCGCCGCCCGGCTTTCGATCACCTCGCTCTGGTTCGACGCGTAGACGCTCCAGCGGCTCTCGGTTGGCCGCGTGGCGAAATAGGCGTCGGACTCGGCCTCGTCGACTTTCGACGCCAGTCCGTCGATCCGCACCTGCCGGACGAGCGACGGCCAGTAGAACAGCAGCGCGGCACGGCCGGTGTCGTCGAGCTCCTGCGCCTTGCGGCTGTTGTAGTTGGTGTAGAAGACGAACCCGCGATCGTCCACGCCCTTGAGCAGGACCGTGCGGACAGAGGGCCGGCCGTCACGGGTGGACGTGGCCAGGGCGAAAGCGGTGGGATCGGCCTCCAGCTCCCGGACCTGCTCGAACCAGCGTGCGAACTGCCTGAACGGATCCGGATCGGATTCGGTCTCGCTGAGCGGGTCGCCGCTGTAGTCGCGTCGGATGCTGGCGATGGACATTGAGAAGGCAAAAGTCAAAAGGCAAAAGGCATAAGTCAAAAGACGGTCACAAGTTCCTTTGCCTTTTGCCTTTTGCCTTTTGCCTTATTGTCCGCCGCCAACCACCAACCGAACGTCGCCGTCTTCAACGGCGATCCGCACGACGCCGCCTTCGCCGAGCGATCCGAACAACAGCGCTTCCGACAGCGGCTTCTTGACGACGCGTTCGATGAGGCGGGCCATCGGCCGCGCGCCGAACGCGCGATCGAAGCCCTTCTCGGCCAGCCACGCGCGCGCCTCCGGCGTCAGCTCGACGCTGACGCCCTTGGCCGTCACCATCGACCGCAGCTCGTCGATCTGCTTGTCCACCACGCGTTCGATCTCGGCGGTGCCGAGCGCGTGGAAGTTGACGGTCGCGTCGAGCCGGTTGCGAAACTCCGGCGTGAATGTCCGCTCGAGCGCGCCGCGCGACGAGGCGCCCACGGCGCTGTCGCCGAACCCGACGCGGCGATCCGACAGGTCGCGGGCGCCGGCGTTCGTCGTCATGATCAGGATGACGTGGCGGAAGTCGGCCTTGCGGCCGTGCGAGTCGGTCAGCGTGGCGTGATCCATGACCTGCAGCAGGATGCTGAACATGTCCGGATGCGCCTTCTCGATCTCGTCGAGCAGCAGCACCGCATGAGGCGTCTTGCGGATGGCGTCGATCAGCAGGCCGCCTTCCTCGTAGCCGACGTAGCCGGGCGGCGCGCCAATCAGCCGCGAGACGGCGTGCTTCTCCATGTACTCCGACATGTCGAAGCGGATGAACTCAATGCCCAGAATCCGTGCCAGCTGCCGCGCCAGCTCGGTCTTGCCCACGCCCGTTGGCCCGGCAAACAGGAAATTCGCGATTGGCTTCTCGGCCGCACGCAGGCCAGACCGGGACATCTTGATTGCCGAGGCGACCTCGTCGATCGCATCGTCCTGTCCGAAGATGACGCGTTTCAACTCGACGTCGAGCGCCTGCAGCGCCCGACGGTCGTCGCTCGACACCGCCTGAACGGGCACGCGGGCCATCTTCGCCACAATCTGCTCGATCTGCTGCGGCCCGATTTCGCCGGACCGCTGCTCCGCCGGCATCAGCTTCTGCGCCGCCCCCGCCTCGTCGAGCACGTCGATCGCCTTGTCGGGCAGGTGCAGGTCCTGGAGGTGGCGGGCGGACAACGACACGGACGCCTCGAGCGCGCCGTCGGTGTAGCGGACCCCGTGGTGCATCTCGTAATGCACCCGCAGACCCTTGAGGATGTCCAGCGCCTCTCCCTCCGACGGCTCCAGCACGTCGATCTTCTGGAAGCGGCGCGACAGCGCGCGATCGCGATCGAACGACTGCTTCACGTCGGTGAACGTGGTCGACCCGATGCAGCGCAGCGTGCCGTTGGCCAGCGCCGGCTTGAGCAGGTTGCCGGCGTCCATCGCGCCGCCGGAGGCGGCGCCGGCGCCGACCAGCGAGTGGATCTCGTCGATGAACAGAATGGCGTTCTCTTCCTTCGACAGCCGGTCGAGCACCTGTTTGACGCGCTCCTCGAAGTCGCCGCGATACCTGGTGCCGGCGATGAGCGCGCCGAGATCGAGGGCGAACACTTTGCAGCCCTTCAGGACGTCGGGCACCTCGCCCTGATGAATGCGCAGCGCCAGGCCCTCGGCCAGGGCCGTCTTGCCCACGCCCGGCTCGCCGACGAGCAGCGGGTTGTTCTTGCGCCGGCGGCAGAGCACCTGAATCATGCGCTCGAGCTCGAGCGCCCGGCCGATGAGCGGATCGATCCGGCCCTCGGCCGCGCGCTGCACGAGGTTGGTGGCGTAGGCTTCGAGCGGATCGCTGCTCGGCGGCGCCGGGTTGTCTCCAACCGCCGGCACGGCGGGCCTGTCGCCCTTCGTCCCGTGCGAGATCACGCGAAGCAGCGTCAGGCGATCGACGCCCTGCGACCGGAGGAAGTACGCGGCGTGGCTGTCCTCCTCGCGCAGGATGAACACCAGCAGGCTTCCCGTGTCCACGTGCGAGGCGCTCGACATCGCGGCGTGCACCATCGCCTGCTGGATGACACGATCGAAGCCGAGCGACGGCTCGGGCTCGACGGCCGCCGTGGCCGGAACCGGGGTGAACGCCTTCGCCAGCACGTCCTCGAGCTGGCGCTTCATCTCGTTCACGTCCGCACCGCAGGCCACGAGAATCCGCCGCGCCTGCGGCTCATCGGCGATGGCAATGAGCAGATGCTCGAGGCCAACGGTGTCGTGCCGCAGGTCGGTCGCCAGGCGCACGGCGCGCTGGATCGTCTCCAGCGTTTCCGGCGCAAACGGAACAGGGGGCTGGCTCATTCAGCTTCCATCGTCACCAGCAGCGGGAACTCGTGCTCTTCGGCCAGCTGCCGGGTGGTCTTCACTTTCGTCTGGGCCACATCATGGGTATAGACGCCGGCGATGCCCATTCCGGTGCGGTGCACGCTCATCATGATGTCGAACGCCTCGCCGCGCTCCTTGTGAAAGATCGTTTCCAGCACCCAGACGACAAAGTCCTGCGTGGTGTAGTCGTCGTTGTGCAGGAGCACCCGCCACATCCGCGGCAGCCCCACCTGCTGGCCGCTCTGCGGCGCGATGAGAATCGACTCGTCCGGTCGGGCGCCTATCGAGCTCAAAACTCAAAACTCACGACTCACCACTATTTTAGCCGCCCATCTGCCAGGGGGTGCTGACCGGCGGCTGCCGTACAAGGTATCGGACTTCCTCCACAAAATCCGCCCGGCGGATGTCCCGGGCGCCCAATGAGGCCAGATGCTGCGTGGACATCTGGCAGTCAATCATCGGCATGCTCCACGCCTCCAGCTGCCTCGCCAGCTGCACGAGCGCGACCTTCGAGGCGTCGCGCACGCGTGTGAACATCGACTCGCCGAAGAACATCCGGCCCACGGCAACACCGTACAGCCCCCCGGCCAGCGCATTGCCCTGCCATGCTTCGACAGAATGGGCGTGGCCGAGCTCGGCCAGCCGGATGTAGGCCTCTTCCATCGCCGGGGTAATCCACGTGCCCTCGTGATCCCGCCGCGCTTCGGCACAGGCCCGTACCACGGCTGGAAACGCCGTGTCGAGCGTCACGCGGAACGTGCCGCTCTTGATGACCTTGCGCAGCGAGCGCGCGACATGGACCTCGCGGGCATAGAGAACCATGCGCGGGTCCGGACTCCACCAGAGGATCGGATCGTCCTCTCCGAACCACGGAAAGATGCCTTCCGCATATGCGGCAAGCAGCCGCTCGGGGGACAGATCGCCGCCGGCGGCAAGCAACCCGTTCGGCGCCCGCAATGCGGCCTCCACGGGCGGAAAAGGATCAGAGGGCGAGAGGAATGGGATCACGGAATCGATGAACGATGATTGATGATTTGAGGATTTGATGTGGTCAGTTAGGTCGATGATTGAGTCACTGGGTCGATCTCGATTGAGCTAATGAACACGTCATCATTGAACCAATCAAATCATCCATCATCCATCATCCATCATCGATGATTTCCCGTTTCGCCCCCTCGCCCACCGGCTACCTGCACCTCGGTCACGTCGTTAACGCCATTTATGTGTGGGGGCTGGCGCAAGCTGCCGGCGGCCGTGTCCTGCTGCGCGTCGAGGACCACGATCGCATCCGCAGCCGCGTCACCTTCGAACGGGCGATCCTCGAAGACCTGGCGTGGCTTGGGTTCGTGCCCGACGAAGGGCTGCACCCGGTCCGCCGCCAGAGCGAGAACGACGAGGCGTACACTGCCGCGCTCGCGCGTCTGCAGTCCACGCATCGCCTGTACATCTGCACCTGCTCGCGCAGGGAAATAGGGGGCGAAGGTTACCCGGGAACATGCCGCTCGCGGCGCCTGCCGCCCGGGGCCGCGCCGCCGCCGGGGGCGGGCATTCGCGTCGAACTGGATACCGAGCCGGAGGAATTCGAGGACCGCGCGCTCGGGACGATCGTGCAGACGCCGGCGGAGCAATGCGGCGATCTGCTTCTCAAGGATCGCGACGGCAACTGGACGTATCAGTTCGCGGTCACGGTGGACGACATGAACGACGGCGTCGACCTCGTCGTCCGCGGCATGGATCTGCTCTCATCGACCGGCCGGCAAATCAAGCTGGCCCGGATGCTCGGGCGCACGGCGCCGCCTGCCTTCTATCACCATCCGCTGATCATCAGACCGGACGGCGAAAAGCTCAGTAAGGCCAGCGGAGATACGGGCGTGCGGGAATCGCGGGCCGCCGGCGATCTCCCCGCTGCAGTGATTGGACGCGCGGCCGCCGCCGTCGGTCTGATCGACGGTCATCGTCTGGTCGACGCTGCCGCATGCAGTGGGCTCATCCACGCCCCCGAACGAGGACGACACTAACGGAGCGCGAAAGGAATTACGGGAAAACCCCCGTGCGTCTCGGCATCCCGCCGTGGCCTTGTTCGTGCTTAACTGAAGAGCCACGGAATCGTCCGCCAACGCTTCGCCCGTTCATTGCCGGTTCCGCGACGTACGGCTTGCCCCGCCGGCTGCCACTGGTGGACGATGCACATCCGGGGAACAGCTTATGCTTCTTACCCCGACGCACTTAACGTGAGGCACCGATGACTCTTCGATTCCCTTGCACCGTGCTGACGCTCCTGGCCTTGATCTCCGGGAGCGCCGCGACCGCTGACGCGCAGTACTTCGGCCAGAACAAGGTGCAATACGAGAAGTTCGACTTCAAGGTGAAGAAGACCGAGCACTTCGACATCTACTACTACCCGGAAGAGGAGCAGGCGGTTGACCTCGCCGCGCGGATGGCCGAACGGTGGTATGCGCGACTGTCCCGCGTGCTCCGCCACGAGCTGAGTTCGCGACAGCCGATCATCCTGTACGCGGCGCACCCGCACTTCCAGCAGACCAACGCACTCTCCGGTGAGATCGGCGAGGGAACAGGGGGCGTCACCGAAAGCTTCAAGCGTCGTGTGATCCTGCCGTTCGCCGGCGGCCTGGCGGAGACGGATCACGTCCTCGGCCACGAGCTCGTCCACGCGTTCCAGTACGACATCTCGTCGTCCGAGGATGCCGAAGGGCGCCCGACACCTGGTGTCGCCGCCCTGCCGCTCTGGTTCATCGAAGGCATGGCCGAATACCTGTCGCTCGGGCCGGTGGACGCCAACACCGCCATGTGGGTCCGCGATGCGTCGTCTCGGGAAAAGATGCCGGCGATCGACAAGCTGGATGACCCCGACTTCTTCCCGTATCGGTACGGTCATGCGTTCTGGGCCTACGTCGCCGGACGCTGGGGCGATTCCGCGGTCGGCGACATGCTTCGCGCGGCTGGTCCCAGCGGAAACATCGAGGAAGCCATCACCGCCGTGCTCGGGACCGACGAGGAGACGCTGACCAAGGACTGGCACGACGAGACGCGCAAGACCTATGCCTCGCTCTTCGAGACCACGCGCAAGCCGGAAACGTTCTCGCGCGCGCTGATGAACGAGCAGTCCAGCGGCGGGAACCTGAACCTCGCCCCGGCGATCAGCCCCGACGGCAAGCGGATGGTGTTCCTGTCCGAGCGGTCACGGCTGTCGATCGACATGTTCCTGGCCGACGTCGCCAGCGGAAAAGTCATTCGCCAGCTGACCAAGACCGCCGCCGATCCGCACTTCGACAGCCTCGAGTTCCTCGCCTCTGCCGGAGACTGGGCGCCGGACAACAAACGCTTCGTGTTCTCGGCGCTGAGCAAGGGCCAGCCGGTGCTGACCGTCATCGACGTGGACACCGGCCAGCGGCTGATGGAACACGAGTTCGCCGACATCGGCGAGATCTTCAACCCCGCCTGGTCGCCGGGCGGCCAGCAGATCGCGTTCTCGGCGTTGAAGGGCGGCGTGCTCGATCTGTTTCTGTTCGACGTCACGACGCGCGCGGTCACCCAGCTGACCAACGATCCGTTTGCCGACAGCGATCCGGAATGGTCTCCTGATGGCAAGCAGCTCGCCTGGGTGACGGACCGTTTCTCGTCCGACCTGAAGCAGCTGTCGTTCGGCAACTATCGCATCGGCCTGATGGACGTCGGCACGCGCCAGATTCGTCCGCTGGCCGGATTCGGCACCGGCCGCAACACCAACCCGGAGTTCACCGCCGACGGGCGCGGCATGTTTTTCATCGCCACGCCGGACGGGATTCCGAACGTCTACCGCACCGAGCTCTCCACCGGCCGGACGACGCGGATCACCAACGTGCTGTCTGGCGTCAGCGGCATCACACCGCTGACCCCGGCGCTGTCGGTGGCGGCCGCGGCCCCGGACGTCGTGTTCTCGGTATTCGAAGACGACAAGTACAACATCTACGCCACGACGGATAAGGAAGCCGGGAGCGCCGCTGCCACGACCGTGAACGCGCAGAACGCCGCGATCCTGCCGCCGCTGTCGCGCCGCCAGAGCGAGTTGGACGTCGCGGCGATGCTGCAGAACCCGGCGCAGGGCCTACCCGCCGAGACCGAGTATCCGGAAGAGGACTACGCCCCGAAGCTGGGCCTCGACATGGTGACGCAACCGACTGTCGGCGTCGGCGTCGATCGGTGGGGCGCGTTTGCGGGAGGCGGCATCGCGTTCATCTGGAGTGACATGCTCGGCAACCATCAGCTGGGCGCGATGATTCAGGCGAGCAACCGTATCGAAGACCTCGGCGGCGCTGTGATGTACCTCAATCGTACGCATCGCTGGAACTGGGGCGTCATCGTCGAGCAGACCCCGTACACCACGGGTCAGTTCTCTCAGGGCGTCACCGTCGATCCCAACTTCGGGCCGGCGTTCGTCCAGCAGGAAACCCGCGTCACCCAGATCAACCGCGGGATCACGGGAATCACGCAGTATCCGTTCAACCGCGCGCAGCGCGTGGAGTTCTCGGG
Organism: Vicinamibacteria bacterium; assembly: GCA_025938035.1. The sequence continues at coordinate 18,855 of JAICQE010000061.1, forward strand.
CGGCATCCGCCGCATCAGCTTCGACTACGAGGTCGAGCGTTTCTTCTTCTCGCCCTCCGGCGTCTTCCTCGGGCGGACGGAGGAGGACCTCGAGCGGCCGGATGCGCTCAACCTCGGCGAAACAAGCGCAGCGCTCGTGTACGACACGTCGGTGTTCGGCGCGACCAGCCCGATCCTCGGCCAACGGTATCGCTTCGAGTATTCGCAGACCGCGGGCTCGCTGCTCTTTTCGGGGGCGCTCGTCGACTACCGCAAGTACTTCATGGCGCGGCCGCTCACCCTCGCTCTCCGCGGCATGCACTACGGGCGATATGGACGCGACAGCGAGGACACCCGGATCTCACCGCTGTTTATCGGATATGCGAATCTGATCCGCGGCTACGACGTCGGCTCGTTCTCAGTGGACGAGTGCGAGATCACGGCCACCTCGACGTGCGCGCAATTCGACCGACTGATCGGCAGCCGCATGCTGATTTCGAATATCGAGTTGCGCGCACCGCTCGTCGGGCTGTTCAGGCCGTCGGCGATGTACGGCGGCATTCCCGTGGAAGTCGGCGTCTTTGCCGATGCTGGCGTCGCGTGGACGAGCTCCACGAAACCATCGTTCGCGGGAGGAGATCGAGAGTGGTCGCGAAGCGTCGGCGCGACCATCCGCTTCAACGCCTTCGGATTCGCCGTCGGAGAAATCGACTACGTCCGTCCGCTGGATCGTCCCGGCCGCGGATGGATGTGGCAGTTCAACTTGATCCCAGGATTCTAGGCCCAAGGCCGAAGGCCTAGGGCCTAAGGGCTGGTCAAGGGACAAGGCCTTATTCCTCGACCAGCCCTTGGGCCTTAGGCCTTGGCCCATAGGCCTACTGCAACGCCGCGTCCACCGTCAGGTAATCCTCCACCCGCTGCACGCCAGGCGTCGAGCGCGCGAGCGTCAGGGCCTGCGCGCGTTCGTTCTCGCTGGCAACCTGTCCACGCAGCGTCACGACGCCGCCGGTGAGCTCGACGCTGATGTTGCGCCCTTTGATCGTCGGATCGAGGAAGTACTTTGCCTGCACGAGGCTCACGACCGTGGAATCGTCCAGCGGTGCCGCCGGCGCGGCGGGCGTGACGCCAGTTGTCGCGACCGGCGCCGTGGCGAACGTCGCGGCGGTATCGAACGACTCGCTGGCCGGACGGCCGACGAGCAGCTGCCGCTCGTCAATCTGCTTCACGCCGTCGGTATTGCGGGTGATTTCGAGAACCTGACGACGCGCGTCATCGCTTTCAACGAACCCCTTCAGCTTCACCACGCCGTCGCGGGCGCTGACGTTGATGTAACGCGACTTGATGTCCTCGTCGACGAAAAACTGCGCCTGGATTTTGGCGGTAAGCCAGCTGTCGGCGAGCTTCTCACCCGCCTGCGCGGCGGCGGTCTTCACCTGCGCGGTGGCGCGTTCCGCCTCCTGACTGGTTTGCGCGCGGTTGCACGCGAACGCCGACAACGCCGCCAGCACGGCCGTGGCTGTTAACACTCGAGGTGTGATCATGTCTGTAACCCCAGCTCATGGTCCGGCTAATCCGGAACTCCGATCCGTGACCGCCGTTGCAAGACATGTACGCAGCCCCCGCCGCCAGCCTTTTCCGGGTTCTGGGATAGAATCTGAGCCGCCCACGCTTCCGCCTACGCGCCGCTTCGCGGCGGCTCCAGCGGATAAGTTACGAGGAAATCTTGGCTGTCCGTCTGTTCATCGGGAACCTTCCCTACGGGGCCAGCGAAGCTGACCTTCGCGCCCACTTCGCGGCCGTCGCCGAACCCTCCCACGTCGTGATGCCGGTCGATCGTGAAACCGGGCGTCCGCGCGGGTTTGCATTCGTTGAGTTTGCCGATCGTGCGCAGGCGGAGGAAGTCATCAAGCGGTTCGACGCGCAGCCGTTCCAGGGACGCAACCTCGCGGTCAGCGAGGCGCGCGCGCGGGAGGATCGCCCGCCCCGGCCACCCGGCCAGGGTTACCCACCCCGTCCAGGCGGCGGTGGCGGTTTCAGTGGCCCGCGACCGGGCGGTGGCGGTTTCGGCGGCCCTCGTCCAGGTGGCGGCGGATTCAGCGGTCCCCGGCCCGGCGGTGGCGGCGGCGGATTCGGCGGTCCGCGACCGGGCGGCCCGATGGGCCCCGGCGGGCGCGACCGCAGCGCGAACTTCGGCCCGCCCGCGCCGCCCAAGCGGCTGCGCGGCAAGAAAGGCGGGCCGAACCAGGAACACAAGCCGCGCGGTCCGATCAAGGAGCGCAGCGGCGGCCGCATCTACGCGGTCGACGATCTCGACGACGACAGCTCGGTGGATATCGACGATATCGCAACGAGCGCCAAGGACGACGTCGACGTCGATATCGACGTCGACACGCCCGACGACGACAAAGAATGAAGTGGAAAACTGGAAAAGTGGAAAAGTGGAAAAGTAAGTAGAGAAGTACGCTCAGCGTACTGTCCAAATCCTTTTCCACTTCTTCCACTTCTTCCACTTTTCCACTTCTTCCACTTTTCCACTTCTTCCACTTTTCCACCCACTGTGGCCCGTTCAGTTCCGCAAATCATTTCAATCGCGGCGATCTTCGTCGGGATCGGTCTGTTCGTCGTCACGCTCC
>JAICQE010000004.1 GCA_025938035.1 Vicinamibacteria bacterium
CTGCGCCACAAGGTGAAGGCGGGGATCACCGGCTGGGCGCAGGTGAACGGCTGGCGCGGAAACACCTCGCTCGAGAAGCGGATCGAGTACGACCTGTACTACATCGAGAACTGGTCGGTGACGCTCGATCTGAAGATCATGTGGCTGACGGTCGTCCGCGGCCTCTTCCAGCGTGCCCATGCCTAGAACCGTCGTCACGGGAGCCGCCGGCTTCATCGGCTCCCACCTCTCCGAAACACTGATCAACCGCGGCCATTCCGTCGTCGGCATCGACAACCTGCTGACGGGCGACATGCAGAATATCGCCCACCTGCGGGACCGCGACTTCCAGTTCATCCGGCACGACGTCACGCGCTACATCGACGTCGACGGGCACGTGGACTACGTGCTCCACTGGGCGAGTCCGGCCAGCCCGATCGACTATCTGGAACTGCCGATCCAGACCATGAAGGTCGGGTCGCTGGGAACGCACAACGCGCTCGGATTGGCACTGGCGAAGAAGGCCCGATTCGTGCTCGCGTCAACCTCGGAGGTGTACGGCGATCCGCTGGAGCATCCGCAGCGGGAAACGTACTGGGGCCACGTCAATCCGATCGGCCCGCGCGGCGTCTACGACGAAGCAAAACGGTTCGCCGAAGCGATCACGCTCGCCTATCACCGGGCGCATGGCCTGGACACCAGGATCGTGCGCATCTTCAACACCTACGGGCCGCGCATGCGGCTGCGCGATGGCCGCGCCGTGCCGGCCTTCATGTCGCAGGCGCTGCGAAACGAGGACGTCACCGTCTTTGGCGACGGCACCCAGACCCGCAGCTTCTGCTACGTCTCCGACCTGGTGGATGGCATCCTGCGTCTGATGGATTCGGACACCAACGAGCCGGTGAACATCGGCAATCCTCACGAGGTGTCCATCGAGGAGATCGCGCGGACGATCATCCGGCTCGTCGGATCGCGCAGCAGAATCGTCTACAGGCCGCTGCCGGTCGACGACCCGAAACAGCGCCGTCCGGATATCAGCCGCGCGCGCACACTGCTTCGCTGGGAACCGACCGTCGGTCTCGAAGAGGGCCTGACGAAGACCGTGGCCTACTTCGAATCAAAGCTCGCCGCCGAACGGTAGGCGTATCTACGGTTCGATCGAATAGACGCCTGGCTTGGGCAGCCCGTTGTCGTGCGGACACGCTGCGCCGACATCGTGGAACACGAGGCGATCACCGGGACGGAGATCCGCAGGCAGCCACGCATCGCGCGCGACGACGTCGCGAATGTCGCCGGTGGGACCGGCGAGGCAGTATTTCATCATCGCGCCTTCGTCACCGCCGGTCCGGCGAAAACTGGAGATTCGGTGGAGGTGTGTTCCGTTGATCGCTTCCGGCAGGCCGGTGCGAACGCCGGCGTCGAGAAACAGCCAGGTATGGCGGCCGCGCGGAATACGGGCAATGACGCGGGTCACGAGAATCGTGCTCTCCGCCGCAAGGCCCCGGCCCGGAGCCAGAATCAGCTGCGGCCGATACGGAAGGCGCCGATACGCGTCAAGCGTATGGCGCGCGATCCCGGACAGCGTCTCGATGCCCGTGGCGGACGACAGACACCGCGACGGGAATCCGCCGCCAATGTTGATCGTCAGCGCCGGCACGCCTGCGGCAGCCAGCCGTTCGAGGACGGGGCCGAGCTCGTCCAGCGCACAGGCCCAGGCGCGAGCGCTCGCCGGGCACGATCCAAGATGAAAGCTCACGCCACACGGATGGAGACCGACCGCCCTCGTCCGCATGAGAATCGCTTTCGCAAGCGCGGGCGATGCGCCGAATTGGCCTCCACAGGAAGTCACGTGCCCGCTGCCGTCCACGGCCATACGGACGTACACCTGTGCGCCTGGCGCGCACGCCGCCAGCTTGTCGAGCTCTGCGAACGAATCGCAGGCGAAACGGGCGACTCCACCGGCGGCGCAGGCGACGATATCGCGCAGCGGCTTGACGGACGAACCATACACGACGCGGTCTGGACCGACGTCGAATTCCCGCAGCAGGTCGAGTTCCAGACGCGAGCCGATCTCGAAGCCGGATCCGGCTTTCGCCAGCGCACGCAACACCTCCGGCTGCGTGTTCGCTTTCACCGCATAGTGGATGCGAGCGCCTGTAAAACACCGCACGAACTCTTCGTACTTCTGTCGAACCAGCTGCTCGGAGACGGTGAAGAACGGTGTCTGGTGTGGCAGCGACTGCACTGACGCGAGATCGAACATTTCCGCTTGCGTGCCGGCCGGTGTTCTCGCCCAACTCACGATCTCGGCTGACTATCGTCGTAACGATATAACATATCTTTCTAACAATACAATGACGCGTTCCGAACGCGTACGGTCGGAGCTCTATCGCAGACTATTGATAACGTGTGCGTCATTGAACGCTGACAGAACCCTGAATTACAGTTCGAACGTGCCCTCGACCCGGTGGGGTGAAGCCGTCACGCGGCTGCTCTCCGAACGCGGATGGACCAAGCGACAGCTCGCCGACCGGGCGTCTGTGCGGCCCAACACCATCACCAATCTCATCAAGCACGGGAAGGACACCGACACGGCGACCCTTTCGCGCATCGCCGATGCCTTCGAGGTGGACCTCGCCGAGCTGTTCCTCACGCGCGAGGAAAGCGCGGTGCTTCAGGCTCATCGCACGAGCCGCGTCGATCGGCTGCGCGACATGGTCGTCAAGGAAGTGACGGAAGCCGTCACCCGACTCGTCGCACAGGAACTTGGAAAAAGCAGCACGTTCTCCGACGTGAGCCCTGCGGGCGGCGCCGAGCGGACCTACAGCCGCCGCAAGGGCAAGCGGACGCGGCGGAGTTCCAAGGAGTAGACGTCCGTCCTAGACTTGGACCAAGACTAGCCTTGGGCGGGCTCGTTAATCAGGCGCCGCAGCCGGAAGAAGTAATCCGCGCTGGACACGAGCGTCAGTCCGAGCGACAGCCAGATCCCCGCATCCACGAGCCACGATGTCTGCCGCCGGTAATTGAAATACATGATCACGACGCTGACGACGATGAAAGCCGCGGTCGTGGCCTTTCCGAGGAACGACGGCCGGAACGTGCGCGGGCCGATCGCGAGGTTCACGATCGCCACGACGCCGACGATCACGATATCGCGGCTGATGACGACCACCGTCAGCCAGAGCGGCAGATGGTTCGTCAGCTCGATGCCCGGCAGGGTCAGCACGATGAACGTGGTGACGAGCAGGAGCTTGTCGGCCATCGGATCGAGCCAGGCACCGAGGCTGGTGCGCTGTCCGGCGCGGCGCGCGATCAACCCGTCGAGCGCGTCGGTTGCCCCGGCGGTGATGAACACCAGCAGCGCCGTGCCCAGGCGCCCGTAGACGACGAGCAGCACGAATGCAGGAATCAGCACGATCCGCAGGATCGTGATCTGATTGGCGAAGGTCAGGTTGCGCAAGACGTCAGCGTAACAGGGCCTGCAGCCGGTTGATCACCGCAACGGCCTCCGCGCCGGTGACCGGACGGTTGACCTCGAACCGCATCCCATCCACGAGCGGCATCACGCCCACGGCGACTACCGCGGCCGCCGCCGGGTAGACCAGGTGCGAGGCCGGCATATCGGCGATTGGCGGCTGCTCGGCGAGGCGTTTTCGCAGCACAGGGTTTGTCGCCGACGCCATCGTCAAGACTCGGCGGACGGCGGTCGCCAGGTCGCCGCGCCGGATTCCCAGCCCGGGCTGGAACGTGTGGTTCTCGAACGGATCCATCACGCCGGCGCGCGCGACCTGCATGATCCAGTCGCCTGCCCAGTGCCCGGCGGCGTCGGTGATGACCACCTGCTGCTGCGGCGCGGCGGCGATGAACCGCTCCAGGCGGACGCCGATCAATGCGGCCAGTTCTCCGCGGGTCGCTGCCGCCGATGCGGAGATCGCCCGGAATTCCGGCGAGAATGCCGACTCGCGCATGCGCTCGGCGAGCGCCGCGATCTTCGCGGTGACTTCGGGAGATGGATCGAGCGCCGCGGCCTTCCGATACGCCGCGTCGGCCGCCTGATACTGCTGCTGGTCAGCCAGCAGATCCGCCATCGCGATGAGCGCTGCCGTGTCGGATGGATCGAGCTCGATCGCTCGCTCGAAGTGCTGTGACGCACGGCTGCTGTCGCCCTGCCGGCGCTCGACGACTGCCAGCTCGCGGTACAGGAACGAGCTCTCGGGAGAGAGCTCGATCGCCCGCTCGTAAGCGGCGCGAGCGCGGTCAAGACGCCCGGCCGAGGCCTCCGAGCGCGCCGAGTCGATGACCTGCTCTACCGTGCGGAAGCGCAGGACATCAACGCGGCGGCGAACGTCGGCGAGCGAGCTATCGGCGGCAAGAGCCGCCTCGAACGCGGCGAGCGCATCGACGTCCCGCTTCATGGCCAGCAGCGTCTGACCTCGGCCGATGAGCGCGGGTACGTAATCGCGCGCCGGCCGCAGCGCGGCGTCGAACGCTGCCAGCGCGCGTTCGTGATCGCCGCGCGCGAGTGCGACATAGCCTTCGCCCGCACGGGCCGGATAGAGCTGGGGGTTGATCTTCAGCGCCGCCTCGAAATCACGCGCGGCGTTGCGCGTGTCGCCGCTCTGCAGGAACCTCCACGCCAGATCGATGCGCTCGACGCCGGGCGCGCGCTGCAGCGACGCGGGTACGGCGGGGTACACGAAGTCGGGGTAGCGGGCAACGGTGGGGACGGAGGGCGGCACAGCGGCGCGGCCGGCGCAGGCGCCAAGCGCGACCGCCGTTCCCAGCACGAGCGCCAGGCCGCGCCCCTTAATCCACATCACCACTATTCTCCCGCGTCTCCTGCGTCTCTGGCGGCGCCGGTGTCGTCAGACGCTCGATGAACCGCCGCGGTACGTCCGCCTCGATGACGACCTTCCCATTTGTTGCCACATGGCTGACGACCCGCGCTATCCGGTACAGGCGTGAAATCTGCTGACGATCGAAGTCCGCGCTGCTGTCGAAGGTGATCGTAATGCGTCGGGTATCCAGCGCCAGCCTCGACGCGACCATCTGGAGCAGCTCGACCAGCCCGGCGCCCGTGCGGGCGGAGATCAGCGCCGCCGCCGGATCCGCCGTCTGCAGCCGACGCTGCTCATCAGCGGACAGCATATCGACCTTGTTATAGACATCGAGCACGGCCACCTCGGCGGCGCCGACCTCGTCCAGCACGCGGCGAACGGCCAGAACGTGCCTCTCGCGGTCGGGGCTGGCGCCGTCGATGACGTGGAGGACGAGGTCGGCCTCCACCACTTCCTCGAGCGTGGCGCGGAATGCCGCCACCAGCGCGTGTGGCAGCCGGTCGATGAATCCGACGGTGTCGGAGACGAGCAGTTCGCGCTGATCCGGCAGCCGGACCTTCCGGATCAGCGGATCCAGAGTCACGAACAGCGCGTCCGAGGCATCTGCGTGCTCGTGTGTCAACCGGTTGAACAGCGTGGTCTTGCCCGCGTTCGTATAGCCAACCAGAGCGACCGTGGGCACCGACTGCTTGTGACGGCGGTCGCGGAGCTGCGAACGCCGCTGGCGCACCTGATCGATTTCCTTCTGCACCGACTGGATGCGAACCCGGATACGGCGGCGGTCGGTTTCGAGCTTCGTTTCGCCCGGGCCGCGCGTGCCGATGCCGCCGCCGAGGCGCGACAAGGCGGCACCAGATCCGGCCAGCCGCGGCAGGAGGTACTTGAGCTGCGCGAGCTCGACCTGCCACTTGCCTTCCCGCGTGCGCGCGCGGCGCGCGAAGATGTCGAGGATCAACTGGGTTCGATCCACGACCTTGCGGTCGAGCCGATCCTCGAGCTGCCGCAGCTGTCCGGGGGTGAGTTCGTGATCGACGATGACCACGTTCACGTCGGCTTCGGCGCACGCGGCAGCAAGGGTCGCCACTTTGCCTGCGCCGATGAAGGTTCCGGCGTCGGGCTTCGGGCGCTCCTGGAGCATGCGCAGCACAACGACTGCGCCGGCAGCCTCGGCAAGGCCGGCGAGCTCTTCCAGCGACTGCTCAGCGTCGATACGGCGAACCGAACCGCTGATCAGGCCAACCAGCGCGGCCCGCTCGGGGCGCGAATGCCTGCCGTCGCGCGCAGCGGGAGTGGTAGCGGCGGCCGGCTTCCTGTGCGCCATCTCTGATTGATCGTATCAGTGACGCCAGGGTTGCCTGGGTTGCCTGCGTAACAACCCAGGCGACTCAGGCGACTCAGGCTACCCAAGTCACCCAGTCGTACAATCCCGGGCATGCCCGCGAAGCGCAAGCGCACGGCGAAAGCGCCCGCCCGTCCCCGCGTGCCGCTGCCGCGGCAGACAGGCGGAGCGCACGAGGACAAGACCAGGCGCCCCTGGCGGCGCCGCAAGCACAAGGCGAAGGATTACGAGTAAGGGGACGCTAGAACGGAATGACGATCCCGGCGGCAAAGCGGAATGCATTGCCGGAATCTTCTTCCAGTATCTTGAGCCACTCCGCCTGGAGGCGGACGCCAAAGGAGCCCGCGTTCAGGTTTACACCCCCGCCGAGCGACATCGCCGCTTCGGTGCCGGACTCGTCGAAATCGATGAGCGTTATGCCGCTGACGGTTGCTTCGACGCTGGCCGTGCCTCGCGCGGCGCCGAACAGGATTTGAGCGAAAGGATTGACGCGTGGATTGTCCGTGGCGCCCAGGCGGATGCCGCCCAGGAAGGTGTGGACGCTGGCCTTCGCGGTTCCCGTAAAGGTAATGCCCTGCTCGGTGAAAGACTCCGTCTCCGACTTGTAGTTGCCGCCGATGTCACCCACGATCGAGAGCATCGGGGTCATCGGCACCGCGACGTCGAAGTACCACCCCTTCGGAAGGTTGACCCCGTCGTCCTCGGTTCCCATGATGTCCTCCGTATCGCTGCCGGAGATGTGGAGTAGCCGCCATCCGGCTGAGACTTCAGGTCTACCCTGAGCCAGCGCCGTCCCACCCGTCAGAACGAGGACCCCGAGTACGAGCGTTGCAAGTCGTCGCATTGTTGCCTCCTACAAACGAAACTTCGCGCCGACGCTGAACTGAAAGACGTTCACCCCGTCTCCGTCCGCGAACGCTCTCACCCAGCCGATCTCGAACCGTAATCCAACCGGCAGGCCGCCGTTGATGTCGACGCCAGCGCCGAGATTCAGCGCCGGCTCCGTCGCCGATCGTGAGAGGACGATGCCGCCGGCGGCCGTCGTCGTCTTCAGATGCGCGGCCCCGAACAGTGCCTGCCCGAAGGCGATGACGTCCGGCTGCTTCGTCGTCGCGTTCACCCGCACGCCGCCCATGAAGGTGTGTATCCCGGCGTCGTAGCTCTGTGTGAAGGGACCGATGCTCAGCGAGTCGCTCTTATATGCGCCGCCGACGTCACCGACGATCGAGATCAGGCTGTTCATGTGGCGGGTGGCGTCGACATACCACCCCAGCGGGTAGCCCAGACCCTCGGACTGAAGGAATCGATACCCGGCCGAGACGTCGCCTCGATCCTGTGCCGTTGCGGCTGCTGCCGTCAGAACGAGCACGGCGATCGCCACGGTCGTCAGTCGTACGGTCATCGAGAAGAGCAGTTAGAAGAACCGGATCTTCGATGTCGCGCCTGCCTTGTCGCTGACGTGAATGCTGTCGATGAATCGGATACGGTGCGGATGCGTCTGCATGACCAGCGACGTGGTACGGATGCCGTCGCCGAAGAAGCGAACACCCTTCATCAGTGTGCCGTCGGTGACGCCGGTCGCCGCGAACACGATGTTGTTGCCGGAGGCAAGGTCTCTCGACCGATAAATCTTCTTGAAGTCCGTGATCCCCATCGCCCGGCAGCGCTGTTCGTGCTCCGGCGTGCTGACCACGAGGCGCGCGTAGATCTCTCCGCCGAGGCAGCGCATCGCCGCCGCGGTGATGACCCCTTCGGGAGCGCCGCCGATGCCCATCACCGCATGCACGCCGCTGCCAACGACAGCGGCGGTGATGCCCGCCGAGAGATCGCCGTCGCCGATGAGGCGGATGCGCGCGCCGGTGGCGCGGATGTCGGCAATCAGCTTCTCGTGCCGCGGGCGTTCGAGCACGATGACGACCAGGTCCTCGACCTTGCGTCCCAGCGCCTGCGCCACAGCACGCAGGTTGAATCGTACCGGAGCATCCAGGTCCACCACATCACGGCAGCTCGGGCCGACGACGAGCTTTTCCATGTAGATGTCCGGCGCATGCAGCAGCCCGCCGTGTTCGGAGGCGGCCAGCACGGCCAACGCGTTGGGCGCGCCGGTGGCGCACAGGTTCGTGCCCTCGAGCGGATCCACCGCAATGTCCACCTGCGGGTACTCCGCGCCGTCGCCGCGCGCGGCAGAGCCGACCTTCTCGCCGATGTAGAGCATCGGCGCCTCGTCGCGCTCGCCCTCGCCGATGACAATCGTGCCGTCGATCGGCACCGAATCCATCTCCTGGCGCATCGCCTCGACGGCTACCTGATCGGACTTGTGACGGTCGCCCTGTCCCATGGTGTGGGCACAGGCGATCGCCGCCTGTTCGACAACGCGCAGGAAGTCGAGGGAGAGGTCGGAGTCGAGGTAGCCCTGATGATTGGCGGCGCGCCGCGACTCCTTCGTGCTGGGCATCGTCACGTGGTCACTCCGTTGTACGGCGGCAGCTCACACCGGGTCGGCTTGTCCGTCCGATAGCCAAGCAGGTAATCGGCCTGCATGATCGTGTGGATCTCGCGCGTGCCCTCGTAAATTACCGCGCCCTTGCAGTTCCGGTAGAACCGGCCGACAGGATACTCGTCCGAGTATCCGTTCGCACCGTGAATCTGCACGGCATCGCCGGCCGCGCGCTCCGAGGCGACCGTCGCGACCCACTTGGCGAGGCTGGTCTCGCGGGTCGTCCGGCGGCCGACGTTCTTGAGCCAGCCGGCGCGCTGCCACAGCAGACGCGACGTCTGGTAGTCGGACTCCATCCTGGCAATCATTTCCTTCACCAGCTGGTGGGAGCCGATCTCGACGCCAAAGGCCTTGCGCGCCGTCGCGTACTTCACGCTGGCATCGCGGCAGGCGCGAATCAGCCCGGTGGCGCCGGCGGCCACGGTGTAGCGCCCCTGGTCGAGCGCGAACATGGCGATCTTGAACCCCTCGCCTTCCCGTCCGACGAGATTCTCGCGCGGCACCTCCACCTCGTCCATCTTGAACGAGCCGGTGTTCCCCGCCAGGATTCCCCACTTCTCCTTCAGCGTCGCGCTCGAGAACCCGCGGAACGCGCGCTCGACGATGAACGCGCTCATGCCGGACGGATCGCGCTGCTTCTTTTTTTCGAGGTCCGTCCAGGCGAACACCAGGAAGTGGTCGGCGACGTCGGCGAGCGAGATCCAGATCTTCTCGCCCGTGAGCACGTAGCGATCGCCTTTGCGCAGGGCCACGGTCTGGATGCCGCGCGCGTCGCTGCCGGCGGACGGCTCCGTGAGGCCGAATGTCGCGATCTTCGTCCCCTGCGCCTGCGGGGCCAGATAGCGGCGCTTCTGGTCGTCGCTTCCCCACGCGAGCAGCGTGAGCGAGTTGAGGCCGACGTGCACCGACAGGATCACCCGAAGCGATGTGTCGACGTACTCCAGCTCCTCGCTGGCCAGCCCGAGGCACAGGTAGTCCATGCCTGCGCCGCCATGCTCCTCGGGCACGCAGATCCCGAGCAGTCCGAGCGCCGCCATCTGCGGAAAGATCCCGCGGTCGAAGCGGTGCTCGCGATCGAGCTCGCGAATGCGTGGGGCCACCTCGCGTCCCGCCCACTCGCGGACCGACTGCTCGAGCAGCCGGTGCTCGTTCGACAGGTCGAAGTTCATCTACGGAAGAGCATCTCGCGCGTGTTCGTCTTCAGGAGGAACTGGTCGGTCACGCGCAGCGGCTCGAACATCCGCAGGATGTCGCGGTTCGGCAGCGGCTTCTGTTTTCCCCGCGCCGCCGCGTAGGGGCGGTGCTGGATCGTTTCGTCGTCCACCACCACGAAACGCGTGTATGCCTTGGTCGGCGCGACCGCCTCGGTGGCGTTGAAGAGAGCGAACAGCACGCCCCCCGGCCGGAGCACGCGAACCAGTTGCCTGGCGAGCGCCTGCGCCGCCGGCTTGTCGAGATAGTCGAACAGGTCCCAGCACAGGATGCCGTCGAAGGTCTGATCGGCCTGCGGGAAACGGCGGCTGAGGAACTCGGGCAGCTCCGGCAGCTTGTCCTCGCGGACGTAGCGATCGATGTCCTTCGACAGTTCCTCGACCTGGAACTTGCAGCCGAGGCGCTCGCCGAAAAAGGTGACGTTCTGTCCGACGACAGGACCGATGTCGAGCAGGGTCGGCTGCGCATGGGATCCGAGCGTCGACAGGAATTTCTTCAACGCCTTGGTGGGATGTGCTGGCGCCTTCGCGGCGCCGGCGCCTGCTTCCGGATCGTCCTTGCGCCTTCGTTGAAACAGGTCGGAGAGCGCCACGGAAATGGTGGATGGTGATTAGTGATTAGTGAATCGTTTGTGATTGGTGACTGGCGACTGGTGATTGCTGACGCTGTCGCTCATCGGATCATCAACCACTCACAGGTCACTACTCACCAATCACCCGTTGACCTAATGCGCCGCAGCCTGTGGTTGCGGTGTGCTCGCGGTCGCCGCCGCGGCTGGCTTGACTGTCTGGCTCTGCTGGGCGGAGGCCGCCTTCCGCTGCATGTCCACCGTGCCGCGGAAGTGCGCGCCCTCCGCAATGGCCACGCGAGGCGACACGATGTCGCCGTCAACCGAGCCGCCGTCGCGGATGTCGACCTTCTCCGTCGCGGTCACGTTCCCGTTGACCTCGCCGAGGACGATCACCGACTTCGCGTGCACCTGCGCCTTGATTTTTCCGTTCGGGCCGATCGTCAGCACATGATCCTTGAGCTCGATCTTGCCTTCGACGTGGCCTTCGATCGTCAGATCCTCGCTCCCGTTCAGCTCACCCTTGATGACAACCGATTTTCCGATGTTCACCACGTCCCTCTCGATCCTCCGGCTCTCCGGCTGTGGTACGGGCGCCGTGCTGACCGGCTGATGCACCGGAGCGGGCGCCGTGGGCGCCGGCTGGCTGCCCTTTACCCCTTCGTCACGCTTCCACATGTTGATGTCCTCCGCGCGTTGTCTGCCGGAACGCCTCCGCGACGTTCCTTGAGTCTGGGGGAACGCTTCTGCGGCGTCGTCGAGACTCACGCGTCCCTCTTTCCTGACCGCTGTACTGGGGCCCGGAGCCCACTGAGTATATATCGGGCGTTCTGCGCAAAAGTGCAGTCGGGGCCGGACTGACGCGAAATGCTACAGTGGTACCAGTGCGGATCTATCTGGACCACAATGCGACGACGCCTCCTGCTGCAGAGGTAGTGGACCGGATGGCCGCCGCGCTTCGTGAGCAGTTCGGCAACCCCTCCAGCGTGCACCACTTTGGACAGGTGGCAAAGGCGGCCCTCGATGACGCGCGGAGCGCGGCTGCGGCGCTGATCGGGGGCGATCCGTCGGAAATCGTGTTCACGAGCAGCGGAACGGAAAGCGACAACTTCGCGATCCGAGGCATCGCCGAGGCGCTCGAAGTCACGGGAAAGCGGCACCTCATTGCCACAACCATCGAACACGAGGCGGTGCTCAACACGCTCAAGGCGCTGGCGCGCCGCGGCTGGAAGACGACACTGCTGCCCGTCGATCAGACCGGAATCGTCGCAATTTCCGCGCTCGAAGCCGCGCTGACCGACGACACCGCGCTCGTGTCGGTGATGCACGCCAACAACGAAATCGGCACGATCCAGCCCGTGGCTCAGCTGGCCCGCGTCGCCAGGGCGCGCGGCGCGGTGTTTCACACGGATGCCGTGCAGACGGCCGGGAAGATTCCAGTGGACGTGAAAGCGCTCGGCGTGGACCTGCTGTCGCTCTCGGCGCACAAGTTCTACGGACCGAAAGGCGCCGGCGCGCTCTGGATCCGCCGCGGCGTGCGGGTGCAGCCGCCGATGACCGGAGGCAAACAGGAGCGCAGCCGACGCGCCGGGACGGAAAACGTCGCCGGCATCATCGGCCTCGGTGTCGCCGCGCAGCTCGCGCGCGCCAAGATGACGGCCGAAGCCGATCGCCTGGCGGCGCTGCGTGACCGGCTCGAGGAAGGAATTCTCGGCAAGGTCAGCGGCACGGCCGTCAACGGCGCCCGCTCACCGCGCGTGCCGAACACGACGAACGTCAGCTTCGACCGGATCGAAGCCGAGTCGCTCCTGATCGCGCTGGACCTGGCGGGGATCGCGGTCTCGACAGGGTCCGCCTGCTCGTCTGGAACGCTGGAACCGTCGCACGTGCTGAAGGCGATGGGATTCCCGGCGCACCGCACGCAGAACTCGATTCGTTTCAGCCTCGGCGCGGCGAACACCGACGCCGATATCGACAGGGTGCTCGAGGTTCTGCCGGGAGTCGTGGAGAAGCTTCGAAGCCTGACGCGAACAGTGGCTCGAGTATGAACCTGCAATTCAGAATGCAGAATGCAGAATGCAGGCAGAACACGGACGTACTGCATTCTGAATTCAGAATTCTGCATTAAAGGATGCGTGTCGTAGTAGCAATGTCCGGCGGAGTCGACTCGTCCGTCGCCGCGGCCCTGCTTGCCGAGCAGGGTCATGACGTCATCGGTCTGTCGATGCAGCTCTACGCTCAGGGCGAGCCCGGCCTGCATTTCGGCAGCTGCTGCACGCTCGACGATCTGAACGATGCGCGCCGCGTGGCGGCGGCCGTGGGCTTTCCGCACTACATCCTGAATTTCGAGCGCCAGTTCCAGGAGACGGTCATCTCGAATTTCGTCCGCGAGTACGCATCCGGCCGCACCCCGCTGCCCTGCGCCCACTGCAACAGCGACCTGAAGTTCTCGACGCTCCTCGAGCGCGCACACGGCCTCGGCGCATCCACCGTCGCGACCGGTCATTACGCGCAGGTGGAGCGAGACACGAATCGCTGGATGCTGAAGCGAAGCGTCGATCGGGACAAGGATCAGTCCTACTTCCTCTTCTCGCTGACACAGGATCAGCTGGCGGCGGCGATGTTTCCGGTTGGCGCCCTGACCAAGCCCGAGGTGCGGCGCGAGGCCCACCGCCTGGGTTTACAGGTTGCCGACAAGCCGGACAGCCAGGAGATTTGCTTTGTCCCGGACGGCGACTACGCGTCCTTCGTCGCACGCAAGGCACCGCACGTCGCGCACCACGGCGCTATCGTTGCCGAGAGCGGCGAGCAGCTCGGCACACATGCCGGCGTTCACCGCTTCACGATCGGTCAGCGCAAGGGACTGGGTGTGTCCGGGCCGGCTCCGCTGTACGTGCTGCAGATCGACGCCGACACCGGCAACGTGACCGTCGGCCCGAAGTCGTCGCTCGAGCGCACCACACTGACCGCATCGGACGTGAACTGGGTGGCCGCCGAGGCGCCGACGGACTGGCTTTCGGTGGCTGCACAGATCCGCTATCGACATACGCCGGCACCAGCGCGCGTCCGGGCGATCGAGGGCAACCGTGCCGAACTCGAGTTCGACACTCCGCAGTCGGCAGTGACGCCCGGCCAGGCCGTGGTCTTCTATCACGACGATGTAGTCGTTGGCGGCGGCTGGATCGACTAGGTGGCCTGGGTGGCAGCCTAGGTAGCCTGGGTGGCCTAAGTGGTTCTGGGTCAGGCGCGGTGTCCGGACCCAGGCAACCCAGACTACCTCTCCATCAGCTTCTTCGCATGCGCTGCCGCGGTCTCGCCCGTGGCCTTCTGGTTGTACTCCTCTGACTTGCCCTTCGGAATACTGAGCGTGCGCCAGCCGCCGCCCCGCATCGCCTTCGCCATGAATACGATCTGGCCGACGTGGTAGGCCGTGTGCGCAAGCGAGCGGTGCAGCGCTTCATCGATCCGCAGCGGCTGCCGCCGAACGGTCACGGTGGAGCTCAGGTCGCCGTCGCCCAGCTTTTCCAGTTCGACGAACAATACGCTCCAGCTCTCCTCCCAGACCTGTAACAGCGCCGTTCGGCTCAATCCGGCGGATTCGAACTCGTCGTCCCGGTGGCGCCATGGCTTCTCGCCATCACTGGTGCGGAACTCGGTGAACCGCGATTTCAGGTTGCCGGCAATGTGCCGGATCAGCATCTCGATCGAGTTGCCGCCGTCGTGGCCCGCGTGCCCGAGCTCTTCGTCGCCGACCTGGGCGATCGCGGCTTCGGCCAGCGCTTTGTAACGCCGGTATTCGTCGACGAGCGATTGAATGACACTCATCCGCCTTCGCGCTGCCGCGCTTCGGCGCGACAGGTCCTTTCGAGTCGCTTCAGTAGTTGGATCTGACCAGCGTGATAGAGATCGTGCGCCGCGACGCCGGTCAGCAAGGCGCGTTTCGTGACGCCGCGCTGTGCCGAGCCCAAGTCGAGCGCCCCGGCCGGCACGGCAGCCGCCGCCTCGCGCAGAACGCGATGCATCTCGTCGAGCAGATCGAGGTCGGCCTGCAGGGCGGCCTTTGTGTTCTCGACCGGTCGCGCGAGGAAGTTCGAGCCGGCGAGCGGAAACGAGCCGCGCTTCGCCCCCGTCAGGCGCCGCCATGCGACGTACTTCCAGTACGCCGCGTGCACGATGAGCTCCCAGATGTTGTGACGTTCGACGGCGGGACGCCATGCGGCGAGCGCGGGCGTCATCCCGCGCAGTGAACCCCTCAGGTTGGGACCGTGCCATGAGACGCGGTCGTACGCCGTGTCGATGAGAAACAGCAGCTGTCGAAGGTCCGACGAGGCGTACTTCGACGACGCGGCTGCAGCCACGGTCTACGCCGTCGCGCTGGGCTGTACCGACGCGGCGTCGGCGGCGGGCAGCCCCTCCAGATATCGTTCGGCATCGATGGCGGCCATGCAGCCGGAGCCTGCCGCCGTGACCGCCTGACGATACACATGATCCTGGACGTCGCCGGCAGCAAAAACGCCTGGAATGTTCGTGCGCGTTCCGCCTCTGGTGACGATGTATCCGTTCGGATCGAGGTCGATCTGTCCCCTGAAGAGCGCGGTGTTTGGCGTGTGGCCGATGGCGATGAACACACCGTCAACCGCGAGGTGGCGGATCTCGCCGGTCTTCAGATGCCGCAGAACAATGCCGGTGACCTCGCCCTTTTCCAGATCGGAAACGTCGATGACTTCGGAGTCCCAGATGAAATCGATCTTGGGATTCGCGAAGGCTTTGTCCTGCATGATCTTCGACGCGCGCAGCGTATCGCGGCGGTGTACGACGGTGACCTTCGAGGCGAACTTCGTGAGGTAGACCGCCTCTTCCATCGCGGAATCGCCGCCGCCGACGACGGCAATCGGCTTCCCACGGAAGAAGTAGCCGTCACAGGTGGCGCACGTGGACACGCCGCGGCCCGAGAGCTTCCGGTCCGACCCGATGTCCAGCCAGCGTGCCGACGCGCCGGTGGCGACGATCAGCGCCGCCGTCGTCACCTTACGGCCGTCGTCGAGCGAAATCGTGAAGGGGCGGTGCCGGAGGTCCACCGAGGTCACGTTGCCCTGCACCACTTCGGTCCCGAAGCGCTCGGCCTGCGCGCGCATTTCGCCCATCAGGTCCGGTCCCATGATGCCGTCGCGAAACCCCGGCCAGTTCTCCACCATGGTCGTCAGCATCAACTGACCGCCGGCTTCGAGGCCCTCGATGAGCAGCGGCTTCAGGTTCGCGCGCGCGGCATAGAGCGCCGCAGTCAATCCGGCGGGCCCGGAGCCGATGATCACGACCTCGCGGTCTGCGTGGGAACCGGACATCAGAGGTGACGCTCGAGCGCGGAGACGATGTCTTCCCTGGGAACCAGACCGACGATGGTGTCGACGAGCTGTCCGTTCTTCAGCACGACAAGCGTCGGGATGCCGCGCACGTGGAACCGGCTGGTCGGCACGTTCGGGTTCTCGTCGACGTTCATCTTGCCGATGGTGGCTCGCCCGGCGTACTCGGTGGCCAGCTGCTCGACGATCGGCGCGATGCGGCGGCAGGGTCCGCACCACTCCGCCCAGAAGTCGACCAGCACAACGCCCTGCTTCGTCTCCTCGTCGAAATTGCTGTCAGTGAAAGTCTTCACATTCTCCGATGCCATGGTTTGCTCACACTCCCACGCGCGATGCAATGGCGCGCTCGTACACCTCGACGTAGCGCCGCGCCGAGGCTGCCCACGAATGATCCTGCCTCATCCCGGACTGCTGAATCCGCTGCCAGGTCCGCCGATCCATAAAGACGCCTAATGCCCACCTCAGGGTGCCAAGAAGCGCCTGAGGCGAATACTCGTCGAACGTAAAACCGGTTCCGCTCCCGGTGACCGCGTCGAAGTTCCGCACCGTATCCGCCAGCCCGCCGGTGGCGTGCACCAGCGGCACCGTACCGTAGCGCAGGCTGTACATCTGATTGAGCCCGCACGGCTCGAATCGCGACGGCATCAGGAACAGGTCCGCCCCCGCTTCGATCAGATGCGCCAGCCGTTCGTCGAACCCGATGTGCACCGCCACGCGATCCGGATATCGGGTGGCGAGCGCCAGCCACAAATCTTCATACCGCCGCTCGCCCGATCCGAGCAGCACGACCGCAGCGCCCAGGCGCGGAAGCTCGTCGGCAATGTCGGCGAGGAGATCGAATCCCTTCTGATCGACCATCCGCGAGATGAGGCCGACGACCGGACGCGCCAGCGCGTCGATGCCCGCCGGCAACCGGCACCGCTCCAGCAGTTCCCGCTTGGCCGCGCTTTTCCCCTCGAGATCGGTGGCGCCATATGGCCTGGGAATGTTCGGATCGCGCTCCGGATCCCACTGATCGTAGTCGATCCCGTTCAGGATCCCGATCAAATCGGAGCCGCGCTCACGCAGGATCCCGTCGAAGCCGAACCCGAGCGCCGGCGTCTGAATCTCCTGCGCGTAGCGTGGGCTCACGGTGGTAATCAGCTGACTGAACACCACTCCTGCCTTCAGATAACTGATCCGGCCCCAATACTCCATCGCGTCCACGCGCATGAGATCCCAGCCGAGGCCGAGATACGGAAGCCAGCTCGCGTCGAATACGCCTTGATACGCGAGGTTGTGGATGGTGAAGACGGTCGCAAGGCGGCGGAGCGATGTACTCGCTTTCACCATCCGCGCGTGAAGCACCGACACCAGGCCGGCCTGCCAGTCGTGCGCGTGCACGACGTCATACGGAATGCTCGAATCCGCCGCCCAGTTCAGCGCCGCCTGACACAGAAACGCGAAGCGTTCGGGATTGTCGACGTAGTCGTGGCCGTTTGCCCCGTACAGGTGATCGCGGTCGAAGTATCCCGGATGGTCGATGAAGATTGTGCGGATGCGGTCGTCGGCGATCACGTAGCAGCCCGCATCCGACACGAGGCTGCCGAGCGCCACAGTGATGACACGCTCCGGCGCGCCCGCCTCGACGCCGCGATAGCGCGGCATCACCACATCCACCTCATGTCCGAGGCTGGCGAGCGCGCGCGGCAGAGCGCCGATGACGTCCGCCAACCCGCCGGTTTTGGCGAACGGAGCCGCCTCCGACGCCACCATGAGCACGCGCATCCATCACACCCTAACACCGTTCACGCGTCCGCATTCTCGGTGCCCGGTTCGTGTTCTGTGTTCGGCGGCCGTTCTTGGTTTGAACGGAACCTGAACACGAACCGGGAAGAGAGCACCTGGAAGCGTGAACACTCGTCGCCGCCGTGTGTATGATTCGTTGAGTGACCGATCAGGGAGAACGCCCGGCGCGGCCGCAGCGTGCCGAGTCGCGCGAAGCCGCCGCGCTCCGTGCGATTAAAGCGGAGCATCCGGAGCTCGGCGAAGCGGTCGACATGCACCTGGAGCTGGTCGAGCTGTTCCGGCGCGTGCAGGGCCGGGTCACGCTGCCCTCGCTGGCCATCACCGCCGAGGTCGTCAAGCGCCATACGGCGGAGGCACGCCCGCTCCTGCGCTTCGAGGACATCCCGCTCGACCTGACGGACCTCCGGCTCCTGGTCCGGCAGACGGCCGACATCCTCCGCCGCCATGGCGCGCTCGAGGATGCCGATCATCAGCGCGTGCAGGCGCTTGGCCGCGACATGGCGCTTCTCGCCGCGGCCGGCGACTGGTATCGCAGCGCCGCCGAATCGCACGCGGTGGCGTCCGTGGGCGTGACGGCCATCTCCGCTGAATCCGCAGGAGACGACGCGGTCGTCGGCCAGGTCCTGGGATTGGCGATGCGGCCGTTTCTCTCGCGCTGCGCGGAAGTGCTGCAGCAGCGCGAGGAGCTCGCGCTGTGGACGCACCCGCACTGCGGGCTGTGCGGCGGGGAGCCGGACTTTGCCGTGATCACGCCCGCCGCCGAGCGCCATCTGATCTGCGGGCGATGCACGCTGCGATGGAAGTACGAGGCACTCACGTGTCCGTACTGCCGCAACGCCGACCGATCGCGGATCACGTCGTTCGCGACGCCGGACGGAAAGTATCGTGTCTACGCGTGCGACGCGTGCAAGCGGTACTTGAAGGCGTATGACGGCCGCCGGGCGACGCGCCCGGTGATGCCGATGGTCGATACGGTGGCGACGCTGCCGCTGGATGCGGCAGCCATGCAGCGCGGGTATTCGAGCT
Organism: Vicinamibacteria bacterium; assembly: GCA_025938035.1. Next base: position 18,608 of record JAICQE010000004.1, read on the forward strand.
AATTCGCGGCGGCCGCGGCTTCGACCGGCGTGCCGCCGATCAGATCCTGCGCCTTCGACGAGAGCCAGTTGAACAGGTGGCGCGTCTCCCAGAAACGGCCGGCGTTCGATTTGGCACCGAGCACGACGACGGCGACCTGCGGGCCGCCCTGCGGGAGCTTCAGCAGCGTGGCCAGGCAGTAGCCCGCCTTGGTGATGAATCCGGTCTTTCCGGCCTGCACGTCCACGTCGCCCTGACGGACAAGCTGATTGGTCGAGTGGATATTGATCTTTCGCCGTCCGGCCGTCGCGGTGTATTCCTGCTTCTGCATGACGTTCGAGATTTGCGGCACGGTGGACACGAAAGTGATGAGCCGCGCCATGTCGTAGGCGGACGAGACGTTCGCGGCCAGCAGACCCGATGTGTCCGCGTACTTCGTGCTCGTCAGGCCCAGGTCGATGGCCTTCTGGTTCATGCGGGCGACGAAGCCTTCCGCCCCGTACGACGAGCTGCGGGCAAGCACGCGTGACGCGGCGTTGTCGGACGCGATCAGCATCAGATGGAGCAGATCTTCCTTCGTCACCTTGTCGCCGGCCTTCAAATAGGTCGTCGAGGCGCCCCGCATATCGGCGCGCTGGACGACAACCGTCTGCGAGAGGTCCGGTGAGTCTTCCAGGAACACCACCGCGGTCATCACTTTGGTGATGCTGGCGATCGAGCGCTGATCCTGTGCGTGCGACTCCCACAGAACCTTGCCGGTCTGCGGGTTATAGATAATCGCGGCTTCGGCCCGGGGGTCGGGAACCAGGGCGCCGGTGTCGTCGAACTTGAAGCGCGGCTGCTGTGCCTCTTTGAGCGCCGCCGCTGCCCGCTGCGCCGCGGCTGCGCGGGCCCTGGCCCGTGCCGCCCGGCGCGACCGGGCCTGCTTCGCCGAGTAGGTGGTGGTGGTTTTCTTGGTCGCTGCCGGCTTCTTGGCGGCGGCCGTCTGGGCGGCCGACACCTCCGGCAGACCGAACGACAGCACAGCCGCAACGAGACAGAGGGACCTAAGTTTCCTGAACAGACGGGCTCGGTTCACGGGCAACCCATTTGCGAGACAGTTTGTTACGGCGTGTGTCGGCATTGTAGCAAACAATCTTTAACGCGCAAGCGTTAATGTATCCTTTCGCGTCACCTCGGCAGGCGCGAAGCGCCCAGCCATTCCAAAAAAGGTGCCATACACATGAGCCCCAGTCAGTCGGAGTTCACGGTTCTGCGCCAGACAATCGCCGCGCGCGGAACGGTACGGATGGCCCTTCTGCCGGTCACTGTGATCGGTTGGACGTCGATCACCGCGGCCCTGCTGCAAGGTTCGACGGTCCCCGGCCTGCTCTCGTTGGTCTCGCTGAGCGTCCTGATTGCCGGCTTCGAAGCGATTCACGCGCTGAACGTCGGCGTGGAGCGAATCGGCCGCTATCTACAGGTCTACTACGAGGGACGGGCCGCCGACGGGCCAATGTGGGAAACGACGGCCATGTCCGTCGGCCCGGGGCTGCCGGGAGGCGGAATCGACCCGCTGTTTACGGTTGTCTTCGTCGCGGCGAGCGCGCTGAACCTGGCGCTGGCGGTCCCGGAACTTCGCACGATGACAGAGCTCGTCACGGTCATTCCGGTGCACGCGATTTTCTGGATACGCGTGATCCGCGCGCGGGGCGCCGCCGCCCGCCAGCGTGCCGTCGACCTCGAAACGTTCCGGGCCGTCAAGTCCGGGCAGGATCACGCCAGGCATGATTAGCGGCGGCTGAGTGCAATTGTCAGCAGGAGCGCCCTGGCAGTACCGCGGACAGAATCGGTACTGTCGAAGGTCTCTGCCAGCGAATGCGTGTTGGCTCCAGTGCCGCCGCCGCCAATCGAGATCGCCGGGATGCCCAGCTGCATGGGAACGTTTGCATCGGTCGAGTTTTCCACCAGACGTGCCGGCAGCTTGACCGTTTTCGACGCCGTAAGCGCCGCCTGGACAATGCGCGAGCGCTCATCCGTCCGCCCGCCGGGCCGCTCGCCGAGCCGTTCGAACGTTACCGTCACCGCGCGGTTCTGTTTCCACCGCGCGTTCTCCGCTTCAGCGGCCTGCCGGAACGCCTGCTGAACCGAACGGTCCAGCTGCTCCAGAGCTGCCTGGTCGGTGGACCGGAGGTCTACTTCCATCCAGGCCTCCTCCGGGATGGCGTTCACGGCCGTGCCGCCCCCAATCCGGCCAACGTTGAACGTTGTCCGCGGTGCAGACGGGACCTGGATGTCGGAGATCCGGGCGATCGCACGGCCAAGAGCGTTCGCGGGATTGGCGCGACCGAAATTGTTGTAACTGTGACCGCCAGGGCCGCGAAACGCGACACGGTAACGGCGGCTGCCGACGGCGACATTTGTAATCGAACTTCCGCTTCCGTCGAGGGCCACGAAATAGTCGATGCGTCCCTTCAGCGTCTCGGTGACGAGGACTCTAGCCCCGCGTAGATTGCTCAGGCCCTCCTCGCCGACCGTCGCCGCGAAGGTCACCGACCCGTCAGTCTCGACCCCGGCGGCGTTGAGCGCGCGCGCCACCGCGATCAACACAGCCAGTCCGCGGCAGTTGTCGCCGATTCCCGGACCGCGGAGGACCGCGCCGCGGCGCGTCACCGTGACGTCCGTCCCCACAGGGAAGACCGTGTCGAGGTGAGCCGCAAGCACGACGTGCGGCTGGGGCGAGCGTCCAGGACGTTCGCCAACGACGTTGCCCTCGCGATCGAGGCGAACGTTCTTCAGCCCGGCCGACTCAAGCATGTCCCGCACGACCCCGGCCCTTGCCCGTTCGCCGAACGGCGGCGCCGGAACTTCACACAACCGCACCTGCGCGGCGATCGTCGCCGGCTCAATCTTCTCGATGGCGTCGAGTGCCGCCCGCTCGCGCGCGTCCCCGCCAGGCGCGAAGGGTTCCTGCGGCGCCACACCGCGCGGGGCAATCAGCGTCAGCAGAACGGCCAGAGCCACTCGCAAGCGCCGAGAGTACCATGGCGGGTCCGCCTGCGCTCGAGACGCCAACTACGCGGGACCCGCCCTGACACATGGCCGGCGGACTCCAACGCTTTGAACGCGATCCAATCAGGCCCAACGCCGCCCGCGGGACGCGTCTGGAAATACTGACTGCGGCCGGCCTTTTCTTTCCAAATGCCCGGAAATCAGAGCACCCACCAAACGCGAATTCGCAGGATGTGTTACCAGCAACCGAAGGCACATCGTTTGCTTTGCGCATGGTTCGAACGGAGGGTGCGGCGATGAGCCTGGTTCGACTCCTCGGATTTCGGACGCTGAATTGCGGGTGCGTCATCGGACGCTATCGCGAGCTCGCCACGAGCCGCGAAGTCTCTTACGTCGAGGAAAAAGGCGGCACGTGCGACGCGCACAGCCACCGGCGCAACCACACGATTCACGAGCCCGCTTCGGCCGTCCCGTCGCTCGTTACCCGCGCTTCGTAAGGAAACTCCCAACTGCCAACTTCCAACTCCCAGTAGCTGACGGGAGTGTTTGGGAGTTGGGAATTGGAAGTTGGGAGTTGATCCCCACACGATAAGATCTGCGGCGGTGCCGCGTTACCCACACCCCCATACAACCTTCAAATCCGGCAGCACGGTCTTCCGCTTCTATCTGGGCGACTCGGTTGACGTGCTCGGCAGGCTCGCGCCGGGGTCGATCTCCGCGATTGTCACATCACCTCCGTACAATCTGGGCATCCGTTACCGGACCTACGAGGACACGCTTCCGCGCGAGCGCTACCTGGAATGGACGTCCCTATGGGTCGGCCGGGCCGCTCGCGCTCTGTCTGCGGACGGCTCGCTGTTTCTGAACGTGGGAGCAAAGCCCACCGACCCGTGGACGGCGATCGACGTCGCCCAGGCGGCACGCTCGCACCTGCACCTGCAGAACACCATTCACTGGATCAAGTCGATCGCCATCGAGAAGGCGCTTGCCGGCACCCGCGCGGGACTGGCGGACGATCTGGCGGTCGGCCACTACAAGCCGATTAACAGCCGGCGATTTCTGCACGACTGCCATGAGTTCGTCTTCCACTTCAGCCCGGCGGGCACCACGCCCATCGAACGTCAGGCGATCGGCGTGAAGTACCAGGACCAGTCCAACGTCGGACGCTGGCGGACGGCTGCGTCGGGCGTGCGATGCCGTGGCAACACCTGGTTCATCCCCTACGAGACCATTCAGAGCCGCGAGAAGGATCGCCCCCACCCGGCCACCTTTCCGCCGAAGCTCCCCGAGATGTGCCTCCGCCTGCACGGGCTCGAGCGGCTGCAGGTCGTGGCCGATCCTTTTCTGGGGCTGGGATCGACCGCGGTGGCCTGCGCGCAGCTCGGGGTCAGTTTCGTCGGGATCGAGATGGACGAAGGGTATCTGAAGGACGCGATCGAAAGGACGCGCGCCGCGCTCAGAGTATCCTGACGCCATGGATCTGCGGCAGCTGGAGATCATCCGGGCCATTGCGGACACCGGCTCGTTCACGGCCGCCGGCGAGAAGCTGCACGTCTCCCAGTCGGCGATCAGCCGCCAGATCCTGCTCCTCGAGGACGAACTCGGCGAGCCGGTGTTCCACCGGATCGGGCGGCGCATCCGTATCACGCCGGCCGGCGAGTCGCTCCTCCAGCTCAGTCATCGCGTCTTCCAGGATTTGCAGGAAACGGTATCCACGATCAGCGAGAAACGCGACTCGCTGAGCGGCACGATTCGCCTGGTCGGGGGCATGACCGTCTGCCTGTACGTGTTCCCGACGCTCCTCGCCGAAGTGCGGCGCGTGCATCCGCACCTCGATCTGAAAGTCACCGTCGGCAGCGCCGAACGCTCGATCGCCATGCTGCGCTCGGGCGCGGGCGACCTGGGCATGATCACGCTGCCGGTTGAAGCCACGGATCTCGTCTCGGTTCCCGTGCTGCAGGAAGAGCTGCTGCTGATTACCTATCCGGCGCATCCGCTGGCGAAGAAAAAGTCGATCTCGCCCGCCGACCTCGACAAGCAGGATTTCGTCCTCTTCGAAACGGGATCGATCACCCGCCGGCTGGTTGAACAGTTTTTTGCGCGCGAAGGCGTCAATCCGGACGTGATCATGGAGACCGAGAACGTCGAAATCATCAAGGCGATGGTTCGAAGCGGTCTCGGCATCAGCATCATCCCGTCGCAGGCAGCCGCGTCCGACGTCAAGGCCGGGCAGCTGTTCCGCAGCCGCATCGCCGGGCACTCGCTCGTGCGGCAGACAGGCTGGCTCTATCCGAAGATGAGCCGGCTGCCTCGCACCGTGTCGGAAGTGATCAGGATTTTCGAAGCGATTCGCCCGCGCCTCGAAGCCGCGACGCGGGCGAAATAGGCGGCCTCCGCCGCGCAGGTCAGCGGCGGAGATTCGCCGGGCGCAGCGAGTAGCTCTCGCGGGCCTTGAGGGCCACACCCTGCCGCGTTGTGCGCACCTCGATCTTGCGCGTGCGGCGCGTCGGGTCGGGGTTGCTCGAGTAGTAGCCCAGCACGTAGTAATCGCTGGTCTCGTTGTCGATCCGCTTGAGCCCCTTGTCGAAGTCGTTCTGGTTGACGATGGCGATGCCGCCGGTCTGTTCCGCCAGCATGCGCAGGCTGTCCTGCGTCTCGCGCACGTAGGCGTTCCAGTCGGTCATGTTCACTTCCTGATCGATGTCGGGACCGGCAATCAGGCCCCGCGGATCGATGGTGTACAGCGTCGCATTGGCGCGATTGGCGGCTTTCGTCAGGTCGTACACTTCCCGGATCAGATCCGTGGCGGCCAGCTGCTGGCTCGAGCGCTGGTCCCGATATGTCGGATCTTCGCGCAGCCGGTCCGCTGCCGAACCCAGTCCGCCGCCCTCATCCGACGAGCTGTCGATACCCATGCGCCGCGCCTGCTCCTCGAGCCGGCCTTCGACGAACGGATCGAAGTCGTAGCCGCTGCTGATGTAGATGACGGCCTTGCGGCGATTCTGCACCTTCTCCAGGTTGCGCATCAGGTCGTAGGCGGTCGAGAACGCCACGTGGGCGCGATGGCGGAGCTCGGCCGGACCCTGCGACGTCGCCATCCCCTGCATGATGTCCTTCGGGGTCAGTCCGCCGCCGGTAATGCGCTCGATCGACGACTCGAGCACCTGACGGTCGTAGGTCAGCTGCTCGGAGATCGACGAGTGGCCGGTGCTGACGATGCCGAACATGTCGCCTTCGTGAATGAGAAGGCGAAGCATCTTCTTGATCAGCTCGCGGGTCCGCGGGGTCTCGCGGAACTGCAGGTGGAAGTCGTCGATGAAGATCAGGAAGATGCGTCCGGCGGCGTCGTTGGTCGGCCGGCGCTGCGGCAGGATGATGCCTTCCTGGACCGGAGCCGGCGGAGGCGCGAGGGTGTTGAACACGCGTCCGCCGTGCGTCAGCACGAACGACACGATTTCCTGCTTGACGCCGTCCTCCAGGATCTCGATCTCGTGCGGCTTGAGGTCGGCGATGAACTGCTCGGTCCGCGAATCGCGCGCGATCATGTCGGTCGTGATGAGGTCGACCGACGCACGGAACGTGGGCGGCTGGTTCGGAGCGGGCGCCTGAGCGCCGGCCTGCGCGTGAATGGTGTTGGGCGCCGGCGGGGCGCCGAGTGCGAGCAGCAGCGCGAACGCGCCTGCTGTCAAGAACTTAGCTGCTGTACGCATGGGCAAATTATAACTGACAGGGATCCGGGACCAGGGATCCGGGACCAGGGATCCGGGACCAGGGATCCGGGACCAGGGATCGGGATGGAACCGGGTCCTGCCAGCCTTTCGCAGTTTTCGACGATACGTCGCCCGGTTTGGTCGTTTCAGATTCATAACCGATTCCCCCAATCCCCGGTCTCCCATCCGATCCCGCGGTCCCCCATCCCGATCCCCGATCCCTGATCCCTGATCCCTGATCCCTGTAACCTATTACCCCCATGCGCAGTGCCCTGGCGGCCGATCATGCCGGTTACCTTCTGAAGAACGAGGTCAAAGCCAAGCTGTCCGCTCAGGGACACGACGTCCTGGACCTCGGCACCGATTCGCCGGCACCCGTGGACTACCCCGACTCCGCGGAGGCAGTAGCCGCCGCCATCCGGGACGGACAAGCGGAACGCGGGATCATCGTCTGCGGCAGCGGCGCGGGTGTGTCGATTGCCGCGAACAAGTTCCCCGGTATCCGCGCGGCGGTCTGCCACGACACCTACACGGCGCACCAGGCCGTCGAGCACGACGACATGAACGTGTTGTGCCTCGGCGCGCGGGTCATCGGCGGCGCGCTGGCCCTCGACCTCGTCAGCGCGTTTCTCGGCGCCCGCTACGCGGGCGAGGAACGGTTTCAGCGCCGGCTCGACAAGGTGACGCGGATCGAAGAGCGCTTCACCGGCGGGAGCGTGCCGCGGTGAGCGGCTTCGACGAGCGGTTCAACGATCTCGATCGTCTTGTCACCGAGCTCAATCTGCTCGATCCGACGGACGGCACCGCTAACGCGGTGCCCTCCGATCGCTCATTCGTCGATACTGATTTCGCGCGTCTCGATTCGTGGCTCGAGCGCGTGCGCAACGAGGACGGCGGCAGCGACCTGCTGCTCGTCTCGGGCTCGCCGCCGATCGTGCGTGCCCCCGGCCGGCTGCTCCGTATTTCCACCGAGCCGCTCGGCAGCGAGGACATCGAAAACGCCGTACGCCCCGCCGCTGGACCGCGGCTGCTGCAGCGGTTCCGCGCCGGTCATGCGGTCGATCTGGCATTCACCCGGCCCGGGCTGGGCCGCTTCAGAATGAACCTCCACCGCGAGCGTGGCCGAACCGCCGCATCGATCCGCGCGCTGCCGCGGAAGATTCCGCGGCTCGCCGATCTGCACTTCTCCCACGACATCAGCCTGCTCGCCGCGCTGCCGCGGGGTCTCGTGCTGATCGGCGGACCAACCGGATCCGGCAAGACGACCACGCTGGCAGCGCTGGTCTCAGCCATCAACGAGCGGGATGAGCGGCACATCATCACCGTCGAGGATCCCATCGAGTACGAGCATCCGCACGGCCGGAGTCTCATCGAACAGGTGGAAATCGGCATCGATGCCCCCGACTTCCCTTCTGCGCTCCGCTCTGCCGTCCGCCAGGCTCCCGACGTCATCGTCGTCGGCGAGATGCGTGACCCCGAGACGATGCGGATCGCGCTCTCGGCGGCTGAAACAGGCCACCTCGTATTCGCCACGGTCCATACGACCGACGTGTCCGCGGCCATCTCGCGCATCGCCGACGCGTTTCCGACCGAGCGCCAGAACGCGGTACGGCAGGAACTGTCGATGGCGCTCGCGGCCATCCTCACGCAGACGCTCGTGCCGGCAAAGACCGGCGGGGTCGTGCCGGTCGCGGAGCTGCTGATGGTGAGCTACGGCGCGCGGCAGCACGTGCGCAAGAACGCGCTGCAGCACCTCAATCAGGAGATCACGATTACGCGCAAGAGCGGCTCCTTCTCGTTCGAGGAGTCGCTCGCGCGGCTCGTGAGACACGGCACACTGGAACGTGCGGACGCGCAGCTGCGCGCGGCACATCCCGAAGAGCTCGAATCGCTGCTCTCGCCAGGACGGGCCTGATGCAGATCGGCTTCATCGGTCTCGGCCGGATGGGTGGCAGCATGACCCGTCGTCTGGCTGAAGCGGGCCATACGGTGGTGGCGTGGGATCGCAGCGTTGACGCCGTGCGGCGCGCGGCCACGGGAGGCGTCGCAGGGTCGTCGTCGGTGAACGATCTCGTCACACAGCTGCAGGCACCCCGCGCCGTGTGGATCATGGTTCCTGCCGGTGCGCCGACGGAAGAAACCGTCAGCTCACTCGGATCCCTCCTGTCCGCGGGCGACGTGGTCATCGACGGCGGCAACACGCATTTCAAGGACGACGTCCGGCGGGCCCGGATGCTTGCCGCACAGGGGATCGACTACGTCGATGTTGGCACCTCCGGCGGTGTGTGGGGTGCGGAGCGTGGCTACTGCCTGATGATTGGCGGCACACCCCAGGCCGTGGATCGCCTGACACCAGTGTTCGAGGCGCTCGCGCCGACGCGCGAGGGGTACCTGCACTGCGGCCCGTCGGGCGCCGGCCACTTCGTCAAGATGATCCACAACGGCATCGAGTACGGGCTGATGCAGTCGTACGCGGAGGGCTTCGACATCCTTCGGAATGCGGACAGTCCGGCGCTGCCCGCCGACCACCGCTATACCTTCGACCTGGCAGCGATTGCCGAGGTGTGGCGTCACGGGAGCGTGGTCAGCTCGTGGCTGCTCGATCTGGCGGCGATCGCTTTGCGGAAGGATCCACGCCTCGAAGGATTCACCGGAACCGTTGGTGATTCCGGCGAGGGCCGCTGGACCGTCGCCGCCGCCATCGAGGAAGACGTGCCGGCGAACGTGCTGACCACCGCGTTGTTCACACGGTTCCGCTCACGGCGCGATCACACCTTCGCCGAGAAGCTGCTGTCGGCGCTCCGCGCCCAATTCGGCGGTCATGCCGAGCCGCGCTGACGACTGCATCCTGGTCATTTTCGGCGCGTCCGGCGATCTGACTCGCCGCAAGCTGCTGCCCGCGATCTACAACCTGGCGGAGGCTGGCCATTTACCAGAGCGGTTCGCCATTGTCGGCGTCGCGCGGCCGCGGATCCATTTCGACGCCTACCGCGGGCAGATGCGTGAACGCGTCGCGAACGCGGAAGGCGAGCCGCTCGACCTGGACAAATGGAGGCGCATCGAAGAACGCCTGCAGTACGTGTCGGGCGAGTTCCACGACGAGCGGCTGTATGAGGGTCTCGCCGCGACGCTGCAGGAGCTCGGGTCCCGCCACTCCATCCCGCCGAACTATCTTTTCTATCTCGCTGTCCCGCCGGATCTCTTCGCCACGGTCGCGGATCGTCTGGCGGCATCGGGGCTGGCGAAGGAGCACGACGGCTGGCGGCGCGTCATCGTCGAGAAGCCGTTCGGGTACGACCTGGAATCGGCACGATCGCTCAACGCACGACTGATCGCAGGGTTCCGCGAGTCGCAGATCTACCGAATCGATCACTACCTCGGCAAGGAGACCGTCCAGAACATCCTCGCGTTCCGGTTCGCCAACGGCATCTTCGAGCCGATCTGGAACCGTCGTTACGTCGATCACGTGCAGATGACGGTTGCCGAGAACGAGGGGATCGGGTCGAGAGGCGCGTACTACGACAAGGCCGGCGCGCTCCGCGACATTGTCCAGAATCATATGTTCCAGCTGCTGACGCTGGTCGCGATGGAGCCTCCGATTTCGTTTGGTTCAGAGGCCGTGCGCGACGAGAAAGTCAAAGTTCTGCACGCTGTCCCCCCGCTGGCGGATGACGCGGTCGCCCACAACGTAGTGCGAGGTCAGTACGAGGGTTATCGGCGTGAACCGAATGTCGATCCCGAGTCGCGCACCGAAACGTTCGTCGGGATGCGCCTCCAGGTGGATAACTGGCGCTGGGCCGGAGTGCCGTTCTATCTGAGAACCGGCAAGAAGCTCGCGCGCCGGGACACTCACGTTGCCGTGCACTTCAAGCGGGCTCCGTTCATGCTGTTTCGCGATACGCCGGTTGAGTGCCTGAATCCAAATGTCCTGGAGCTGCGCATCCAGCCGGACGAGGGCATCTCGCTGTCCTTCGATGCCAAGGTGCCGGGACCGCTCGAGCGGCTCGAAACCGTGACGATGGACTTCAGTTACGCGAAGCACTTCAGGCAGGAAGCCTCGACGGGGTACGAGACGCTCCTGTTCGACGCGATGACCGGAGACCAGACGCTGTTCCACCGCATGGACATGGTCGAAGCGGGATGGGAGGTGATCGCACCGATCCTGCGCCGCTGGGCGCATGACACAAAGGGCCGACCTGAGGGCCGGCCCCTACGACGTGAAGCGGTGCCCGAATATGGCGCCGGAACCATGGGCCCGCCTGAGGCGGACCTGCTCGTCGAACGCGACGGCCGGCAATGGCGCGGCTGACGGTTGCGGACGACGAGGTCGACCTCGCGTCGCGCGCCGCCGAACGCATCGCACAGCTGATCGCTGATGCCGCCGCGGCACGCGGAAGCGCGATCGTCTCGCTGACCGGAGGGACGACGCCCCGCCTGTTGTATTCAACGCTCGCGGATTCGCGGCAACCATGGCGCAACCGCATCCCCTGGACGCAGGTACAGCTGTTCTGGGGCGACGAGCGGCACGTGCCTCCGGACGATGCCGACAGCAACTACCGGATGGCGAAAGTCACGCTGCTCGACCACGTTTCGATTCCGGCCGAGCACGTGCACCGGATGCGCGGAGAACTCCCCGACGCGCACGAAGCCGCCGCCGACTACGAGCGCACGTTGAACGATCCTTTTGATCTGATGCTTCTCGGCGTTGGCGGCGACGGCCACATCGCTTCAATCTTTCCCGGCAGCGAACTCCTCGAGTCGCCCCTCGAGCGCCCTCCGACGGTACGCCGCGTGGCCGCGATATGGGCACCCCACCTGTCGGCGTGGCGTATCACCTTGACGCCCGATGCGATCCTGGACTCGCGCGCGATCGTCGTCCTCGTCGCCGGGACGGGAAAAGCAGACGCGGTTCGCGCCGCGCTCGATGCACCGCTGGACGTCAAGAAGTATCCCGCGCAGCTGCTCCGGAGCGCCGGCGACCGGGTGGAATGGTTCGTCGATCGGGCCGCCGCCGAACGTTTGTATTGAGAACGATTCGAACGATTCAGGGAACGAGCCGCTTCAACTCTTCGACCCAGTTCAGGACGACATTGAAGCGCTGCGAGTTGGTCGTAGACGGTTCGATCATCAGAAACCGTCCGTCGGCGGCAACGTCGTAGGTGCGCGGGGTATTCGGCTCCCACGGGACGAACCCGCCTTCGAACAGCACGCGCGGCGCCTCGAAGCGCATCGGCGCGATCGATAACAGCGCCGCCGCCATCAGCTTCGTCCCTTCCTGGTAGAAGAGCTCCTTGCCGTCGCGTGCCCAGACAGGGTCGTGACCGCCCGCCGACGACACGCGGACCGGCGAGCCGGGTCCCGGGAACGGGCGCACCCAGATTTCGTCCGGGCCTGTCGTGTCGGCCACGAACGCGACCCACTTCCCGTCCGGCGAAAAGGCGGGATTGATTTCCGCGAACGGCGTCTGCAGCCATGGCGTGCTTTTTCCGCCGGCCGTGACGGGATGGATCCAGAGGTCCGATCGCGTCGCGTCGCCGAGCGCCTGATACATCACGACTCCCTCTCGCGACCAGTCGAAGTTGGTCTTGTCACGGTCGTTCGCGACGAGGCGGCTCGGCTCGACGGCGCTGCCATCCGCGACGACGGTGAACAGGTTTCGCGTCGGACCGTCGCGTGTGGTCGAGAACGCAATGCGGGACGCGTCCGGCGACCACGTCGGGAACGTGTTGTGAGCGTTGAACGTGATCTTGTACGGCTGCGCCGCGCCTGCCATGTCATAAATCCAGACGTGGCCTTCCTGCGCCGGGCCGATAGTGGCCGCGAAACGGCGGCCATCCGGTGAAATACGCGGGTATCTCGGGTACTCGAGCTCCGCCGGACTGACCCGCGCAAGCAGCTTCCCGTCGCGGCCCCTCCAAATAAAGCGGCTGACGTAATTAACCGTGCTTCCCGGAATATACGTAAGGGTCCCATCGCGGCTGACGCCGAAGTTCGCAATCGAGGCCTTGGTAATGATTCCGTTCAGTAGAGGCACGGCCGGTCCAGCGGTTGCGAGTTGCGCGGAATCGAAGCGGACGCCGGTCAGCACACTCCCCTGAACGTAGAGGAGATATCCATCGCGCACATAGCGGGGAGAGACCCCACTGTCGATGACGATCTTGTGTTCGCCCGACGCCAGCGCGCGAGCGGCAATGGCGAGACGGGAATTGTCGTTCGTCGCGATTCGAACGACAAAGACCGCGGTGGCACCGTCCGGGAGGAGTTCAGGAGACAGATAGTCCTGTTCTCCGGTCTTGGTATCGGGTGCCGCGACCAGGGCCGGAGCACCACCGCCGGCTGCGATCCGAAACAGGCCGCCCTTCGGGCCCGGGCGCGTATACAGAATCGTGTCGGCGTGTCCCCAACTGATCCCGCTGCCATCGGATACGTCGGCGAGCGCCGTCAGGACACGCGCCTCGATAGCGAGCTTGTACAGTTTCCCTGATTTGAAGAAGGCGATATGCGAGCCATCCGGTGAAAACGACGCATGGGTCGCACCCTCCGTCTGCGCGAGCGCGACGCTCTCTCCCGTATCCAGGCTGCGGATGTCGAGCGCGTTCGCGCTTCCGTGCCTCGCGTGATAGACGATGCGCGTGCCCTCCGGGGAAATCACGAGGTTGACACCGGCGGGGCCGACGGTCAGCGCCGCATCCGGCGGCGGCGTGACATCGAATCGAACGACCCGCGGCGGATCCGGCCGCCTGGCGAACCACGTGCCCGCGGCTGCCAGGACTGCGGCAAGGAGCACGGCGGCCGCGCCGCCGATCATCCAGACGCCCGATCGTGGCAATCGCGTCGCCCTTGGTGCCGCAGTTGAAACGGGCGCCGTCAGGTCGTTCAGGACGAACAACGCCGCGCCGGCGTCGACGACGCGCTTTCCCCGTTCTTTTTCGAGACACCGCTGGATGAACACGCGCAGAGCCGGCGGCAACGCGGCAGGAAGCTTCGCCCAGTCCGGTTCCGCGCGCAGCACTGCCGCCATGGTGTCGGCGATGTCGCCGCCCTCGAAGGGACGCGTGCCGGTCAGCATCTCGTAAAGCACGCAGCCAAACGCCCACATATCGCTGCGCTTGTCGGCAGGCCGTCCTTTTGCCTGCTCCGGTGCCATGTATGCGGCCGTCCCGAGAATGGTGCCCACGCCCGTCATCACCGGTGACGTCAGCGTCGGCGAGATGGTGTGAGATGAGTGCGCGGTCGATCCGGACGCGCGGTCCGCAAGCTTGGCAAGACCGAAGTCGAGCACCTTCACGGCGCCCGCAGTGGTGATCTTGATGTTCGCCGGCTTCAGATCGCGATGGATGATCCCCTGATCGTGCGCGGCCTCGAGCGCCTCCGCGATCTGGCCTGCGATCGGCACCGCCTCGTCGAGCGGCAGCGGACCGCGCGAAATCCGCTCCGCCAGGGTATCGCCCTCCACGAGCTCGAGGATGAGCGCGCGCGTATTCGCGGATTCTTCGAAGCCGTAGATCTGGGCGATGTGCGGATGATTGAGCGCGGCGAGAACCTGCGCTTCGCGCTCGAATCTGGCAAGCCGGTCGCGATCGGTGGCGAGATGCTCCGGCAGGACCTTGACGGCGACCTCGCGGTGGAGTTTCGTGTCCCGCGCGCGGTACACCTCGCCCATGCCGCCGGCGCCAAGCGGTGAGACGACCTCGTATGGGCCGACGCGGGTGCCCGACGCAAGAACCATGTCTGGGGAAAGGCCGCGCGAATTATATGCGCCCGACACAACTCACCGGTACGCAGCAATCACACAACGACCGCCACGAGCGACGCGCAGACAATGCGCGGTGCGTGGGCCGTGGACGCTGATTCGTGCCGGGATTCGCAGCGGCACGACATGCGCATGCCATCGAAGCGACGATGCTACGATTGAAACGGACGCGGCGGGAGATGCTTGCCGACAAGCTCCCGGACACAGCAAACCTCGCGCCCGGAGCGCTGGTGTTCGCGCAGTTCCTGGCGGCGAGTTTTTCGATTGCTCTTCTGATTCCCGGAATGGCCCTTCGGACTTTGATTATGGCCGTTGCACTTCATTTCGCCGAGCCCGTCTGATGGAAACCAACCTGCTTATCATCTTCGGCTGGCTGCTTTCAGTGTGATCCTCTTTGTCGTCGACATCCTGGGCCGCCGGCAGGAGCGGAAACAACGAAGCAGATAATCACGCCGACGCTACTTCTTCCGCGCCGGATCGTTTGCCGGATCGACGTAGGTGGTCCCGGACGGCCCGGTTCCGGTGATCTGGATCGTCACCCCTTCGGTGCGCGTCATGGCGAAATGATTCGCGTTCGGCGGTTCCGTATAGACGCTGCCCGCTGGCAGCATCTTCAGTGCCTGTTCGTCGAACTTCGGTCCGTAACCGAAGTACCACGTGCCCGAGATGACGGTCGCGACGCGATCGTCGGGATGCGCGTGCGCGTCGATCTTCGTGTTCGGGCCGACGCGAAGGAGCATGGTGTAGAGTCCGGGCTTCGCCGGATCGCCCTTCAGAATCACGGTCTGCGTTCCCGAGACGCCTGACGTGCCGGCACCGCCGGCAGCGGGAGCCGGCCATTTCACCTCGGACGGCGTCGTCCGCAGTTCGCCTGCGCCCTGTGCACCCAGCGAGACGGCCGAGAGAACAACCAGCAGCACTCGAATGGCGTATTTCATATGCCTGCTCCGTCCGCCTGAAGGCGGAAGCTACGTGACACCGCCCTCTTGAGCCATCGCTTTCTTCGCGGCGCGTCCGATCAGATGCGTGGCGGCGAAGGTCGCCATCAACCCCACGACCATCATCGCGTAGTACTCCGTTCCGCGGGGTGGTGAAACGCCGGCCGCGATGCGCGTCACATCGCCGGCAACCTTCCCGTAATAGGCATACATGACAATGGCCGGGAACATACCTGTCAACGCAACGAGATACTGGCGAAAGCTGACGCCGCTCAGCGACAGCGCATAGTTCAGGAGGTTGTATGGCACCAGCGGCGACAGGCGCAGCAGGAACATGATCCATGCCGCGTTCTCCCGGACGACCGCGCGGCGCGTCGCCGCCACGCGCGGGTCGCGATCGATCCAGCGCAACACGCGGGACCGGCCCAGCGGCCCGGCCACCGCGTACACGGCCGACGCTCCGAGCGAGGCGCCGATGAAGGTCAGGAGCGTCCCGCGCCAGAGGCCGAAGACCGCGCCGGCGGAAAACGTCAGGACAAACGCCGGGGCGAGCGTAATCGCCGCAACGACGTAGAGAAGGATGAACAGGACCGGTCCCCAGCTGCCAAGATCTGCAAGTTGCCGCACCAGGGGCGCAATCCACTCCATCAGGAAGCTTCAGACGTAGGGGGTGGTGGTTGTTGTTCCACGGCCCGCCGGCGGCCGCGCCGGCGGCGACGGGCGAATACGCGCGCCAGCCGTTCGAGCGCCTCGCCGGCCTGCTGCAGCCCGGCGGTGATCTGATCGGCGTCGGTCCACGCGGCGGGGTTCAGGCGTTCGGCCAGCGCGTGGAGGGTGACGCGACGCGCCGGATCGCTGATCCGCTTGTCGATGCGCTCGCGGATGGCGCCGTACCACTCGGTCAGGAACGCGACCTGTTCGTCCGGCGTTGCTCCGGCAATCGTCGAGGGCACAGGCTTCGGACGGTCGGCAGTCTCACGCGCCGGGTCCGGTGCACCGGCGGGCGCAGCCCGCGCCGGCGAAACGGCAGGCGCCGCAGCGGCCGCGCCATCGCTCGCCTTCGGCCGCCGGCGGCGCTGCTCGATCGCTGGCTCGATGATCTGCTGATTGTCCCGGATCACCTTCCATTCGAACGCGATGTCAGGATGTTGTGCTTCGATTTCCCGCAGCACGGCCGGCTCCAGCGGCTCCCGACCAACGCGAACGCCGCCCGGGGTGCGAAACGCATAGAGGATGCGCGTCCGCTGCCGGTTCCCGTCGCGGAACCAGTGCATGAGGTACGTGGTCTCGTACCCACGCTTGTCGCGAATCACGCGCAGGAAAGGCACGGCGGCCTACCGGCGCTTCTGTGTTCTGGTGGAACGAGCCGCGGGTTTTGCAGCCTTGGCGGTCCCGCGCCGTGCGGGGGCTGCCTTCGCCTTGGCGGTGGCGGCTGGTTTCCGCCGCGCGGGCGCAGCCGCCGCCGGCCGCCGCGCGCTCCTCGCCGCTGGCGGCGCCGCGCTGCGGGTACGAGGGACAGCCGCAGCTTTCGCCGGCCTCGCCGGAACTTTCGGCTCCGGGCCCTGCCGCTGCACCAGCGTAAAGCGGATCTGATCGCCGAACGAGCTGTAGCTCCACAGCTCGGAGACCGGAATCTGCAGGTCCGTGAACAACCGCCGCGCGGTGTCGACCGACCCCGCGGGAACGTACAGGTGGAACGGGACGCGGAGGCGCGAGAACGCGCCCCACTGCGACATCGCCTCGAGGTGGTTGATCGATTCGGTCGTTTCGACCTCGACGACGCCGAGCAGCCGGCGGGTCTTTTCCGAAGACTGCAGGACGAGGTCGGGAAACCAGGGAGGCGGGTCGCCTACCGGGGCGTTCTGTTCGTGGCCGGGGTTGATTGCCGTCTCGAACTTCCTCTTGTATTTCGCCTGTAGCAGCCGGATGACGCGATCGTGCTCGAGCTGCTCGCGGACCGGCCGCACGAGAATCGGGCTCAATACAACCTCCGGCGAGTGTACATAACGGTACCCAGACCCTCTGGCGGCTGAAAACGGGCCAGAAAGCTGGCGAAGACGGGTGAATATAGCACTTTTCCAGCAAACCCTGACGGGCTGGGAAACCAAACCGGCGCGTTAATGTCAGAATGGCCAGGTGCTTGGCGACAGCTCGACGGCGCCGCGCGTCCTGATTGTCGACGACGACGGGGCGACGGCGGATTCGTTTTCGCGAACGCTTCGTCTGGAAGGGTACGAAGTGTGGGCCGGGCTGTCCGCGGAGGAAGGGTTGACCCTTGCCCAGACTCACCAGCCACACGCCGTCGTGCTCGACCTGCGGATGCCGTTGACGAGCGGTCTGCAGTTCCTTCGCGCGATTCGGGCGATTGACGGCCTGGCCACCACCCCGGTCGCCATCGTGACCGGCGACTATGGGCTCGATGACGAGGTCCGCGACGAAATCAGGGCGTTGGGGGCGGAACTGCGCTTCAAGCCGATCTGGATCGAGGAGCTCGTCACGCTCGCCCGCGAGCTCCTCCGTGTCCCAGTCAAACCCTAAGTGACGAACTCGAGGTTCCTGAAGGCCTGCAGGCGCGAGCCGGTAGACACGACACCGGTGTGGTTCATGCGCCAGGCGGGGCGCTACATGGCGGAGTACCGGGCGCTGCGCGAACGGCACTCCCTGCTCGAGATCTGCCGCCAGCCCGACCTCGCAACCGAAGTCACGCTGCAGCCCGTCCGGCGGATCGACGTCGATGCCGCCATCCTCTTTTCGGATCTGCTGCTTCCGCTCGAGCCGATGGGCCTGCCCTTCGACTTCGTCAAGGGTGAAGGACCGCAGATCGAGCAGCCGATCGGCGGTCCGGAGGATATCGAACGGCTGCGCCTCTTCGAACCGCGCGAGGCGCTTGCGCACGTGCTCACCGCCATCGGTCAGATCCAGCAGGAGCTTGCCGGCGCGGTGCCGCTGATCGGCTTTGCCGGGGCGCCGTTCACGCTCGCCTCCTATGCGATTGAAGGCGGGCACTCGAACAACTTCGCGCGGACCAAGGCGTTGATGTACGGTCATCCGGACGCGTGGCATCGGCTGTGCGAAAAGTTCGCGACGGTCGTCTCGACCTACCTGACCGCACAGATCGAGGCCGGAGTCGACGCCGTGCAGCTGTTCGACTCGTGGGTCGGCACGTTGAACGCCGCCGACTATCGCGAGTTCGCCTTCCCCCACACGCAGCGAATCTTCCAGACGATCGGCACACGCGTGCCGACGATCCATTTCGGCACCGGCACGTCCACGATCCTCGAGGAACTGCGCGAGGCAGGCGGCGACGTGATCGGCGTGGACTGGCGCATCCCGCTGGACCAGGCGTGGGATCGCATCGGCAGCGACCGCGCCGTCCAGGGCAATCTCGATCCCACCCTGCTGCTGGGCCCGACGTCACGGATGTTCGAGCAGACCGACGAGGTGCTTCGCCGTGCTGCCGGAAAGACGGGACACATCTTCAATCTGGGCCACGGAATCCTGCCGTCCACTCCGGTTGAACATGTTCAGATGCTCGCCCAGTACGTGCACTCGGCTGGAAGACGGATAAGGTAAATGCGACCGTTCACGCGTCCGAGTGCCCGCTTCTCGGTTCGTGTTCGTGTTCGAGTTCGGCTCCGGGTTCTGCATTGAGCGATGTTCCTGGTTCCAGCGTCCTCGACGTAGCCATCGTCGGTGGTGGCATCAGTGGCCTTGCGGCCGCTTACGAATTGCAGCGCCGTGGCCTCAATGTGCGCGTTCTCGAGTCCGGTCCGCGAGCCGGCGGCGTGATCTCGACCGAGCGGTTCGACGGCTGGGTCGTGGACGGTGGGCCGGATGCGATTCTCGTGCAGAAGCCGGCAGCGGTAGCGCTCTGCCGGGAACTCGGCATTGCCGATCGACTGGTCTCGACGCTGCCGCCACGCACCGCGTACATCCTTCGCGACGATCGGCTTCACCGGATTGCCGAAGGGTCGTTCCTCGGCTTTCCGCTGGACGCCCGGTCGCTGGCACGTTCCTCGGTTTTCAGCCTCGGCGGGCGCTTCAGGATGGCGTGCGAGCTGTTCATGCCGCGCCACGGCGGCGATGAAGACGAGTCGATCGGGACGTTCGTCCGGCGGAGGTTCGGTCAGGAGGCCGTGGATTACCTCGCTGAGCCGCTCCTGGCCGGTATCCACGCCGGAGACGTCGATCGCCTCTCGCTGCAGGCGCTCTTCCCGCGGCTGCTCGAAGCCGAGCGGCAGTCCGGCAGCGTCTTGCGGGCCTTTCGGGCGATGCGTGCGCGGCCGTCGCCACAGGGCGCGTTCGTGTCGTTTCCTGGCGGCACGGGCGAACTGGTGGAGGCCCTGGTGGAGGCGCTTGTCGCGGGCACGGTCCGCACGTCGACCCGCGTGCTCGAACTTCACCGCCATGCGAGCTATCGCGCCGAAACGCCCGCAGGGCCCATCGAGGCGCGCGCGATCATCCTTGCCGTTCCGGCGTATGTCGCCGCGTCGCTGCTGCGGACATTCGACACGACCATCGCCGCGCTCGCGGAAGCGATTCCCTACGCCTCGACCGCTACGGTCGCGCTCGGATATGAACGTGGTCAGCTCGCGCACCCGATGGAAGGGAGCGGCTTCGTGGTGCCGCGCGTCGAGCGCAGTCCGCTGCTGGCGGCGACCTGGGTCACCTCGAAGTGGCCGCATCGCGCGCCGGACGGCCACGTGCTGCTGCGCGGGTTCCTCGGCGGCGGCCGCGATCCACGGCGGCTGGATGCGGGGGATGAGGAGCTGGTCAGTACGGTGGTCGACGAGTTGACGCATCTGCTCGACATCAAGGGAGCGCCGCTCTTCACACGGCTGTTCCGGTGGACGAAGCAGAGCCCGCAGTACGAAGTTGGCCACCTCCAGCGCGTGGCGACAATCGAGCGCCTGCTGGCCGCGATTCCCGGCGTCTTCATCACCGGCAGCGGGTTCCGCGCCATCGGTATTCCCGATTGCATCGCCGACGGGCGCGAGACGGCGGCCAAGGCCGCTGCGTATGTTGCTGGCGCGGCCGCGAAACTTTAACCCCGAAGAGCGCGCAGATCGCAAGTCTCCAGTGACATAGAATCGCCGCATGCGCTTCGTGGCCGTGCTGATCGCCGCTCTCCTTCTCACGTCCGACGCCGCCACAGGGCAGCGTCCCTCGGGCGCACTGACTCCGCAGATCGAATCGATCCTGCGCAGCATCAAGGCCGCCGACAAAGGACAGCTCGCCGTGTCCGAGGAGGACGGGCGGTTTCTTCGCGTGCTCGTCGCCACGCGCGGCGCGAAGTCGATCCTCGAAATAGGCGCGGCCAGCGGCTACAGCGGTATCTGGCTCGGCCTTGGCGCGCGCGAATCCGGCGGCCGCGTGGTGGCGATCGAATACGACGCGGCCCGCGCCATGGAGGCGGCCGCGAACATCAGGCGGGCGGGCCTGGACGACGTCGTGCGCGTGGTGCATGGCGACGCGTTCAAGGAAATTCCGAAGCTGACGGGAACCTTCGACTTCGTCTTCCTCGACGCCTGGAAGCCGGACTACAAGAAATTCTTCGACATGGTGTTCCCGCGCCTCACGCCGGGCGGCGTCTTCACGGCGCACAACGTCGTGAACAAGAAGAAGGACATGGAACCGTTCCTGCGGACGGTCCAGGGACATTCGTCGCTCTTCACGACAATCGTCTCGCCGTCCGGCGAGGGGATGTCGGTGTCGTACAGGATCAAGTAATGCAAAATGCAGAATGCAGAATGCAAGATGCAAAATGCAAAATGGCCGCAGCTTCAGTTTGCATTTTGCATTTTGAATTTTGAATTTTGCATTTCCAATTACGGCGCACTTTGAAACCCATACACATCATTGGAGTCCCCCTCGATCTCGGTGGCGCGCGCCGCGGGGTGGACATGGGTCCGTCGGCGGTCCGCATCGCGGGTCTCGGCGAAGCGATCGCGCGGCTCGGCCGCCAGGCGATCGACAAAGGCAATCTGCCCGCGCCAATCGCCGAAACCGAGGACGCGCTCGACCGGCGGAAGAAATACATCGAGCCAATCGCGGAGGTGTGCCGATCGCTGTATGCCAGCTGCTCGGCGTCGCTCGAGGCGGGCGCCCTCCCGCTGGTGCTCGGCGGCGACCACAGCATCGCGGCCGGGTCGGTCGCGGCGAGCGCCGACTACATCCGCCGGATTAACGGCAAGCCGCTCGGCCTGATCTGGGTGGACGCGCACGGCGACATGAACACGCCGGAAACCACGACCAGCGGCAACGTGCACGGAATGCCGCTCGCCGCGCTGCTCGGACAGGAGCCTCAGGAGCTGGCGTCGATCGGCGCGTCGCCAAGCGTACGGCCCGAACACACCGTGCTGGTCGGCATTCGCAATCTCGACGACGAGGAGAAGGAGCAGATTCGCGCATCGGGCGTTCATGTCTTCACGATGAAGGACATCGATCGCGACGGCGCGGCCGCGATCGCCGAACGCGCGCTGACGCTGGCCTCCTCCGGGACGGGAGGCATTCACGTCTCATTCGACCTGGATGTCTGCGACCCGACGATTGCGCCGGGCGTCGGAACCCCGGTGCGCGGCGGCCTCGATTACCGCGAATCGCACGTGATCATGGAACTGGTGGCCGACTCGAATCAGCTCGTCGCGCTCGATCTGGTGGAAGTGAACCCAACGCTGGACAATCGGAATGCGACGGCGGAGTTCGCCACCGAGCTCGCACTGTCGGCGCTCGGCAAAAGAATTCTCTAGCTACCTAGGTGATGCGTAGCCACGGAGACACAAAGGCACGGAGAGAAGAACGTCTCCGTGTCCCTGTGACTCCGTGGCCCGTGCTCAGGCGAACTCGCGCGTCCTCTGAAGCATCTCGTCGAGCGAATCGATCACCCACGTCAGCGACGCCGGCTTTTCCACCAGACGCGTTCGCGGCCGGAGGCGCGCCAAATCGCCGGCGGCCCCGCCCATCCCCGAAAAGATAATCACCGGCGCCCGCGACGGCATGCGCACGATGACGTCGCGTCCGGACTGGTCCTTGACGTGGAGATCGACGATGGCGGCGTCGGGCCGCTCGGTGCGAATCGCCGCCAGCGCGGCGTCAACCGTATCGACTTCGATGACGGTGTAGCGGCGGAGGCGAAGAAGGTGAGCCAGCGGCTCGCGCAGGTTGGCTTCGTCTTCGAGAAGCAGAACCGTTCCCGACGTGTCGCGCACAATTCGCATATCGGCCGGAAAAAAGGACGGCGATATGGCCGGGCTCACCTGTCCCGCTGCGGTGGGCCAGCTTAGCCGGAGGACCGCCGCCCGTCCGGCTTGCTATTTGCTGACGTCAAAGGCGTGCGCCCAGGCCTGCTGCTGGTGACGGCTCTCCTGGTCTCCGCGATCGGCATTTCGACGTGGCTCGCTGCCGCGGACTACGCGACGATTCCGCCGCGCGGCGATTTCCACGAACGCGACGCGCCAGCCATCGTGCTCACAGGCGCCGCCGGCAAGTCCCGCCGGGCCGACGCGCTGCGCCGTGCCACCTTCATCGTCCCGGCGGGCGTTCAGTCGCTGCACGCTTCTTCACCTTCCACTCGCCTGCCCCATCCGCTGCGGCGCCCGGTGCCCTCCTGCCGATTCGTTCCGTCGGAGCCATCGGGGACGACGCCGAAGTTCGACTGCGTGTTCGCGAACGGCCCCACGGTGAAGGTGAAGTACGGGCGCGATGCGGAAATCCACGGCGAAGCGGCGGCGACTGCGCTGCTGCGGATGCTCGGATACGCGGCCGACACCGTCACGATTGTCCCGCGCCTTCGGTGCTACGGCTGCCCCCGGCACCCCTTCGTGGCCGCTCACCTGCGGCGGACGTTCTTGATGCCGCTGCTCTTCGCAGAGATTCCGGAGGGCTTTACCGACTTCGAGTGGGTATCGGTCGAGCAGCGCTTTCCGGCGCCGTCGATCGAGACCGACGTCGTCGTCGGCTGGGATTGGAGGGAACTCGACCAGGTTGACGCGCCGCGCGCGGAGGTCGACGCGTTCCGGCTCCTGGCGGTCTTCCTGGCGCACTGGGACAACAAGAGCCAGAACCAGCGGCTGGTGTGCCTGGATCAGGCCCCGGCGGAGGCGGGCGACGGCGGATGCCAGCAGCCGCTGGCGATGATCCAGGACCTCGGCGCCTCGTTCGGACCGCCGAAGGTGAACCTGGCACGGTGGCGCGATCTGCCGGTGTGGCACGACCGCACGAGGTGCACGCTCAGCATGCGCGCGCTGCCATTCGAGGGCGCCACCTTCGAGGACGTGCGCGTGTCCGAGTCGGGGCGGATGCTGGCCGCCGAGCGCCTCGGCGCGATCACCGTGCAGCAGATCGAACGCCTGTTTGCCGACGCCCGCTTTCCGCAGTTTCAGGCAGGCACGGCCGACGAGCGCGACTTGAAGGCGTGGACCGCCGCGTTCCGCGACCGCGTTCGCCAGATCGCAGACGCGCGCTGCACTTCTTAGCCACGGAGACACGAAGGCACGGAGAACACTGCTCAGCCGTCGTGTTTTCGTGCCTCAGTGGCCACGAAATCGATCACCGCAGCAGCTTCTCCATCTCGTCCATCACGGCGTTCATCTTGCGGATGGTCAGGTCGAGCGGCTCGTCGGTCGTCATGTCGACACCCGCCTTCTTCAGCAGCTCCACCGGATAGTCCGAGCCGCCGGCGCCCAGGAACGTCAGGTAGCGCTTCGTCGCTTCCCTGTCTCCGCTCAGCACCTTCGCCGACAGCGCTTCCGCGGCGGTGAACGACGTGGCGTACTGGAAGACGTAGAAGTCACGGTAGAAGTGCGGCACGAAGCTCCACTCGTGCGCGATGTAGTCGTCAACGACGGTCACGTTCTGATCGTGCCCGTAGTAGCGGCGGGTGATGTCGAGATACAGCTTCGCCAGCGCGTCGCCGGTGATCGGCTGCCGCTTCTCCGCCATCTCGTGCATCCGCAGCTCGAACTCGGCGAACTGGGTCTGCCGGAAGACCGTCGCCTTGATGTTCTCCAGGTAGTTGCCGAGCAGCGACAGCCGCGTCGGCGTGTCCTTGATCTGCTTCAGCATGTGGTCGATGAGCAGCGCTTCGTTGAACGTCGACGCCACCTCGGCCACGAACGTGGCGTAGTCGGCGGTCTGGAACGGCTGCGTCTTGTTCGAGTAGTAGCTGTGCATCGTGTGGCCGAGTTCATGGGCCAGCGTGCTGACGTCGTTGTACTGCCCGAGGTAATTGAGCAGCATGTACGGATGCACGTCGTAGGCGCCGCCGTTCGAGTATGCGCCCGACCGCTTGCCTTCGGTCGGGTGCCAGTCGAGCCACCGCTCCTTGAACGCGCGGTGGACGACGGCCTGGTAGTCGCTGCC
Organism: Vicinamibacteria bacterium; assembly: GCA_025938035.1. The sequence continues at coordinate 43,339 of JAICQE010000004.1, forward strand.
GAGGGGGGCGAACGCGGCGAGAACGTGCTTCTGCGCTTCCTCGGGGCTGTAGCGGAGATCGACGGACGAGACGAGCGGCGCATACAGATCGTAGTAGTGGAGATCGTCGGAGATCTCCATCATCCGCTTGCGCAGCTTGAGGTAGCGGTGGAACGTCGGCAGGTGGCGGTTCACGCCGGCCACGAGGCGCGTGTACACGGTGACGGGGATGTTCGCGGGATCGAGCGACGCTTCCAGGTTCGACGCGTACTTCCGCGCCCTGGCGTAGAACAGCACCTTCTGGACTTCCGAATTGATCGTCGTGCCGAACGTGCGGCTGAATCCGCCCAGCGAGCCGAAGAACGACGACATCGCCGCCTTGCGGTCGGCGCGGTTCTTCGACGTGCGCAGCTCGCTGTAGCCAGCCTGATCGACCTTCACCATGCGGCCGTCGCTGATCGTGATCGTCGGGTACGGGAAATCCGCGTTGGTCAGGATCCCGTAGATGTTCGAGGCGGAGCCGGCCAGCGGCGCCGCGTCCGCGAGCAGCTTCTCCTCCGCGTCGGTAAGCGTGTGGGGCGCCCGGCGGACGATGTCGCGCAGATAGAAGGTGTAGGTCTTCAGCCGCGGCTCGGCGCCGATGAACTTCTCAATCGTCGCCGTGCCCACTTTCAGGACTTCGGGCTCGATGAACGACGCCTCGGCCCCGAACTGGGCATAGATCTGCTGCATCTCCTGCTGCATGCCCTGCGGTTCGGAGACCCGCGTGTCGGTGTCGGCCAGCATGCTGGCGTACACGTACAGGCGCGTCAGCTCCTTGTTGAGCCGCGTCGCCATTTCCAGCGCCGACGCGAGCGACTGCGGCGACGATCCCAGCTTGCCGCGGAATTCACGCAGCTTGGGAATCTGGGCGGTCACGGTTTCCTTCTGTGTCCGCCAGGCGGCCGCATCCGGATAGATGTCGGCGAGGTTCCACTTGTATTCGTCGGCGACCTTGGCGCGGTCGCGTTCCTGCCCGATTGTCAGCACAGACATGCACGTCACCGCGGCCACGACAACCGCCAACCCGATGCGAACGTGTGACATAGCCGCTTGAACCCCCTGAGACCTATTACCTGTACCCTATACGGGCGGCACCCTGGAAGAGGTGCCCCCCGCACTACACGATACGATGGCGCGACGTCCGTTACGAGAGGATTGGGCCGAACTCGGCGACGAAGAACTGCTCGATCTCCGGATGGCCGATTTGCCGCTGACGATCGAAGGTGCGCTGGCCGACCGTATCGCTCAGCTTCGCGCCGAGCTCGACGACCGTGGCCTTCGCTTCCCGCTGCACTTCTACATCGCCGAGGAGTGGTTCACGCCGGATGGCGCCACGGCCATCGCCATCCCCTTCTACCTGGCGCATCCCCGGCTGCAGCGGCTGGAGGAGGCGCAGATGTTCGAAGTCGAAGGGGGTGAGCACGAGTGGTGCATGCGCATCCTGCGCCACGAAGCGGCCCACGCCATCGACAACGCCTACAAGCTGCGGTTGCGCCGCGCGCGCCGCGAGATCTTCGGCCTGCCATCGCGCGCGTACCCCGAGTTCTATACGCCGAAGCCGTACAGCAAGAGCTTCGTCCTGCACCTCGACGCCTGGTACGCGCAGAGCCACCCGGACGAAGACTTCGCCGAGACGTTTGCCGTGTGGCTGACGCCAAACAGCGAATGGGCCCAGCGCTACAAAGGGTGGAAGGCGCTGCGGAAGCTCGAATACATGGATGCGCTGATGCGCTCGCTCAGTGGCCAGGCACCGCGGGTGGACAACCCGGCTGAGATCGAAGCGCTGCGCGATGCGACGACAACGCTGCGGCAGCATTACCGGAACAAGCGCCGCCACTACGGCGTGGATCACCCGAACTTCTACGATCGCGATCTCCGGCGCATCTTCTCGGATGCGCCCGAGCACGCCACCAACATCACCGCGGCACAGTTCATCGCCCGCATCCGCCGCCCGGTCCGCCGCGTCGTCGCCAGCTGGACGGGAATTTACCAGTACACGATCGACCAGGTTCTCGAAGACATGATCGCGCGCTGCCGCGAGCTGAAGCTGCGCCTGCGCGGCTCCGAGGAACAGGCACGCCACGAGTTCACGGTGCTGCTCACCGTGCAGGTCATGAACTACCTGCACAGCGGCGGGCACCGGCTGTTGCTTTAGATTCATGATGCGACACACTGAGGCACCGAGGCTCCTAGTGATCTCAGTGCCTCAGTGCGTCGGTGTGTCGTGATCGCATGCCTAAGAAAGTCCGCATCCTCGCACTCGTCCACGACCATCTCGTGCCGCCGGAGGATACGACCGGCATCGATATTCTCGAGGCGGAGTGGAAGATGGAGTACGACGTCATCGAAACTCTCCGCGAGCGGGGGCACACCGTGCAGGTGCTCGGCATCCACGACGACCTGAGCGGCATCCGCCCCAGCGCGGAGGACTTCAAGCCGCATATCGTCGTCAACCTGATGGAGGCATTCGCCGGAGTGACGACCTTCGATCAGAACGTCGTCAGTTACCTCGAACTGCTGCGGCTGCCGTACACGGGATGTAATCCGCGCGGGCTCGTGCTGGCGCGCGACAAGGCGCTGTCGAAGAAGCTGCTCGCCTACCACCGTATTCGGGTCCCCGAGTTCGTGGTTGTGCGCCCGGGGCGCAAGCCGGTGCTGCCGAAGCGCCTCGCGTTCCCGATGATCGTCAAATCGCTGTTCTTCGAGGCGTCCGCCGGCATCTCGCAGGCGTCCGTCGTCGAGAATCACGACCAGCTCGCGCGCCGCGTGAGCTTCATCCACGAAAAGCTGGGCACGGCAGCCATCGTCGAGCAGTTCGTCGACGGCCGCGAGATTTACGTTGGAGTCCTCGGCAACGAGCGGCTCGAGGCCTTCCCCGCCTGGGAGATGTCGTTCGACAGGATGCCGGACAACCGCTGGAAGATCGCGACCGAACGGGTGAAATGGAGCACGCAGTATCAGAAGAAGCACGGAATCATGACCGACCGTGCGCGCCTTGACCCGGCCCTGGCCGAACAGATGCAGCGCATCGCCAAGCGCACGTACCGCGCGCTGGATCTGAACGGCTACGCCCGCGTCGATTTCCGTATGGACGACGAGGGGCGGATGTTCGTCCTCGAGGCAAATCCGAACCCCAACATCGCCTACGGCGAAGACTTCGCCGAGTCGGCCGAGGTCAGCGGCCTGTCGTACGAGCGCCTGCTCGAACGAATCGTTGCGCTGGGCCTTCGCTGGGAGCCGGCCCGGACGGGCTGACTCCTCAGCTGGGATTCTCATCCGCCCCGCGAATCGTCCCGCAATCGGGCGGTGTCAAATAAATGTAAAAGTCGCGGAATTCCGGGAGGCGGGCGTCGCAGCTGAGTTACGCTAACGTTACATCCATGGGCGTGGGCGACAACGGGTATACGGCCGAAATCAAATTCCTGGTAAACGAAGCGACCGGCACTCAGATCCGCGAGTGGGCACGCGAACGGCTCGTCGCCGACCCGCATGGCACCGGTCCGCACGCGGACGAATACCGGGTCTCGACGCTGTATCTCGACACGGCGGATCGCGACGTCTTCCACCGCCGCGGCTCGTACGGACGGAGCAAATACCGCGTGCGACGGTACGGCGATGAAGCGCGGGTCTTCCTCGAGCGCAAGCTCCGCACGTCGGCACGGCTCGCGAAGCGCCGTACGGACATCCCGCTCGACGCGCTTGGACTGCTGAAAACGCCCGAGGGAGACGACGGGCAGACCAAGTGGTTCCGCCGCCGCGTGTTGGTCCGGCAGCTTCACCCGGTCTGCCGTGTGTCGTATTTGCGCACCGCCCGGCTCGCGGAGACGCCGGAGGGCAGGATGCGCATGACGCTGGATTACTCGCTCACGGCCTCGCCGTCCGATACGTTCGCGCTCGACGGCCCGGGGCCGGCGGCCTTTCTCACCGGCTACATGATCCTCGAGCTGAAATTCCGCGGTGCGATGCCGACGGTGTTTCGCCAGCTGGCAGACGAATTTGCGCTCGCACCGGGGCGGACCTCGAAATACAGAACGGCGGCGGATATTCTAGGCATCGCGCGGCTCGCTCCCGAGGAGGGCGCGCCGTACACGCTTCATGCCTGACCTCTTTCGAGAGTCGCTGCTCGATTTCGAAGCCCTACCGCCGCTCGTCGTTCTAGTACGACTCCTTGCCGCCCTCCTGCTCGGCGGCGTCGCCGCGCTGGTTTACCGATTCACCCGTTCCAAGGCCGAGGTCGCGCCGTCGTTCACGGCCACGCTGGTCCTTCTGTCCATACTGATCGCCATGGTCACGCAGGTGATCGGCGACAACGTGGCGCGGGCGTTCAGCCTGGTGGGCGCGCTGTCGATTGTGCGCTTCCGCACGGTGGTGCGCGACACCCAGGACACGGCGTTCGTGATCTTCGCGGTCGGCGTCGGCATGGCGGTTGGCGCGGGGTATCCCTGGCTGGCGGTCGCGGGAATCGCCGTGGTGGCCATAGCCGCGTTTGCAATGAAACGGGGCGATGCGCAGATCGCCACCCCAGCCGGAACCGAGCCCTTCGAGCTTCAGGTCAGGGTCGGAATCGGTCATGATCCACAGGTCATCGTCAGGCCGGCTCTGGATCTTCATGTCAGCGACCGACGGCTGATGTCGCTGGCCACTGCGCGCCAGGGACTCGCCGTCGACGCGACGTTCCGGGCGTCGCTTCGCGACGTGGCCGCCGCGGACGCGCTGCTTCGCGCGTTGAATACGACGGAAGGCGTACAAAGCGTCAGCCTGAAGCGGATCACCGAAGACGACGACGACTGAGAACTGAAAGCTGAAGACTGAGAACTGAAGACTGAGAACTGAAGACTGAGGCCATCATGCAGGTTCGGATCGCCGTCATCGCTCTCGTTGGCGCCGTCATCGTTGCCGGGCGGCTCGGATTGTTGTCGAGCCATGCGGATCGTGCGGAGGCTCCGATTCGAATATCGCCTCGCGTCCTGGCCGCGCAGGGTTTTCCCGGCTTTCCCGGACAAGGCTTCGGCGGAGCGAATCGAGAGCAGGAACTCGTCCCGCAGCACGACAAGGACGGCGATGGCCGCCTGAACCGGCAGGAACGCGATGCGGCGCGTTCGAGCACCATGCCGCGCGGAGGCTTCATGCGCGGGTTCCGATTCGCGGCGGAGGGATCGCCCGGACGGGCGCTGACACCGGCCGACGTCCGGCCGTATCCAACGACGCCGATCTACGACCTCGGCACGATGCGCACGATGTTCCTGCAGTTCGAGCACGAGGACTGGGAAGAAGAGCTCGCGGCGTTCAATAACACCGACGTCGAGGTGCCGGCGACGATGACGGTGGACGGTCGGACGTACAAAGGCGTCGGGGTGCACTTCCGCGGCGCCTCGTCGTTCATGATGGTGCCCGCGGGCCTGAAACGATCGCTGAATGTCTCGACCGATTTCACCGTCGAGGATCAGGATCTCGGCGGCTACCGGACGTTCAACCTGCTGAACGCGACCAACGATCCCACGTTCCTGCGCGCGTTTCTCTACACGCAAATTGCACGCGCGTACATCCCGGCGCCGAGGATGAATTTCATGCGCGTGGTCATCAACGGTCGGAGCTGGGGTGTGTACCTCAACACGCAGCAGTTCAACGGCGACCTGCTCCGGGACGATTTCAAGACCGCGAAGGGGGCACGTTGGAAAGTGCCAGGCCGGCCCGGCGGACGCGGCGGGCTCGAGTATCTAGGAGAAAACATCGCCGCCTACAGGCAGATTTACGAGATCAAAACCAAGGACGACGACGAGTCGTGGAAGGCGCTGGTGCAGCTCACCAGAGTGCTCAACGAGACCCCGGCTGAAAAGCTCGAGGCCGCCCTCGCCCCGCTCCTCGACATCGACGGCACGCTGAAGTTCCTCGCCATCGAGGTGGCGCTGGTCAACAGCGACGGATACTGGTCGCGCGCCAGCGATTACAACCTCTATCGCGACCCCGACGGGCGATTTCACGTCATCCCGCACGACGTGAACGAGGGGCTCGGTGGCGAAGGCGGCGGGGGCGGATTCGGGTTCGGAGGCGGCGGCCCGCAGCTCGATCCACTGGTCGCCACCAACGACCCCAGCAAGCCGCTGCGCGCGAAGCTGCTCGCCGTTCCTGCGCTGCGCGCGAAGTACATGAGCTACGTGCGCGACATCGCGACCCACTGGCTCGACTGGAAAACGGTGTATCCGATGCTGAAGTCGGCCCACGACCTCATCGGGCCGGAAGTTCGGCTGGACACGCGCAAGCTCTACGACGTGGAGGGGTTTGAGGCCGCAATGGCGGCTTCGACCGAAGACAACCCGTTGAAGTCGTTCCTCGACCGCCGCAGGGCGTTTCTGCTCGGGCGGACAGTGCCTGGCGCGGCGGCGCTGCGGGTGGATGGCTCCGCGGCGGAGAATTTCCGGGCTGCCGCGAATTAATCCGCGACCGGAGCGGCCCTATCGGCCGCGGACGTGATTGATTGCGGGCTTTTCGTCCCGTACGATCGGGATCGCTTCTTGCCGAGTACGCGGTAACTTCCGCCTGAAGGCGGAAGCTACGAATCTCATGACACACAAGGGACTTCTTATCGCGGCCGCGGTGTGGCTGGGCTCGGTTGGCGCCGTCGCCGGACAGCTCCAGCATCCGACGCTGCTGCGCAACCATTCGGCGATCCGCTACGACAGCACCGCGGCGCGCGATCCTATCGCGCAGCTGAATGAGCGGCTCACGCGCGGCGAGGTGACGCTCGAACGGCGCGGTCCGTCCGGATACCTGCAGTCGGTGCTCGAGGCCCTGCGCGTGCCGGTCGAATCGCAGCTGCTGGTCTTCTCGAAGACCAGTTTCCAGGCGCCGAAGATCGGTCCGAAGAATCCGCGCGCGATCTACTTCAACGACACCACGTCGGTTGGCTGGGTTCGCGGCGGCGAGGTCCTGGAATTCGTCGGGCAGGATCCGACGCAGGGCGCGGTCTTCTACACGCTGTCGCAGGCGAGCGACAAGCCGCTCTTCGAGCGGAGCGACTCGTGCGTCTCGTGCCACGCCTCCGAGGCCACGCACTACGTGCCGGGGATGTTCATCGGCAGCGTCTTCCCGGGCGTGGACGGCACAACGATGTACGGTCCGGCCTATACGACCGACCACCGCTCCCCTTTCGAGATTCGCTGGGGTGGCTGGTTCGTGACCGGGACGCACAAGGCGACGCGCCACATGGGCAATGCCGTCGCCAGCGACGCGTCCGATCTCACCGCGATGATCACGCCGCAGACCGTCCACGTGACGGATCTCGAGGGGCGCTTCGACAAGACCGGATACCTCTCGCCGCACAGCGATCTCGTCGCGCTGCTCGTCATCGAGCACCAGGCGAAGATGCTGAACCTGATCACCCGCGTCGGCTGGGAAGCGCGCATCGGCGCGAAGGAGTCGGGCCGCACGCTCGATCAGGCGGCCGCGGAGCTCGTCGACTACCTCCTGTTTGTCGACGAGGCGACCCTCCCGGGGCCGATTACCGGGACGTCGCGGTTTGCCGAGGTCTTCACGGCGCAGGGCCCGCGCGACAGCCGTGGCCGTTCTCTGCGCGAACTGAGTCTGGAGAAGCGGCTGCTCCGCTATCCCTGCAGCTACCTGATCTACTCGGAGCCGTTCGATGGCATGCCGGCGAACGCGAAGGCCGCCGTCTACGACCGTCTGTGGGAGATCCTGTCGGGCCAGGAGCGCGACCGCCGCTACGACGTGCTGACGGCTGCCGATCGTCGGGCGATTCGGGAGATTCTCAGCGAAACGAAACCGGACCTCGCCGAACACTTCTCCAGGCAAAGCGTTTCGAGTACACCGTAGCAGCGCGGATCAGAATGACGATCGTGGCGCGGACCTTGTCAGGTCCGCGTGGCGCGCCTGACAAGGCGCGCCCCACGATCAGCAACTAATCAGCGTTCTGCCGCGGTGCCGCGCCCGCCCATCGCGCCCATGATGTCCTGTTTCGTGAAGCCAGCGGGCACGGCAAACAACGAGTCGGGGAACGTCTGCCGACCCGCCTCGACGACCTCCGTCGTCACGGTGCCGCCACCCGGGACCATCATGACGGTTTTCACCGGGAAGTCCGAGCTGCCGCGCTGATCGATACCGCTCACGCCGGTAAGCTGACTCGGCATTAGTGGGGCCATCGCCGAGTAAAACGCCCCCATCTGACGCATCACGTCGAAATCCGTCGCGCCGAAGCCGAGCGTCGCCGGGCTCACGCTGCACACTTCACCGATCTTCTGCCCGCCCTGCGTCAGGTCGTACTTGTCGCACATCCACCGGCCGACGGTGTCCGAGCCGGTGCGCGTGAATTGGACGCCTTTCATCATCGCTTCCATCTGGGCGCGCTGCGCCGGCGGCATCTTCTCGAGCTGCGCCTGAACCTGGGCCATCGATCCCTGCATCTGTGCGCTCAGTCGGTCGACATCGGCTTTCGTCATTTCCATATACGTCTTGCGAGCCGGATCGACGATGTAGAGCACTTGCTTGCCGCCGTCGAAGATCGTCACGTTGACGACGCCATCCGGGCCGGCCATCTCGGTACGCGTGCGTGTCGCCTCGATCTGCGTCCGTACCGTGATCGGCGCGCCCCCGGACGTCACTCGCTGAGTAATGAGAATTCCATCCGCCGCCTGCGCGATTGCCGGGGCGGTGAGAAGTGAGAACACGAGCGCCAGGACGAGGAATCTGATCATTACCTTGCCTCCTGAGAACATCCGCTTCTGGCCGATCCGAACCTGAAATTTCTCATCGCGGTGCCACCCACGTCCCGGTCAGCAGATCGTGCGGCCCGCGTGTGCGCCCCACGATCGTCCACGCAAGTCCAACGGCAAGCATGCCGACGGTGACGAGGGTTGCTGTGAGCGGATTCGGCGGCGTCGGCACGAATCCATGCACCTTCGGGGAAACCGCCAGATACGTCAGCCACCCGATTGCCGGGATGCCGGCCACCAGCGCTCGCATCACCGAACGCACTCGCGTAATTTCCTTCCCGGATTGCGTAACGGCCGCCAGCCCCATCTGCCGCGATACGAGGCCGCCTGGCACCAGCAGCGACGAGATGACGCACACGAGGAGCACGAGCGCCAGCGCGCCCGCCGTGATCGTGGAGACGAGGACGCCCCCGAGCTCGACCGCCATCGTTTGACTCCTTCCCCGCGACAGAGGACGGGCGCGTGCCTCGTTCAAGACGCCTTCAGCCGCTGCCAACTGCTCCGGCGACACAACGGGATGCCTGGCAAGAATGTCCTCGGCCATCGGGCGGTAGCCAGGCGCAAGGCCGCGTACCAGTCCGGCGCTCCAGAACTCCTCGTCACGAATCACGTGAGCGTAACGTCCCGCAATCGCGACCTCCGCGGCGGCTCGCACCTCGGGCTGGCGCAGCGGACTGTTCGCGGGCAGCGTCGTGCTCCTGAGCGCTCCGAGGAGATTCATCATGCTGTTCGTCTCGGGGCTGACGAACTGCGCGAGCGCGGGAACGATGGCGATGCTCATCAGCAGCATCAGCGCGACCGGCGCGGCCGCCAGCGCGCCGGGCACCGCACGGCGCCACCCGTGCACGTGGCTCGGGGCCGTCGCCATGACCAGCAGCGCGGCCCGGGCATCCGCAACGGTTGGCCCTTCGACTCGCCCGGCAGGCGTTCGCTCGCTCAGGGCAAGCGCTGACCAGCTGTCCAGGAACGCGCGTGCCGACAGCGGAAGCGCCGTCGGCTCGGACGGATGTCGAGGCACGCGCGCGGCCGCCGTCTGCAGCAGCTGCTCTGGCGACAGATCGACGGTTGTATGCGACGAGGCTCCCGGCGGTGCGAAATCGAGCAGCACCACGCGGCCGTTATCGCGCATCCAGATGCGATCGAGCGCGAGCGGCGGCCGGGTGCCTTCTTCAGAGGAGTACGCCAGCTCAGTCGCAAGGTCGAGCAGCTGCAGTCTCACCTGCGACCACGCACCCGCCTCAACGGCCGTGGTCCATGCAACGCCGTCCGGGGCTTCGTACGCATCCCAGTTCTCGTCGGCTGATCGGCGTCCAGCCAGCCAGTGCAGCCGGGTTGGCCGGGACAGGTCGTGGCGGGCACCGCCGACTGGCGGCGTCGAGACGTCGGCGATCGCAATCCAGACCTGCCGGCGAAGCACCTGATCGAAGGCGCGCACGACGGCCCCGGGCCGCGGCTCGGCGGAATCGAGAGCGACATAGGGCCCATAGCGCCGAGCCGGTCCGGCTGGGACGGCAGCGGCCGCCTGCTGTGTGACACGGGTCTGCCGCTCGATCGCGGCGGGACGCGCAATCACACGTGTGCCGCTCAGCACGTCGTGCAGGCCGGTCCAGCCGTTGCTCGGTCGAGCCGTCGCGAAGAACATCAGGAGTGTCAGAAGCGGCGGTCCCGTCTGCTGCCAGTTGATGTAAAAGCCACTCGAGGACGGCGCTGACAGAAAGTCGGGCCACAGACCAGCGGTGACCGTCGCGGTCACGAGCATGTTGGGCGCGTAGAACAGGGCAACTCTGATGGCGAATTGCACCCAGCCCGCCGAGGAGGCCGTTGCGGACACGACCCGCAACCCGAACAGCCGCTTGCCCAGCGATGCGCCGGTCGCGCCTTCGAGTGCCAGGTAGTAGACCAGCGTCGCGAGCCACGACAGGTTGGCGACGGCAACAGCGCCGGCAGGCGACCCGGACAGCGGGTCGGCAACCATCATCGTCACCAGCGTGACCGGAATGCCCAGGATGACCCAGCTGTCGACCAGGCCTGCCAGCGTGCGCGTGGCGAGCGGCGCCGGCCGGTCGTGGCGCGCGAGAAACGGCCGCAGCGCATCCGCCAGCGCCGGGTACGACGATGGCCTGTTGTCGGGACTCTTTGCCAGACACCGCATCACGACGGCCGACAGGCGCGCCGGAATGTCGCGCCGCAACTGACGCGGCGGAACCGGAGTCTCCTTCGTCACTTTCGCAAAGAGGTCGCGCAGATCGGGTGCGTCGAACGGCGCCCGGCCGGTCAGCAGGTAATACAGCGTCGCGCCGACGGCATAAATGTCCGCCCGCACGTCGAGCGGCTCGCCTCGCAGCTGCTCCGGGGGCGCAAATTGCGGCGTGCCTTCGAAACCGGACGTCACCAGCTGCTGATGGACATCGCGCGCCAGCGTCGAGATCGACAGACCGAAGTCGCCGACCTTCACGACGCCGTCGCGATCGACGAAACAGTTCGACGGCTTGATGTCGCGGTGCAGGATGCCGGCGGCGGCCGCGGCGTCCAGGCCGCCGATCAGCTCCATGACCGCTGCGACGGCTTCACCGGGCCGCATCGGGCCCTCCGCGACGACACGATCCTTCAGCGTGCCGCCAGGCAGCAGCTCCATCGAGATCACGGGCGTACCGTCGATCTCCTCGCTGCCGAAGATGTAGACCGTGTGCGGATGACTGACCGACGCGGCGAGCTGGCCTTCGCGGAGGAACCGCGCGCGTTCTTCTGCGTTCTGCAGGCGGCTGCTCAACACCTTCAGTGCGACGCGCCGGCCCGACGGCAGATGCTCGGCGTCGTACACCTCGCCCATGCCGCCACGTCCGAGGAGCCGTCCGATCGCGTAGCTGCCCCACCGGTCCCCTTCAGTCAGGCGCGGAGCGCTCCTGAGGACCCGCGACGCGACCGCCGACGAGACGGTCGGCATGAAGTCGGTGGAGCCGGATCCGGCCGAGAGCGTATCCGCCCCGGCCTGGAGCAGGCAGGCGGCGCAAAGGCCGTCCGGTGCATCGGCCGCCAGCGGTCGTCCACAGCGCGGGCAGGTTGTGCCTGGGATCTCCACGAATCTCTCCTCGGTGTGATTAGACAAACCGGGAGCAGAAGGTTACATGCGCAGGGCGCGCTCGAGGTATTTCAGCTCTTCGTCCACATCGGCCGGGTCGGAGACGGTCTCGGCGATGGCGGCCCGCAGCTCGGTCCGGAAGGCCTTGCGCAGCCGGTGCACCGCGACCTTGACGGCGCCTTCGCTCGTTCCGAGCGTCTGCGCCGCGGCCGCGTAGCCGCCTGGCGGGCCTTCGCCAAGCAAGCTCGTCTTGAGTACGTCGAACTCTGTCCCGCGGCCGGTCTTCTGCCATTTCGCCTGCACGGCGGCGACGACCCGCTCCACGATGGTCAGCGCCCACCGCCTCTCATACAGCGTCTCGGGCGTCATCAGATCGGCCGGCTCGATCTGATAGCGCCCTTCGGCTTCGTCAAACGCCAGCGGCAGCGGCGACACCCCTCCCCCGCGCTTGGCCGCACGGCCGCGCGCTGCTTCATTGAGCAGGAAGTGCTTGGCCGAGGCGAGGAGGAACGTGCGGAAGCGGCCACGCTCCGGCCGCACCTGCTCGATATCGCGGCGCTCCAGCAGCGACGCGAAGAATCCCTGCGTCAGATCGCGCGCCGCATCGGGGTCGGCGCCCCAGCGGCGGATGAATGCATAGAGCGGGTACCAGTACGCCTCGCAGAGCGTCGAGAGCGCCGCCCGGGCAGCCTCCGGATCCGTTCCACGCGCCGCCGCGATCACGCTCCACCTGGTTGTGTCGAAGGACAAGCCGGCGGGATGGTAGCGCGGTTAGTCGGTAGTTGGATAGTTAGATAGTTCGTAGTTGGTTCGTAGTTGGTAGTTCGGAGTTCATAGTTCGGCGTCGCCATCGGGCTGAAGCGAAACGATGAGCCCATTCAGCATCCGGCCAATCTCTTCCACCGCAATCTGCGTCTGCTTGTAATCAGCCATCTTCACGAACCGCAGCCGCTGTGCGATTTCAAGCTGGACTTCCACTTCGGCCTGGGAGCCGAGCGCGATGTCCAGGTGATTCAGGAATGTCTTCCGTCTCTTCCGACGCGATCCTTCGCCGATGTTCGGCGGCACCGACACTGCGGCCCGCCTGATCTGAGCGGTGAGACCGAATCGTTCATCCCTTGGGAACGCGGCACTGATTTCGTAAATACGCTGGACGAGGGCCATCGAACGTTGCCAGACCATGAGATCACGAAACGCTTTGCTGTGCGCCATGGCTCAAGGCCATGCACGTTTCGTTCGCGTGCGAATTCAAGCGGGTTTCAGCCACTTGTGCCGCGGAGGGTTTGAGAAACTGCAACGTCCCCGCCGGCGCGGGTACGCAGTTTGTGCTAGCGGTAGAACTACGAATGTCCAACTACGAACTAACTACGAACTAACTACGAACTAACTACGAACTACTAACTATCTAACTATCTAACTATCCAACTAGTCAGGCGTCCCGCAACGGCCACGCCACCATGTCCTGCCTGCGCACGAAGTGCAGCAGCGGCGCGGTGGCCGGCAGGCGGATGCCGGCGGCGTCGGCCATCGTGTTCACCGCGATCGTGGCCTCCGCGGCCTGTAACGGCCAGGGCAGGTGGTGAATGTCCAGCCGCTTCGCACGGAAGTCTTTGTCCACGGTGTACAAGCAGTAGCGCTCGCTGAGGAAGTACTCGAGCGAGCCGGGTTGCGGCGTCACCGTGGCGCCGATTGGCCGGTAGGTCGCGGCGAACTCCGCGATGCCGTCCATGCGAGTCTCGCGCGCGCTGGTGTAGACGAGCTGCGCGCCGCGCCGCTCGATCTGCATGGTCGCCGTGTAGTACGGCAGACCGAACAGGGCGCGCGCCGCCGCAACCGCGAGCGCGCTGTTCGCATCGAGGCTGAAGAAATAGACGCCCGGCTTGCCGTGCAGCGTGACGTACGTGCGCACGTTCAACTCGATGAAGGACGAGACGAACGGGACGGCGGGCACGCCGCGCGGCGCGACGTTCGTCATGCGAAACGGGACGACGCCGATCCACGCCTGCCCGTCGAACGTATCGAGCGGGAGACCCGCCGGCAGCTTTTCCTGCAGGGCCCGCGCGTCAACCGGCCAGTGGGCAAACAGGAGATCGTGCCAGCTCTGCGTCATCACCCACGGCCCCTCCGGAATCGGCCACGGGCGATGCGTCACGTCGTCGAGTATCTGGTAGGGGAAGTCAGACATTCGGAATGCAGAGTTCAGAATGCAGAATGCAGGCCGATGTCTGCATTCTGAATCCTGAATTCTGAATTGCTGCCGCGCTATTTCGACGGAGTCTTCACCGGCAGCGGCGGCGCAGTCTGGCATGGCGTCGGCCGGAAGCCGGCGTCGTTCGGCTCGAGACGGAAGTTCGTGCTCGTGTAGTACGGCTGCGTCAGGTAGCGCGGATCCTCGACGATGGTGATCACCTGCAGCCAGTTGTCGCCGTTGGGATGTGTCGGCAGCCGATGGATGTATTCGGTAATGACCGCCTGCTCGCTGTAAGGAATGCCGTTCTTCCGGAGGTAGCCCTCGCGGAAGTTCGTGGTGACGATCTTCAGATTGGCGCCGGTGTTGATGCGCGCCTGGCCGCGCGGAGGCGGACCGCCGCGCAGTCCCTGACCGCCGCCGCCGGGAACACCTGCCGCCCCGGGCAAACCACCTCCGGTCACGCGGTTGTCACCCACCGGCGCAGCGCCGCGGCCCACGCCGGGGCCTTCCCAATCGGCGCGCGAGAAGCCCTGCCACGTCTTCTCCGCCGGCGGCTGCGCCGCGCGGTCGAAGTACAGCAGCCGGGTCTGCGTTCCCGCGTCGTATTCGAATTTCAGCGTGTTGTCGTCCTGCCACGAGATCCGAAGCCGTCCCGGCTGACGGTTGATGCCGCCGACGCCGAACGCACGGCACTGGTTGCCACCCTTGTTGTCGGCCTCGAGATCCCAGGACTGGGCCACCCGGCGCGCCTCCTGGTTGACCGGGATGCTGGCGGCTGCGCTCTGATCCTTCGGCGGCGTGACCATGCGCCAGCGCCAGTCCTCCGTCACCACAGAGACCCACGTGCCGGTGAAGTCCACAGGGCCGCGCGTGCGCGCCGTCTGCGGCGCGGCGGCCGGGCCCGCACCACGCTGACCACCCGCGCCGCGCTGTGCGGCGACGTCCGAGCGCCCGAATGCAATGGCAGCGACCAGGAGGAAGGAGGCAGTAGATAGGAGAAGGGAGTTCCGTCGCATAACTACCTCGCGCTCCGTGTCGCCGCACCGGCCTTCCGGGCAGCGGAGAGATCCTTGTAGATCGCTTCGATGAACATCGCCGTCGTCCACGACCCGGTGTCGGACCCGTAGCGGCCTTCGTAGTCCAGCGCCGGCCGTGCCGCCTTGACCTGCTCCAGCGTCATGTTCTTCTCGACCATGTCGCGGATACGGTCGCGAATAATCAGCACCATGTCGCGGTACATCACGACGTCGTGCTCGTCGCTGATCCGGCCGTGGCCGGGGATGACGTAGGTGCCGCCTTCCTGGAGCATCTTGCTCGGAACGGTCAGCGACAGGATGTGATTGAGGGCGTCGATCGTCCCCTGCGTGGTGCCGCCGTTGTCCGGGTCGATCACCGGGAAGCTGTCGGTCCTGTACACGTCGCCCGCGGCGATCACATCGGACCGGCGGAACATCACGATCGAATCCGTGTCGGTCGTCGCCGAGTCGGGGTGATAGATGATTACGGCTTCGCCATTGAACGGAAGATCGCGGCCCGATTCGAAGAACGTCTTGAACGGCCGGCTGGAATCCGGAATGCCCGCCTTGATCATCCGCGCCGCCACGTTTTCGTGCGCGATGATGTCCGCGGTGTTGCCGTTGACGGTCCGCCCGGCCTTCGAGATCGGCTCGTTGCCGGCGGTGTGATCCGGACGGAAGGTGGTGTTCACCATCCACCGGATTTCCTTGCCCGGCGCGAGGGCCTTGATGGCGGCGAGGACCTTGTCGCTCGTTCCCGCCGCACCCGCGTCAACGACCAAGAGGCCGTCCTGCCCGACCTGCACGGCGATGTTCGCGCCGGCGCCGACGATCATGTGGACGTTGCCCTGGACGGGAACGGCTTTCACCTCGCCGGCGGCCAGCTTCGACGGCTGATGCTCGGGCCGGAAACCTCCGTTCGCGTTCGGACGTGGTGCCACGGGCTTGGCCCCGGGCCGCCACTCCGGCAGCAGCGTCTCGACGCCCCCGCGCACGCCTCCCTCGGGCATCGCGTGCCGCGCGGCGAACTCTCCGATGAATGGATTCTGTCCGGGGAGGAAGTGAGGCACGTCGTTCTTGTCGGTGGGCAGCTCCTGCACGTACTCGCAGTTGTAGAGCCAGTTGGTGTTGCCGCGCTCCATCGTCACGAATTCCTGGCTGCGGATGTATGGCTCGCTCAGGTAGACGGGATCGCTCGCAATCGTGACCTGCGAGAGCAGGTTGCCGTGGCGCATCCAGTGTTCGACGACAGTCGACCGGTCGCTCTGCGGCACCCCGGTCCGGCGGTAGTAGCCGGCCTTGATGTGCGTCGTGGTGATCGTCAGGACGTCGCCGTTCCACTCGCCCGTCGAAAACCCCATGAACGTATGCGGCGCGTATTCGGGCGGATGCGGACGGCCATCGAGCCAGATCGTCCGCCGTTGCTGATACGTGCCCATGTACATCTGGATCGCGATCAGCTCCTGCGTGTCCGGATGGCGTTCTTCCCAGATGCGGAACTGGTTTGGCCCGAAGAACATGTACGGCAGCGTG
Organism: Vicinamibacteria bacterium; assembly: GCA_025938035.1. Next base: position 59,905 of record JAICQE010000004.1, read on the forward strand.
TACGGCGCGCACTGATGCTCGATCACCGAATGCCGCGCGACGTCCCAGGCGTCGCCGAACCGGCGCGCCGCTTCGTTGAGCGGTATGCCGCTGAAGTCGCCCGGCTCCTCGCCGGGCACGCGATCGGGTTGATCTTCGTGGTAGCGGCCCGACCAGTCGCCGACGAAGCTGACCTGCGCCAATGCAGGCGACGCGGTGACCGCAAGGACGAGTGCGGCGAGAATAAAGCGGGTCATCGAAATTCCTCTGAGGCCTGAGGCCCTGAGGCCTGCGGCCTGATCCCTGAGGCCTGTCATTGAACCTGCGTTTTCGATCGCGTGCTCTTCAGGTGGTCATTCAGATCCGGAAGGCACACGACTTCCTTGATGTCGCTGTCGTTGACCCGGTTGAATCGCTTCGTGCTCTTCCACTCGCCTTCCCAGTGCTCGGGGTCCGTCATCGTGTACTCGATCTGCAGCTGCTTGCCGCCCGGGAGGAGCCGGAAGCGCTCCACGATGCGCAGCTGTTCGCCCGCCGGAATGGACGCGCCACCCTGGTCCATCCAGTGGTGATCGCCGCGGAAGTGACGCGTGTCGACGACGAGCGTGTCGCCGTCCCAGCGGCCAATCGATTCGCCGTTGAACGTGCGGACGACGATGTCGGGGTCGGTGTGCTGACGGCCGTCGAGGAAGACCGTCCGGAAGCTGTTCATGAACTCGCTGACCATGTAGATCGCCGTTGGCAGCTGAATCATCGCCATCGGC
>JAICQE010000032.1 GCA_025938035.1 Vicinamibacteria bacterium
GTTGACGCCGAGGACGGCCAGTTCGGCGCCGCGCAACGGTCGGGGCGCCGGCGCGGCGGACGGACGCGCCGGTGGACCTCCCGCCGCGAATGGAAGCGCGGAAGCGGCCGCGCAGCGCCGCTTCGAGTCACTGGAGGTCACCGAAAACGCGGCCACCCGTTCGCTCGATCCCAGCCTGTTCGAGTCCGGAAGTGATCCCTCGAATGTGTTGGCCGCCGGCTTCGGCAGCGAAGCGCTGGCCGACGCGTTCGCCGTCACCGGCGAAGCGGCGCGGGTGGACCGCGGCGTGCTCAACGATCGCCGTGATGCGATCAACCGCGGCGACTTCCTGCCGCCCGATTTCGATCCCCGCAACTTCCCGGGCGGCTTCGCCGGACTGGAAGGCGCCTTTCAGGGGCGCGGCGGACGCGAAGGTGGCAATCCGAACTTCCAGGGACGAGGCGGACGCGAAGGCAATCCCAACGCCCAGGGACGAGGCGGCGGACGCGGCAACAACCCGAACTTCCGCGGCGGCCAGCGGATTCAGGTGACGTCAACCTACGGCTTCAGCGGCTCGGCGCTGAACAGCGCGCCGCGGCAGCTGCGCTCGGAAGTCCAGGGCGTCGAACCGAAGAACGCGAACCACAACTACAACGTCTCGTCCCAGATTCCGATCAAGATCCCCGGCATCTACAGCAACCCGAACAACCGGACGATGGTGCAGTTCACCTTTTCAGGCAACAGGGGAACCAACCCGTTCGATCAGTACGCGACCGTTCCGACCGACGCCATGCGCGCCGGTGACTTCTCATCGGTCAGCACGCCGCTCATCGATCCGTTGACCGGGCAGCCGTTCGCGGGCAATCAGATTCCATCGGACCGCCTCAGCCCGCAGGCGCTGGCGCTGCTGAAGTACTACCCAACGGCCACGCTGCCCGGCACGACGCGCAACTATCACCGCGCGACGACGAACTACTCCCGCCAGAACCAGCTGCAGCTGCGGTTGCAGCACAACTTCAGCGGCCAGCAGGGCGGGAGGGGCGGGAGAGGCGGTGGACCACAGGCCAACGGCGGCCGCGGCGCGCAGGGCCGCGGCGCGGCCGCGACGCGCACCAACGTCAACATGAATGTGAACGTCCAGTACCAGCAGTCGGACAGCGATCAGCTGAACGTGTTCACCACGCTGGGAGGCGCCCGCGAAACGCGCAACTACAGCATCTCGCCGCAGTTCAACATCCAGCGGGGCCGCAACCAGTTCCGCCTGTCGTCCAACTACAACCACTCGTCGTCAGGCTCGATCAACCAGTTCAGCGGCGTCACCAACGTGTCCGATGCGATTGGAATCGAGGGTGTCTCGGACAGCCCATTTGCCTGGGGGCTGCCGCGACTGAGCTTTTCGAGTATTACCGGACTGAGCGACGTGAACCCATCACGTTCGGTCGGCGATCGCGTCGGCACGAATGTGACCTGGAGCCGCCCGTTCGGCAGGCACCAGATTCAGACGGGCGGCGTGTTCAATTACGACAAGACGACGACCAACAACGAGAGCAATGCCAACGGCTCGTTCGTGTTCACCGGGATCTATACGGCCAATGGCGGCGCCCTCGGCGGATTGACCGGGTTCGACTTCGCCGATTTCCTGCTCGGGATGCCGCAGCAGGCCTCGATCGCCTACGGCCCCGGCGAGACGACGCTGACCGGACGGGACCTCGGCTTCTTCTTTCAGGACGAGTGGCGGCTGCGCGGCAACCTGACGTTGAACCTGGGCATGCGCTGGGATCTGAGGTATCCCTTCGTCGAGGAGAACGGCCGGCTCGTCAACCTCGACGTCACGTCGGATTTCTCGGACGCGGCGCCGGTTCTCTCCGGCGGGGACGGCGCGTTCACGGGGTCGTTTCCGCGGGCGCTGATCGACAAGGACACCAACAACGTCTCTCCGCGGTTGTCGGCCGCATGGCGTGGTCCGGCGCAGCTGCAATTCCGCGGCAGCTGGGAGATTCAGTACAACGACAGCACCTACTCGGGGATCGCGCGCCGACTCGCGCAGCAGCCCCCGTTTGCCACGACGGGCACGAACATCGGCGGGTTGAGCCGGGCGCTGTTGCTGGAAGACGCCCTCACCGGCATCGACATCACCGAGACCCGCAACAACTACGGCATCGACCGGGATTACGTCGTCGGCACCGTCCGGCAGGCGGTGTTCGGCGTGCAGCGCACGCTGTTCCGCACCTACCAGTTCTCGGCGCAGTATGGGCACACGATCGGTTCGAACCTCGAGATCGTGCGCGCGCCGAACCGCGATGCCGACGGGCTGCGTATCGAAGGCGTCCAGCCCTTCACCTGGACGACATCCGAGGGCCGGTCGGTGCTCGATTCAGCCACCTTGCAGCTCAGGAAGAACGAGTCGCGCGGATTCGGCTACGACGTGCAATACACGTTCGCGAAGTCACGCGACAACTCGCCGTCAATCGGCGGCGGCGGAGGGGGCGGCGGCACCGGCAACGTCGCGCAGGACGATCGGAACATCGACGCCGAATGGGCGAGGTCCAGCTTCGAACAGCGGCATCGCTTTCAGGCCAGCGCGAACTATCGCTTCCCGTTCGGGCCGAACGAACGGTGGCTTCGCAACGGGGGGCTGTTTGCCGGGATCGCCGGCGGCTGGCGGGTGAGCGCGAACTTCACCGCCAATTCCGGCCGGCCGCAGACGGTGACCGTGAGTGGCGCGTCGCGCGATATCGCCAGCGGCATCAACGGAGCACTTCGCGCGGATTACAACGGCGACCCGATCTCGATCGGGGATCCGTCGATCGATCAGTGGTTCAACACTGCCGCGTTCTCGGTGCCTGTCGCCGGCGAGTTCGGCTCGTCGCCGCGCAACATCATCATCGGGCCCGGCTCGAAGGACCTGAGCATGACCTTCAACCGGCAGGTCCAGCTGGGTGGGAACCGCAGCGTCAACGTCAATATGCGGGTCAGCAACATCCTGAACCTCGCCAATTATTCCGGCGTGGACACGAACGTCAACTCGCTGACCTTCGGGCAGATACGCAGCGTCACTGGTCAACGCCGTGCCACGCTGAACCTGCAGTTCCGGTTCTAGCCCCTGAAAGGCAGTGACAATGACGGGCACCACACACCGAGACACTGAGGCACCGAGGCGAGCAACCACTGGCTCCTCGGTGCCTCGGCGCCTCCGTGTGTCGGCATTGGCACTCATGCTCGCGCTCGCGGCGGGGGCGATCGCTCCATCCGCGCAGCAGCAACAGCAGCCGCCCGACACGCCGAGGTTCGAAAGCTCCGCCGGCGTCACCATCGTGTCGGTGGACGTCGTGGTTCGCGACGCGGCGGGAAACGTGGTGCGCGGGCTGACGGCGAAGGACTTCGTCGTCTCGGAGGACGGCAAGCCGCAGACGATCTCGACCTTCTCCTTCCAGGAGATCAGCGAAGCGGCTCCGGCGGGCGCGCCCGATATTCAGCTCCTCGACGGATTGGAGGACAAGGTGCGTGCCGAGGCCGCACGTGCCGCCAGCGCCACGTCCGCCGCCGCGCCGGCTCCCGCCACCGACACGACCAGCCTGAACAACCGGCGGATGCTCACGATGGTGTTCGACGTCAGCTCGATGCAGCCCGAGGACGTGCAGCGCGCCGTCGTCGACGCCCGCGACTGGGTCGGCACCAAGATGACCGGTGCGGATCTCGTTGCCATCATCACGATCGGCTCCCGGCTCAACGTGCTGACCGATTTCACGTCGAGCAAGGAAGACGCGCTCGGCGCGCTGCAGGCGCTCGCCTACAACGAAGGCACCGAGGTCGATCCGCAGGCCGTTGCAACGGCGGCGACCGAAGCGGAAGCGGCGGAGTCGGCGGAAGCGTCGTCGGCCACGACCGAGGCGGACGCCTTCCAGGAGTTCAACAACGACGTACGCCTCAGGGCGTTGAAGACAGTGTGCCAGGAGCTGACGCCGATTCAGCAGAAGAAGGCACTCCTCTACTTCAGCGCCGGCATGCGGCGAAGCGGGGACGACAACCAGATCGAGCTCCGTTCTGCGACCAGCACCTGCAACCGCGGCAACGTGTCGATCTACGCGGTCGATACGCGCGGGCTGCAGGCTGTCTCCGCCGGCGGTTCGGCGGCGAACCGCGGCAACGGACGCTCGCTCCTGACGGGCGGCGGCATGCGAGGCTTTCAGCAGCTCAACCAGACGCAGGAGACGCTCACCACGCTGTCGGCCGACACCGGCGGGCGGAGCTTCACCGACTCGAACGATTTCGGCGAGGCGTTCGCGCGCGTGCAGAACGATCTCGCTGCGTACTACCTTCTCGGCTACACGAGCACGAACCCGGCGCGCGACGGGAGATTCCGGCGCATACAGGTCCGCGTCAACCGGCCGGATCTGAAGAGCCTTCGCGTCGAATCACGTCCGGGCTATTACGCCGGCCGCAGCTTCGCGAACACCAACAACCGCGACCGCGAAGCGCTGCTCGACGATCAGCTGTCGGCCGCTGTGTCGTCGACCGATGTACCGCTGGTGGTCGGCACCGGGTATTTCCGCCAGCCAGGCACGCCCGCGGAGCGGGGCAACCCACGCGGCGGTAACGACCGCTTCTATGTGCCTATCGCGCTGGCGGTCCCGGGATTTGCGGTGCCGGTGGCGGACAAGGCCACCGAGGTCCAGCTCGACGTCAAGGGCGAGGTGCGGGACGAACAGGGACGCGTCATCGGCCGTCTGCGCGAGACGATCAAAGTGCCGTCGGGCGGCGCCGAGACGCTTGCCGGCCGGCAGGTCTTCTATCAGTCCGGCGTGACGCTTCCGCCGGGCCGCTTCATCGCGAAGGTGGTCGTGCGCGAGAACACGGGCGGAAGCATCGGGTCGTTCGAGGCACCGATTTTCGTGCCGCAGATGACCGGGCCGTCGATGAAGGTCAGCTCGGTGGTGATGAGCACGCAGGTGCAGAAGGCGGCGGGCGGACGCACCGAGAATCCGCTGGTTCGCGACGGGGTGCAGCTGCTCCCGAACCTGACCCGGGCCGTCGGGCGGAACCAGAAGGTCTACTTCTACTATGAGGTCTACGATCCGGCAGTCGCCGAGCAGCGTCCCGACCTGCGGACGAGCCTCGCGTTCTACCGCGGCGGCGTGAAGGTGTTCGAGACACCGGTGGTGGACCGCACGACGATCGACGAGCCCAACCGCCGCGCCGTCATCTTCCAGTTCGAGGTTCCCGCGGAGCAGTTCAAGCCGGGCACCTACACGTGCCAGATCAACATCATCGACTCGATTGCGAGCACCGTGGCGTTCCCGCGGCTTACCTTCGTCGTGATGGAGTAACCCCGTTCGTAGTGTCCGCCTTCAGGCGGACCATAACCGCGTAGTGTCCGCCTTTAGGCGGACCTCGGTACGCGACAGCAGGTATCTCGAATCCGCCGGCCGCCCGGCACGCCTGCTCAGGATCGACTGGCATGTCACCGCCCCTGCGCGAACCGCTTGACATGTGACATTTGTCTCTTGTAAGGTGCGACATCTGTCTCACGTTAGGAGCGCTGTGGCGACACCGACCACGAATCGGCTCTCACGCCGCGAACGCGAAATCGTGCACGCCATCTTTGCGCTCGGAAACCGGGCCACGGCGGCCGAGATCCGCGCGCGGCTCTCCGATCCGCCAGGCGATGCCTCGGTGCGCGTCATGCTGCGACGGCTCGAAGCCAAGGGCTACCTGCGCCATCAGCAGGACGGCCTCCGCTACGTCTATTCAGCGACGGCTTCCCCACGCGTCGAAAAGCGCAATGCGCTACAGCAGTACGTCGACACCTTCTTCGGTGGCTCGTTGCGCCAGATGTTGACGGCGCTGGTTCGCGCTGGCTCGTTCGAGGAGGGCGACCTCGACGCGTTGAGGCGGGAAATCGACAAGGCAAAAGAGAGGAAGTCATGACGGGGGCATTCATTGCATCTATCGCCATTAAGGCGACCGTGATCCTGGCGCTTGGGCTTGGCGCGCTCCGCTTTCTTCGCCGGTCGCGCGCGGCAGTCCGTCATCTCCTGCTGCTCGCCGTCTGTGCGGCGGTTTTTGCACTGCCGATAGCCGCGCTCGTGTTACCCGTCTTGTCGGTCCCGTTGCCCTTTCAGGGGTCCATGACCGTCCCGTCGGTTACACCGGACCTCGAGGCCGACGTTGCGTTCACACCTTCGGCCGGTACCGCGGTTACTCCGTCCGCGGCGGTGTCCTCCGCATCGGTGCCAATCACGCAGGCGGTGCTGGTCGTGGAGGGGCTCGGAGCGACGTTCGCGCTGCTCCCCTTGATTGCCGGGTTGTGGCAGACGCGCCGGCTGCGTATGGCTGCCCGGCAGTGGCCGCGCGGGCAGAAGCGTATGGAGCGGCTCGTCACCGCTGCCCGGATTCGCCGCCACGTAGACGTGTGCGTCCATGACAGCCTGCCCGGTCCCGTCACGTGTGGCGTATGGCGTCCGGTCCTTCTGTTCCCCGCCGATGCGACGCGCTGGGACGCACAAGACTTCGAACGAGCGGCCATCCACGAACTCGAACACGTGCGGAGACACGATTGGGCAACCGATTGCTTCGCGCGCGCCGTCTGCGGACTCTACTGGTTCCATCCGCTGGCCTGGATGACGTGGCGCCGGCTTCGACTGGAATCGGAACGTGCGGCGGACGATGCGGTGGTGCGAGAACGTGAGGCAACCGCGTACGCGGATCTGCTCCTGACGTTTGCACAGCGACTCGTCGCAGGCGAGCGCAATTACGTGATCGCGATGGCCAATCGCCGGGACCTGCCGATGCGAATCCGGGCGCTGCTCGACGAGTCGCGGCCGCGAGGCCGCGCCGGCCGGCGCTCCATCGCCATCACCGCGCTTGTCGCGACCGGAGTCGTACTCGGCATTGCCCCGATAGGCACGATCAGGGACGTGCGCATCGCGGCAACCGAACAGGCCTCGCCGGAACCGCGGTCTGTCGCGGTTCCACCAGCGCAGCGGCCTTCGTTCGACGTCGCTTCCATCAGGAAAAACGTGTCCGTCGGCCAACTGTCGTCCATGAATGGGGAGCCCGGCGGACGGATGCTGGTGACGAACCATTCGCTGCTCAACATCATCCGGCAGGTGCACAGGCTGCAGCGGTATCAGATTGTCGGGGGCCCCGAGTGGGTCGACAGAGATCGTTGGGATATCGTCGCGAAGGCCGCCGGCGATGCGCCGTTCGACCAGCTCCTGGGGATGATGGAGACGCTGCTTGCCGACCGATTCAAGCTGCTGACACATCGCGAGACGCGAGAGCTGCCTGTGTACGCCCTGGTTCTTGCGCGTGCCGACGGACGGCTCGGTCCGCAAGTGAAACCGTCCACAGTCGACTGCGAAACGATCGCGGCCGCCGTGAAATCTGGCGCCGCACCTCCGCCGCCGTCATTCGGCGGGCCGCGATGCGGGATCAACATCAACAACAACGTGCTCAGGATGTCGGCGAAGCAGATGACCGACCTGGCCAGGAACCTGTCGATTATGACGGACAGGTTCGTCGTGGACAGAACCGGGTTGAACGGTGCCTTCGATCTCGAGCTTCGGTGGAACGACGCGGACGGCCCGTCGCTGGCCACGGCCGTCCAGGAACAGCTCGGACTGAAACTCGAGGCGCAGCGTGCAGGCGTGGACGTACTGGTCATCGACTCGGCGCAGCGGCCGGCCGACGATTAGTCGTCCTCGTCCCGAGCTACTCCTGCTGGAGCACGGTCACCGGCGGAATCGTGGCGGCTCTGATCCCGGGCACGAGGATGGCGAACAGGGCCACACCCCCGAGTACAGCGATCGTCCCGACATACGCTCTGACGTCCCACGGCGTAATTTCGTAGAGCAGTCCGCTGAGCAGCCGCGCGCTGGCGGCTGCGCCGGCAAGGCCGAGGACGAGGCCGGCTGCAACCAGCCGCAGCCCCGGAGCCATGATGAGGCCGATGACATTGGCGGCCGAGGCGCCCAGCGCCCGGCGGACCGCCAGTTCCCGCGTCCGTTGCCCCACGAGGTACGCGAGCACGCTGAAGATACCCACGGCGGCCAGGAAGGCGGCAACGCCCGCAAACAATCCAATCACCTGCGTGCGAAAGCGCGGATACGTCAGCCTGGCGCCGAACAGCTCCTCGAGGGTCTCGAACTGAATGGGGACGGTGGGATCGGCCTCGTTCAGCAACGTCCGCAGCGTGCTGACCAGCGACCGTTCGTCCACCGAGGTCCGAGCCAGGATCGCCAGCGAATTTCCCCAGCCCTGCGTCGATGGCGTGAAGAACACCGGCGGCGCGGGTTGCATCGGATCCTGCCAACGGGTGTCGCCGACAACGCCGACGATCTCCATCCAGGGCCCGCGGTTGCTGATCCGCAAACGTTTTCCGAGCGGCGATGCGCCTGGAAAGGCCACGCGTGCCAGCGTCTGGTTGATGATGGCAATGCCTGGGCGGTCCCTCGTGTCGGTGGGAGCGAAGTCACGCCCGCCCAGGACCGGAATCGCCAGCGTCTTGAAGTAGTCCGACGTGATCGCGTAGTGCTCGGCTTGCGGCCGCTCCCCGGGTAGCCGCTCCGGCTGCCCCTCAATGAAATAGTCGCGAGGCGCCCTCGGCTCCCGTCCCATCCCGAGGTAGGCCGCGCCCGCGGCGCTACGCACGCCGGGCACGGCACGCAGACGGTCGAGCACAGCTTGATAGAACCTGATGCGTGCCGGTATCTCTGCGCCGTCCTCTCCAACGGGGTACTCCGTGTTGGCCACCAGGACGCGCTCCGTCGTGAAGCCGAGATCCTGATCCTGGAGCGCCTGGAACGATCGCAGCAGCAGCCCCGCGGCCGCCAGGAGGACCACCGACAGCGCCACTTCGGCCACGACCAGCGCCGAACGGAGCCGAGTGGCAGTCCTCGATCCCGTGGCTTTCGATCCGCCCTGCTTCAGCCCGTCCGACAGGTCGAGCCGCGACACGTGGAGTGCCGGCACGAGGCCGAAGATCATCGTGGAGACCAGCGAGAGTCCGAGCGCGAAGAGGACCACGGTCACATCCATCCGCACCTCGTCCAGCCGGGGCAGGTCGGCTGGTGCCAGCGCGACGACTCCCTGCATGAGCATCGACGCCAGCACGAGACCCGTCAGCGCGGCGGCGCCAGCGAGCACGCAGCTTTCGGTGAGCAGTTGCCGTATCACGCGGCCTCGGCCGGCGCCGAGCGCGGCGCGAAGCGCCATCTCACGCATCCGGTTCGAGGCCCGCACCAGCAGGAGGTTCGCGATATTGACGCAGCCGATGACCCACACGACGCCCACGGCGGCCATGAGGATCCACAACGTCGCTTCAAGGTTGCCGGTGACGCGCTCGTGCAGCGACATCACGCGCACCGTCTTCAGGCGATCCTCCGGATACTGCCGCGCGAGCGCCTCGCCGATCGTGCGCATCTGCGCCTGCGCGCGCGCGAGGTCCACGCCCGGCTTGAGTTTCGCAATCGCCCGGTAGTTGTACTGGCCGCGCTGACTCTCTCTCTCAGTCGTCGGCCAGGGTAGCCAGAAATCAACCGCACGCGGATAACTGAATCCCGGCGCCGCCACTCCGACGATCTCCAGGCGGCCGGACCGGCTGATGTTCTTCCCGAGTGCGGCTTGAGCGCTGCCGAAGTGTGTCACTGCCCACCGATGCGCGACGACGGCAACCGCCGGAACCGGATCGGGGCCCTCTGCCGGGATGTCCTGCCCGGTCAGCAGACGTCCCGCGGACGCGGCCTGGCCGAAGATTGCAAAGAAATCTTCGGAGACGTATCGGGCGTTGGCAAACACCGCGCGGTCGCCAACGCGGGTGGTGCTGTTGTCCCCGGCGTTGTCTCCGCCGCTGTACACCGCCATCGTCTCGAAGACGTCGCTCCGCGCCCGCCAGTCGTGAAAGTCCGGCCCGGACACATCCTGACTGGCGCGTCCGGTGTTGGTCCATACCGTCTCAATCGAAACGAGGCGTTCAGCGTCGGGATACGGGAGCGGCTGAAGCAGGACGCTATTGACGACCGAGAAGATCGCGACGTTCGCGCCGATGGTCAGCGCGAGGACGGCGCCGGCTCCAAAGGTGAAGCCCCAGCTCTTGCGCAGGCTCCGCATCGCATAGCGGACGTCCCGGACACACGCATCGAGCCACTGATGTATCCATGCGTCGCGCACGGCCTCCTGCACCTGGGCAACGCCGCCGAGCTCGACCCGCGCCCGTCGGCGGGCGTCAGCCTCGTTCAGGCCGGCCATGGTCAGCTCGTTGACCCGGCGATCGACGTGGTACTGCAGCTCGCGATCGAGGTCGCGCTCCAGCCGGTCGCGCCGCCGGCGGAACAGATTGAAGAGTCTGGCCACGTCTAGCTGCCTTCGTTGAAGATCAGCCGCACCGCCATCGTGAGCCGGTCCCAGCTTTCCTTCTCGAGCGCCAGCTGCTTGTTGCCGGCCTTGGTGAGCGCATAGAACTTGGCCTCGCGGCCCGTCTCCGACTGGCGCCACTCGGCTTTCAGCCAGCGTTTCTGTTCCAGACGATGCAGCGCCGGGTAGAGAGAGCCCTGATTGATGCGCACCGTGTCGCGCGAGATCTGCTGCACCCGCTGGGCGATGGCATAGCCGTGGAGCGCCTCGAGCGACAGCACGTGCAGGATCAGCATGTCGAGCGTGCCCTGGGGAATGGGAAACCGCGTGGATGTCATCGACGCCTCAACCTTCGTTGCCTCAACCTTCGACACGTAGGCTACGGCAAGGCTCCGCAGCGGTCAAGCCGTCCACGCTCGAGCTGCTTCAGCAGCCTGTTCGAAGGTTGCGGTGCCGGGCCACGATCGCGTGCACGCAGGCGGTCACGTCGGCCGCCGCCGTGTCCACCACGAGCCGATCGCGATCCCAGTCGTGGTAGTCGCGCCCGATGACATCCTGCCAGCTGGGCAGCGCGTGGCCCGCGATATCCGGCTCGCGCGCTTCGACGCGGCGCCTGTGTTCGGCCGTGTCGGAACAGATGATCTCGACGTCGAGTGCGGCCACGCCGGCGCGTTCAGCCACGGAGCGCCAGGCGCTGCGGGTGAGGGGCCATGGATTGACGCAATCGGCAATCACCGTGCGGCCCGCACGGAGGTTGTCTTCCGCCACCGCGTAGGCGACATCGTATCCCTCACCCTCGACGCGATAGCCTGCCCTGCGCAGTGCCTGCTCGATCGAGTCGATCCGCAGGTGCACCGCGCCCGTCGCCCGCGCAAGCTCGCGCGCGATTGTCGTCTTGCCGACACAGGGCAAGCCGCTGAGGACGATCAGCATTCCGCTGCGGGGCTTTAACGCGGCGATGGCGGTGGAGGCCCGGCGACGCACGCGAAATTCGCCGCGTCGTCCGTGCTGCCCGATCCGGTCCATTTGGCAACCCGGCCAAAGGGACACAGGGGCCGCGTGCGATCTGCCACGCCGTTGGTCACATGACTCGCCGGAATCCGCTCAGGCGCGGTCCCCGCGAGCCTCCACTGCTCGATCGCGGCGACCTTGTTGAACACATCGGTGCCGGGGCCGCCGAAGCAATGATTCATGCCAGGGACCATGTACAGCTGAATGGACGTGCCGGCGATCTGCGGCCCGAAACGCGAGACGACCTTCTGGAAGTAGTTGATCGAGTTGAGCGGCGTAACCTGCGTGTCGGACCAGCCGTGATACATCAGCAGCTTGCCGCCGCGATCGAAGAACGCCTTCAGATCGGTGCTGCTCGAGTTCAGCACGTCGTTCGAGTCGGCGCGCAGCGTCCGCTCGATGTCGGTTGCGGGGTTGAACGTCGCCGGATCCCAGTTGGGATCCGCGAACACGATGTACTTGAACGCGTCGAGGGCGGTGCTCACCGGCCGCACGCTCGCGGCAGTGGCCCACCCCAGCTCCGCGCCCGGCGCGAGACCAGGGAGGACCTCCTGCCCTGTTTTCGGATCGAGCACCGGCGCATACAGCGAGCGCGCCGATTCCACCTGCGGCGGCGTGAGACAGCTGGCGGCATCGGCGCCCGCGCATTGCAGCACTTTCGGATCGAACCGGCAGGCCAGCGGGTTCTCGATGAGGCCGTCCTTCACGCCATCGTTCATGTCGCACGCCGCCATCACGGCGTTGTGGACAAGGGCATATTTGTCCGGGGGAATCGTCGCCGCTTCGCTGCGATTCGCCGCCCGGTTCGCCGCCATGCGGCCGGCATGCAGATGCATCCAGTTCACCGCCGGCGCGCCGGCAATCACGCCATCGAAGTCGGCCGGGTAGCGAACGGCAGCGGTAATGCCCTGGCGACCACCCTGCGAGCAGCCGTTCCAGAGTGAGAACTGCTGGGCACGGCCGTAGAAGCTGTTGATCAGCGCCTTCGCCTGCACGGTCATCTCGTGCACGGCGCGATAGCCGAGGTCGATGACCTTCTCTGGATGGCCGACGGCAAACGCCGCCGTGCCGCCGGTGTGTCCGGTGTCGGTGCCCGCTGTCGCGTAACCATCCGCGAGCGCCGCGGCCATCTGCGCGTACGGAATCGATCCGGCCCAGCCACCGTTGCCGATCGCCTGGAACTTGCCGTTCCACTGCGCCGCGGGCAGCCAGACTTCGATCTTGATGTCGGAATCGGCCGAGGGACGCAGCGTCGCGGCCACGCGGCAGAACTCGGGCAGCCTGGCGTAGACCGCCGCAGTCGCCGCCGGTCCCGCCGAGGGCTTGAACGTTCCCGCCGCGACCACCACGGCGCTCGTCACCGTCGTCGTCGGCAGAACCGACCGTGCGAGATCAGCGCACGCGGCCAGGGCGCGGGACGGAGTGAACAGGAGGGCGGCAACGACGAGGACGCGGACGGTCATTCGCATACGGCGCCTCTGGAGAACAGGTCCGCCTGAAGGCGGACACTACAAGGGAGTTACCTGTTGCCCGGAGTATACGCGAGGATTTCGCCCTTGCCGGGTGCTCCGGCGTCGCCGCAGTACCGGGCATAGGGCCCGTCGAGCGACCCGTCCGGCGATGCGACGCCATAGCGGCGATACAGGTAGGTCAGCAGCATCCGCACGTAGGCCGGCTGATACGTGCAGGCGTACTCGTAGGTCGCCGGAATATCGATCGGGCCGAGCGCCACGATCGAGCCGCGCTTGCTGCCGCGGCCGGGCTCAGGGCCCGTCCGGCCGAAGACGACCAGCGTGCCGGCAATGATGGCCCGCGCGGCGTTGGCACCGGCGTCTCCACCAACCGCAATCAGACCCCGGCGCACGCGTGCTGCCGCGTCCGCGCCGGCGGAACCGTTGACGACGATCTCGCCGCCGGTCATGCCCTTCGACGCCCCAGGCAGTGCCGCACCAAGCCGCTCGCCGGCATCGCCGGTGATTCGAAGGGCACCCCCCCGCATCCCGACGCCAGCGTCATCGCCGGCATCTCCGCGCACGTCGATCCATCCGTCCCTCATGCCCGCGCCGACACGTCGTCCGGCGGAACCGACGATCAGCAGTTCACCGCCTGCGGCGCCGGCGCCGAGCCCGTCAACGCGCCGAAGGTCTCCTTCGATCTGGAGACGGTCCGATCGTTCCCCATCGACAGTGAAGAAGTCGCCAAGCGACGCGCGGCGCGAGCCGGCGAGAACAGGCAGGCCCGCGATCTCAGCTTCGGAGAGCGTCGCCACACGATCCGGCGTCAGGCCGTCGATCTCGATCGATTGATCGATCGCGGTGCGGAGCGTCAGTCGAACGACATCGCTCATGTTTCGAAGATCGCGGGGCGCGCCACGCCACCCCATCGCGCTGGCGCGATGGGGACCCCGCGGTCAGGCGCGCTTCGCGGACGTGACAACGTCCGCGCCACGATCGGATAAGAAATCGACGACCTCCGCGGCCCATGTTCACGCATCGGCCATCACCTGCCGCAGATGAAAGTGATACGGACCGAGCTTGCCGCCGTAGTTGCCCGCGCCGATCGCCTTGACGCCAGGACGGCAGGCGGCGTCGATTCCTGCACGCATCGCACGGTTGATCGCCGGCGCGTCGAGCCCGTCGAGCACGACTTCGAGCACGGCATTGACCCCGTCGGGCAATTCGGTTTTCGTGCGCGGGCGAACGGTTGGACAGTACGCGTCGTTGGTCGACGCGATCATCCCCTTGTAGCCGCGGGCGCCGACTTTGCTGCCGCTGCGCACCACGCCGCCGGGGAATGGCAGGATCACACCCGGCATTCCCTCGATCGCCCGAACGGCAGCTTCGGCCGCGGACAGTCCCTTGTCGGCGGTCTCGGCCAGGATCAGAAAGTTGCCGCCGCCGACGCCCTTTTTCTGGACGCCGAAGCTCTCCTGCACGAGGCATTCGCCTTCCATCACGGGGATGCGCCAGTACCGCTCGCCGCCGACGACCTTGCTGATCTGCAGTCTGTCGCCGAACACGCGCAGCGCGCGCCCGGCGGGCAACCGATCGGCCGCGCCGGGAAGACCGTCGAAGCAGCTCGCCGTCGGGCAGGTCAGCACCGTCTGGCCGATGCGTTCGGTCAGCCGCTTGCCGAGGCTGTCCATGTCCATCGTGAAGAAGAGAACCGACACCCCGGGACGCGCGTCCGGTGTCTCCGCCGGCGCGAGCTCGCGCTCGATGCCCGCCTCGCACTTGCAGGCGATGACCGAGGTCGCGAAACCGGTGAGCTTCAGCGCCGCCTCGCGCGCCCACTTGTGCGTGCGCGCGGTGATGACCAGACGCGTGCCACGCATGCCGAACGCCTCGGCAAACGTGTCCTGGATGAAAACGCCGCGGATCTCCACGTCAGCCCGCGATGGCGCACGGCGCGCCGGGCACGCGTACCGGATAGTGATCGAACGACACGGTCGCGTACTGATCGAAGTAGCGCCGCAACCCGGATTCGATCCGGCGATCGAATTCCGGCTGCACGCGCAGACGCTGCCCGGCCGGTGCGCGCCGGAGCTGGCCCTCCTCGACGACGAGCGCGCCCGCTTTGACGACGTACCGCGGCGTCCGAAACATCTCGGCGACATTCTCCTCGACGTTATAGACCGTGACGTCTGCGTCCGCTCCGGCGCCGAGATGACCCTTGCCCCGGAGGCCCAGCAGCCGTGCCGGACCCGACCTGGTCACGATGGCGATCTCCTCCAGCGTGTATTCGCGCGGCAGACCGTCCGCGAGCGCGCTTCCGGCCAGCAGCCTGGGGTTCACGCGGGCCAGCTGCTCGTCGCGGTAGGTGCGATCCATGAGCAGCCGGATCAGTTCCGGGTAAGCCATGAACGACCCGCCGTTCGGATGATCCGTGGACAGCACGACGCGCCACGGATCGGATGACAGCAGGAACAGCTCGAGTCCGACCACCCATTGCAGCGCGGCGATCGCCGCCTTTTCCGTATATGCGTAGGGGACGATGCCGCAGCCGGTTTCGAGCTCGACGTCCACGTTCACCCATTTGCGGCCTGTGCTCTTGTGCAGCAGGTACTCGACGGGACCATCGGCCGTCAGCGTGGTCGCGGCACCGAAGAGGACCTGCCCGACGTCGCCGGTGATGTTGGGGTGAGCGTTGATGTATTCGGCGATCTCGCGCGCGCCCGAGCGCCAGCGGCCCTCGGGATCGACGCCGTAGCTGTGAAACTGCAGATGCGTGAAATGGGCCCGGTGGCCGTCAACCGCCCGCATGCTCTCGAGCGTCGTCGATACGTTGCCGGCGATGCCGAGATTGTTGCAGTGCACGTGGGCGGCGTGCGGCAGGCGCAGCTGATTCGCCGCGCCGACGAGCGTCTCGAGGATGGCGCGCGGTGTCACGCGGCTCGATCCGACAGGCGTATCGAGCTCGATGCGGCCGCGGCGTCCCTGCTTCCACAGCTCGATGCCGCCGGGATTCACGACCTTGATGGCATACCCGCCGGCGGCGCCCAGCAGCCATGCCGCGTAGTCGCGGGCGGCCGCACCTTCGCCGGCGTCAATCAGCCGGAACAGGTAGTCGTCGTTTCCCATGAGCACGAAGAAGCCCGCGTCGACGATCGGCGTGTCGTCGAGCTCGGCGTGCGACAGCCTGGCCGTCAGCGGCGCGACGGCGGCGTCGAACACCGTCGTGTACCCGAGGCCCGCATACCGGTAGCCTGTCGTGAACGTCGAGGGCACCGTCCCGCCGGTGCCCGAGCGCGCCAGCGGCTGGTCGTCGAGGAGATCGGGCCTGGGTGCCGGATCCGCGTCATGCTCCTCCGGGAGCAGACGACGCGCCAGGTTCACGCTCGAGCCGGCGACGTGGGAATGGATGTCCACCCCGCCGGGCATGACGATCATGCCGCGCGCGTCGATCCTTGGCGCTCCCGCCGGAAGTGAGGCGACGATGCGACCGGCGTCGATGCAGATATCACGGACTTCGCCGTTGACGCCGTTGGCAGGATCGTAGACGGTCCCGCCCGCGATTCGCAGGCTCATTGCGGGCGGGAATTCAAAATGCAAAATGCAAAATGTAAAAGAGTCGTGTGCCGTCGCCGGGTTTGCATTTTGAATTTTGAATTTTGCATTTCAGGGAACTACGACGGTCGTGCGGTCCACGGATTTCATCTCCCCGACCATCAGCTCGTGCGCGTAGTTCTGCTGCTGGCAGACGTACTCGAACAGCTCGGTGTTCGCCTCCCAGCTCAGAATTACGCTGGTCGTCCAGCGCGCGCTGTAGGCGCCCGGGTCGTCGACCGTCAGCGAGTACTCCATCGTGCTGTAGTCCTTCCGAGTCCAGCGCTCGATGGTGTGCAGCCGTTCGGTGTGCGGCAGGCCCTTGCGATCGAGCCAGAAGCCCTCGTGGAAGTGGGTCGTGTCGGAGACGAGCGTGTCGCCCTCCCACCACCCGATGGAATGGCCGTATGCGGTGCGCAGGCCGTTCACCGGATGCGTGCGCCCGTCCATATAGATCGTCCTGAACGTGTGGGGCCCGCCGATGTCGAAGATGTAGATCTTCTGCTGCTCGGGCAGCTCGAGGAACTCGACACCATACGGCGTTTGAAACTCACGCGCGACACCGGAGGGCTTGCAGCGCGTGTGCGGCTCGAGTTCGTTGACCTGGCGATCCGCGAACACACCGCGCGCCCATGGAAGAATCGGCACCTGATCGAGCGGTTTGATGGGGACGCCAGTGATGCCCGGACCCGGGAGCCAGACGCCTTTGTCCGCCGGCGTCGCGCCCTGCAGCAGCACGCGCCCGGTGGCTGTTCGCGGCGCCGGCCGCGGCGGTCCACCGCCGCGACGGGCGCGCTCTTGTTGCGCGATAACGCCGCCGATGACCTCCCGGTTCTGATCCTGTGCGACCAGCGGCGGCGTCCCGGCAACGGCCACGAACACGATCGCCGCGGAAAGAGCGGCGATCAAACCCGGTTTCATTTACTCAGATGCTTGTTCACCAGCTTGGTCATCTCGAACATGTTCACGGTCGCCTTGCCGCCGAAGACGGGCTTCAGCGTGGCGTCGGCCTTGATCATGCGCTTGTTCTTCTGATCCTGCAGCTTGTTCTTCTTGATGTAGGCCCAGAGCCGCTTGGTCACTTCGGTGCGCGGAATCGGCTTCGACCCGACCACCGGGGTGAGCTTGTCGCTCGGAGTCACCGGCGCCATGAACGCCGCGTTCGCCTTGCGGCCCGACGACTTCTTCTTGCCTGCGGTCTTGCTCTTCCCTCGTGATGCAGTCTTCTTCTTGGCCATGCGGCTCCTTTTCGATGGCACCCATCACTGGGTGCCCTACGTCCAAATGGGCGCCCTCGTCGAATGAGTGCGCTGCGTTCGAGCATGCTACTTCAGCACGCCCGCATCGTGAACGATTTTTCCATCGACAACCGTCATCACCGACCGGATGCGTCTGATCTGATCGTCGGGTACGGTGAAGTAGTCGTCGCTCAGAACCGCCAGGTCGGCCAGCTTCCCGGGTTCGATCGAGCCGAGTTTCTGCTCCATCCGCAGGAACCATCCGTTCTCCCGCGTGTACAGCCGAAGCGCGTCCTGCCTGGAGATCTTCTGGTCGCCGTTGATCAACTCCCCCGCCGCGTTGACGCCCGTCGTCGCGTAATACAGGTGGAGCCATGGGTTGAGCGGCGAGATGTGTGCCGAATCCGAATGCAGCCCGGCGCGGATGCCGTTCTCGAGCACCAGACGGAACGGCGACCCGTTGTTGGTGGCCGTTCCCTGCAGGTAGCGCCAGCCGGTGAGCTGCACGGCGGCCCCGATCGTTTTCAGGCGATTCAGCAGATCCGGTGTCGCAAACGGCACGTGCGAGATTACCCACCGGAGATCGGTGATGGGAAACTCGGCGTGCACCTTCTCGTATCCGGCCACTTCGTTTTCGAGATTGGCGAGGGTCAGGGCGTGGCTCTCGCTGCGCCACCGCGCCTCGGCCACCAGCTTCTGCGCGGCGAGCCAGACCTCCCCGACGCCGTCGCCCGGCGCGGCTGATTCCCCGATGCCGCCGGTCATCAGCATGTCGGAGCCGAAGAAGGGGAACTGGTTCTTCAGCCGCTCGCGCAGCATCGGCAGCTGCGGATCGTTCTGACTGGCTGAGAAGTTGGTCTGCAGCCGGATGAACGCCCGCCCTTGTCGATAGAGCTCCTGCCACGCGTCGTACATCCGGTACGGGTCGAACGCCGCCAGCGACTGGTTGGGAGCGATCGGCCCCGGTACGCCAAGGCCGACCTGATCGAGATGCGCCGTCAGGCCCAGTGCGGCGGAATATCGCCAGGCGTCGATGGTGCCCCGCATCTTCGATTCGAGCGTCTGCCGTTGACGCAGGCGGAACAAGGCGGTCGTCGACGGCATCCCGCCGGCGATGGCGCCGTTGTCGGCGACGGCAACGGCATTCGGCTCACGCTCGAAGAATGCCTTGCCGGCCGTATTCGTGACCGACGGGCCGTTGAACGTCTGCAGCAGGAAGACCGGGCGATCGGCAACCGCCTCGTCGAGCTCCTTCAGCGTCGGCAGACGCTTTTCCGCCCACATGTTGGTGTGCCAGCCGCCCATCGCGGTGATGAACTCGTTGGCCGGCACGTCGCGCCGCCGATCGGCGAGCGTCTGCTGGACGTCGCGAATCGATCGCGCATTCTCGAGGATCGTGTGATACCCGGGCCGGTTCCCGAGATTCACGAAATGGTTGTGCGCGTCGATGATGCCGGGAATCACCGTGCGCCCGCGCAGGTCGATCACGCGCGTGCCCGTCGCGCGTGACGGCATGCGTCCGCCGACCGCCTGGAACTGTCCGCTGCGAATCGCAACCGACTCGACGATCGAGCTGCGCGCATCCATCGTGTGGATGCGGCCGTTGGTGAGGATCAGGTCCGGAACCGCGGCGGCCGGCGCGACCGGCGTCTGTGTGAAGACGATGCGCGCGTCAGCCGCGATCGCCAGCGCGCCGAGCCCGGCAACAGACAGAAATCGCCGTCGATCAGCCAAGGACTCCTCTACTTGAATGCCAGATGCCGAGCGAAGAACGGAATGACCTTCTCTTCCAGCCGCTGCATCACCTTGTTGCCGTGATCGCCCTCATAGGTCTCGAACGTGTGCGGCACGCCGAAGCGCTTCAACCGCGCCACCATGACTTCGTTGCTCGCCAGCAGTGAATCCTGCAGGCCGATGTCGATCGCAATCGCCGTGTACTTCTTCAGGTTTGGAACGAACTGATCGAGCAACGCCACCGGCGAGTTCGCCGCGTACTTCACCGCCACCGCGGGCACCACCTCTCCGCTCTTCGTCGGCAGATCGAGATAGAAAGGCGGATTCTCCGGGTTGGGTGCCCATGCAGCGGCGCGAGCAAGGCTTCCCTGCGCGCCACGGTTGCCGCGAGCTTCCTCGATTGACGTGATCGACTCGGCTGCGGACGGCTGGCCGCCGCGGCCCGGGCGGACGGTGCCCTCGTTGAGGCAGCAGGAGCTCAACGCGTACATGGCCGCGAACACGTCGGGACGCTTCATGGCGATCTTGAACGTCCCGTAGCCGCCCATCGAGTGACCGCCAAGCCCGCGCGCCTCGCGCCGCGGAATCGTGCGGTAGTTCTCGTCCATGTACGCCACGAGATCGTCCGCGACGTAGTCCTCCCAGAACCCCGTCGTCGGCGAGTTGGAGTACATGCAGCCGCCGAACGCATTCATGCAGTTCGGCATCACGAGGATCATTTCCTTCGCGGCGCCGCCGGTGAACACGCGGTCGGCGACGACATGCAGGAGGCGCTGCGGGTTCGTGCCGAAGTAGCTCAGATCCGTCCCGGTATAGCCGTGCAGCAGGTAGACGACCGGGAAGCGGCGCGTCCGATCCGTGAGATAGCTGGGGGGAAGGTAAACCGAGACGTCGGGAGCGTCGGATTCCTTGAGCAGATTGCCGACGAGCGATTTGCCATGCACCGTGATCCGCTCCAGCTTCCCCTTGAGAACCGCCGGCGCGGCAGCGGGCGCCGTGTCCTGCGCGGCGGGTGCGGCGGCCTGGCCGGACACGCGCGCTCCGTTGAACGCGATTGACGTAAACAGCGCGATGGGTAAGGTGAGCTGCAGCGTACGACGTCGAATCATGGCCGAACTATATAGGTTGCCTGGGTGGCCTGGGTAGCCTCGATGGCCTGGGTAGCCTGGGTTGCCTCGATTCAGCGGCGAGCGCATTAAGCCAGGCCACTCAGGCTACCCAGCTACCCAGGCTGCCCAAGCCGCACTGCCAGCGACGCGATGGTTTCCGCCGTGGCCGGCGGGCCATCGATGGCACGGTCCAGTGGCAGCGGCACGTCATCCATGCGCAGCGCCGTGCCGGATTCGTGGATTCCGGCGATTGCGGTGTCGACGACGGCCGCCGCGCCGGCAAAGACGCTCTCGCTGGCGCGAGGCCCGATGGCGACCGCGGGAAGCTGGCTCATGGCTCCTGCGAGTCCAGGCGGCAGACGCGCGGCAGATCCCACCAGCAGCACCGCATCGACGCCGCCGCGAGCGAGCCGTGCCGCTGCCGCCTCGTAAGGGCGATATCGCGGGTAGCCGCTGGCAAAGTCAACAGCCATCGGATATCCGGTCTGGGCGGTGAGGCACGCGTCCGCACCCGATCGGTTGCCGCCCGCGCGCAGCGTGACGAGGGCGCTGCGGGTCGGGCCGTTGAGCGCCTGGACAAACGCAATCAGCGCCGCGCTGCGACCACTGTCGCGCGCGCCGTCACGATCGTCGGGTTCGACATCCGCAATCACTGCAACGTACTTTCCGCTCAGCAGGGTCTGCAGGACGGTTCTTATGTCATCCGATCGTGGGGCGAGCTTTGTCAGGCTCGCCTTCGCGGACCCGACAGGGCCCGCGCCACGATCACCATTCCAGCCGTTGATGTCCGCCGTGAGCTCCGTCAGCGTCGCGACCTCGCGGTCGGGCATCACCGTGAGCCGGAGATCCGCGTCCTCGGGTCCGCGCGCGCTGCCAACGTCTACCGCGACGACTTTCCGAGCGCTGCGGCTGCCGACATGTAGTCCCTGCACGTCTGGCGCGTAACGCGTCCGGAAGCGCGGATAACGCTGTGCAGGATCGACTCCCCAGAACACGACGACATCGGCGCGGTTTTTCAGTTCGCCCAGCGTTGCAGACGCGCGCCCGGTTTCCTGCGCGGCAAGAAGTGCCGCCCTCACCGTCGCGGACGTCACGGTGTCGATCGTCGCCCGCAGCGCGTCGGCGATCGCGATGGCCGCGCGCTGCGCTTCACACGAAATGTCGGGAGCCAGGTAGACGAGTGGGCGCGCCGCATTGCGGAGAACAACCGCCGCTCTGGCGAGCGCGTCGTCTACGGGACAGGCCTGACCGCCACGCAGCGCGCGCGATGGGACGCTGCCGTCACCAAACCATTCCACGCCGAGCGCGCAGGCGTGGACGGCGTCGACGATCCGGTTGCGTTCGATACGGAGCTGAATGTCGTCGCACGCGCAGCCGCACCCCAGGCACGTCGCCAGCATCCTATTTGCGGTGCTGGCCCAGGAAATCGAAAATCTGCGACGCGTACGTCAGGTACGCCTCGAGATGCGTGCCGCCGGGAACGGTGGCGTACACCGTCTCGACTCCGGCCGCCTTTGCCGCAGCGGCCATCCGCTGCGACGCTTCGATCGGATTCGACGTGTCCTGATCGCCGTGGATGACCATCAGCGCGACGTTTCCCTTCAACTTGTCGAAGGGATAGTTGTCGAACACGATCGGTCCCGAGCTGACGACGACGGCGGCAAACCGTTCCGGATACTTCGCCGCGAGATGAAGCGCGCCCGAACCGGACGGGTTCTGACCGTGCAGGTACACGCGCGATGTGTCCACGTTGTATTCCTTCGTCACCAGATTCATCACGTGCAGGACATCCTGCTCGGCGCGCTCGTCCTCCTGCGGCGTCCAGCCCGCCGCGGGCACCGACGGCGTGGGGACCCGTGCAATCGGATAGCGGCTGCCGTAGTACGGCTGGCTGAGCCCGCGATAGCCCATCGGAGTGACCACGATGTAGCCGCGCTGGGCGGCCTGCTTCACCAGGTCGTTGCCGGCGCGGTACGGGCCGTCAACCGTGTTGCCGGCGCGCAGCGTGACGAGCATCGGCAGTTTCTGCTCCGGCTTCCATGAGGTCGGGACGAACAGCCGGTACGGAATCGATTCGCCGGTGCCGGGGAAGTTGTAGATGCGGTACTGCTCTCCCGTGTGGCGATACAGCGGCGCGGCCGGATTCGGCTCGGGCGGAGGAGGGGCGGCGCCCCGGCCACCCGGCGGCGCCTGCGCGGCAGTCAGCGCGGCACTCGCGATCAGGAGCAATGCAATCATCACGCGCGATTGTGCAGTCACGGAAGCACCTCCCGCAGGCGGACCTGACACGGTCCGCCCCACGAGATTCTACCTTCCCCATTACAATGCGCCTCATGGAACGCGCGTTGATCCTCGCCGTGGTTGCCGCCGTGGTCATTCAGGGCCAGGCGGTCAATTCTCAAGGTCAAACAATCAGACAGTATCAGCTCGAGCGCGACGGCAAGACGTTCCGGCTGGCAATCAAGTCCGTGCCGAGACCGACGCTCGCCAGCGGCCAGGTGCTGGTGCGCGTTCGAGCGGCATCGCTCAACCAGCGCGACCTCCTCGTGATGCGGGGACAGTACGGCGCAGGCGGCGCGGGCGACATGAACGGCCACATACCGCTCTCCGATGGTGCCGGCGAAGTCCTCGCGGTCGGCGCCGGCGCGCGACGCTTCAAGGTCGGAGACCGGGTGGCGGGCACGTTCTTCATGCGCTGGATCGACGGACCGCGCACGGCAGACGTCGCCGCCTCGGCGCGCGGTGGCGGCAACGTCGACGGCATGCTGTCCGAGGTGATTGCCGCCGACGAAAACAGTCTCGTTCGGATTCCGGATCACCTGACGTTCGAGGAAGCGGCCACCCTGCCGTGCGCCGGCGTGACCGCGTACCGCGCGCTGTTCGTCGAAGGCATGCTGAAGAAGGGACAGTTCGTCCTGCTGGAGGGGACCGGCGGCGTATCCATGTTCGGCCTTCAGTTCGCCGCGGCGGCGGGTGCCCGGCCGATCATCACGAGCTCGAGTGACGAGAAGCTCCAGCGGGCGCGGCAGCTCGGCGCCGCTGGAACCGTCAACTACCGCACCAACGAGAACTGGCAGCGTGAAGTGCGGGCGCTCACCGGCAATGCCGGCGTCTCGCACGTGCTCGAGGTCGGCGGACGCGACACGCTGCCGAAGGCGCTGGAAGCGTTGGCCTTCGAGGGACACATCGCACTGATCGGCGGCTTGTCTGGCTTCGCCAGCGACGTGCCGGTCGGACGGCTGATGGGATTGGGCGCATCGGCCTCGGGCATCTACGTCGGATCGAGAGCCGATTTCGAGGCGATGAACCGCTTCATCACCCAGCACAAGATCCGGCCGGTGGTCGATCGCGTGTTCCCGTTCGAGGAAGCGGCCCAGGCGTACGACTTCATGGACAACGGGAGTTACTTCGGGAAGATCGTGATCCGCGTCGGCAGCTGACTCGCCTGACTTGCAGCCACGGAGGCACCGAGGCACGGTGTTTCGAAAATCGAATTCTCCGTGTTTCCGTTGTCTCCGTGGCCCGTTGGCGGTAAGTTCTAGTTCGCCTGCTTGGCGACTTCGCGGATGTCCGCCGCAGGCAGCACGATCGGCGGCGCGTTCGCGGCGTCCGCTTCGTTCTTGAAGCGCAGCACCACCCCGATAAACCGCCCGCGCAGATCGAACACCGGTGAGCCGATGATCCCGCCGGTCAGGACGTAAAAGGTTCGCGGCTTCTCGACAACGGCCTGCACGGATTGAAAAAGCGCCGTCGGCTGCCATCCGGCAAGTTCGGGCATCCGCTGCAGGACGAGGACCGAATCGATTGGACTGGGTTTCACCACCGCGGCATCGACGGCGGTCGCCGGCGACGCCAGCTTCTCGACCGGACGCAGGAACGCCAGATCCAGCTCCTTGTCACGCAGCACGACGCGCACCGGCACTTCGCGGCCATCCGGCATCCGGTAGCGAAGGTTCGACTGCTCGGTCGTGACGTTGATGGCTGCCGCGGCCGCACGGCCGCGTGACAACTGCGCCGTCATCAACTCGCTCGGATCCAGGGCGGTCAGCGACATCACGCCGAGACCCGAGCTGTCGAGCACCGTGACCAGCGCCTGGATCCGCTGGTCGGCCGTCGGCAGGTCCTTTCCGCCCTGGTTGACGCGCAGTTTCGTCGTGCCGAGCACGTACACGACCGCATCGCCGCGTTTGGCGATCAGATCGCGCGCGATCGCGCGGTCTTCCTGCGTCTGTGCGTCGGCCTGGCTGGCCAGGCAGAGCATCGTCACTATCAGCCGCACTACCAATCGGCCGCTCATCAGTCCTCCGGCTATCGCCACGCGGGCTGCACGTCGAGAAAGAGGGATTTGACGCCGCGGCGCACGAACACCACGACGGAGGAGGGACGCGTCGCGCGAATCTCTTTCAGGCGCGCCGCCAGATCCTCCACGTTGGCCACGTCGCGGCCGTCGATCGAGAGAATCACGTCGCCCGCCGACAGCCGGCCGAGCGACGCCCAGCTGCCGTTGGTGACGCCGTCCACGAGAACACCGGCTGTGTCGCGGTCGAGCCGCGGATCGCGGCGGTCGGCATCGGCAAGGTCGCGCGCCCGGAAGCCGAAGTCCTCGTCTTCATAGCGCTTCATCTCGCGCGCCAGCGGCGGCGCGGCCGCCAGCGTCACCGGCACCGCGATCTCCTTCCCGTTGCGGCTCACCGTCAGCGGCACGGTGGCTCCGATCGCGGCGCGGCGGATCGCCGCGGCAAAGACCTCCTCGTCGGTGGGCGCAGACGCGCGCACGGCCTGTCCGTCCACCGCCAGGATCACGTCGCCCACCTGCAGCGGCAGCGTGGTGTCGTAGACCTGCGTCACACGCACGCCGGTACGGCCGGTCAAACCAAGCCGGTCCGCCAGCGGCGGCGTCAGCACCTGCACCGTCACCGGTACCCAGGCCTTGCGAGCTTCAGCCGGTGGTTCCTCGGCGGCGCGGGTTTCGACCGGCTCGACGACGGTGATCCGCCGTTCACGGCCGCGCTCGAACGTCACCAGCAGTTTCCGCCCGATGCTGCTGGAACCGATCGCCTCGAGGTCGGCCACCGACGCGATCGGCGTGCCCTCGACGTCGACGATCACGTCGTCGCGCAGGAGGGCCGGCCGTGCCTGTTCCATCGGGCCGCCGTTGCGCAGGCTGACAACACGCGCGCCAGCGGTGCCGGTGCGGCCGAGGCCGCGCGCTTCGAACGCGGTGAGGTTCGCTGCCACGATGCCCCATGCGCGCAGCTCGCGCGGCGTGGACAACGCCGCGGGCCGCTCAATCGGCGTCACCCTGACCGTCATCTCTCGCGAGGCGCGGATGACCGTGAAGACCGCGGGCTCGCCAATCTCCAATCCAAACAGGATCTGGTTGATCAGCGGCACCTGTTCGGCGAACTGTGCGTCCGTCGCCACACCGTTGACCTTCAGCAGCACGTCGCCGGGACGCAGACCAGCGGCGGCCGCGGGCGACCCGTTGGCGACCCACGAAACCAGCGCCCCGGTGCGGGCGTGTGCGCCGATGGTGGGCTGTACCTCGATGCCGGCCCAGCTCCGCCGAACCCGTCCCTCGCGGATGATGGTCTCCGCAACCTGCCTGGCGAGGTTGCCGGGAATGGCGCCGCTCAGGCCGAGGCTGATTTCGTTGACGCCGATGATCTCGCCCGCCATGTTCACCAGCGGACCACCGGAGTTGCCCGGATAGATGGCGGCGTCGTGGCCGATCCAGCGCACGAGCGAACCGACGTCCTCGCCGTCCAGATCCAGGCTCGTACGCCCCGGCATCGTCATCTCGGTATTGCTGGCGACGCCGAGCGTCACGGATTGCGACAGCGCGCGCGGGCTGCCCATCGCGAGTACGTGATCGCCGCGCCGTACGGTCGAGGAGTCGCCGAACTTCGCACCGCGGAACGTCCGCGGCGCGGCCGGACGGAGCTTCAGCACTGTAATGTCGGACAGCGGATCAGTGCCGACGAGATCGGCCGGCACCTCGGTGCGATCCTCCAGCGTGCAGATAATGCGCCGCGCCCGGCCGGCAACGTGGTGATTCGTGACCACGTAGCCGTCGGCCGAGATGATGGTGCCGCTGCCGGATCCCTCGAGGTGCACTTCCCTGCCGTCGCGCGATTCGACGACAACGACGGAGATGCGCACCAGGCTCGGATACACCGCGGCGATCGCCCGATCGATTGCCGCGCGGTCCGCCGTCTGCGCGGCAGCCGGCGCCGAAAGGGTGCACAACACGAGCGGGATCGCCAGCAGCTGTTTCACGGTGCGCACACTGTCGATCAAACCGCTCGGGATCGTCAATACGGTCAATACCCTCTGGCTGGTCTCACTTGGGATAGCCCTTCGAGGCTTTCACTTCGAGCAGCTGCGCGGTGTGGCGCTCGGTATGGCCGCTGAGCATCAAGACCAGCTGATACGCGGTCGTCACCTGCGGCGGCGTGCCCGAGCCGTGCTCGCGCAGCGGATCCTGCGTGGTCCGCACGTATTGCAGCGTTCGCTCGCGCGTCGCCTCGAAGTCCTTGATCGCCTGCGCCCGGGGGACGACCTTGCCGGTCGGCTCGAGTTGCGCGGGCGCCTGGAACTTCTGGGTGCGATCGCGAACCATCTTCGAGATCACCGCGTCGCCAGCCGTGGACTGTTGCGCCGCCGGCAGAGCAGGAGTCTTGAGCGCAGCGGCGATGGCGTCGCGAAAGTACTGTTCCGCGGCGATGATGTGCGCCGCGCATTCGGCCACCGACCAGCGGTCCGGCGCCGGCTTGTGGTTCCACTGTGCGTCCGTTTTCACGTCAGCGATGGCGTCGAGGAATACGGTCCGCGACCGCTCGAGATCCTTGATCAACGCGTCGCGATCCGCCTGGGAGAGCGGCGCGGCGTTGAGCGGCACGGTGGCCGCGATAGCGAGGACCAGTGTCAGTTTTCGCATGCCCCGATTCTACGCCGCTCGTAGTGTCCGCCTTCAGGCGGACCTCCGTACAGGTTCCAGCTCGGCATAGACACGCGCGGCTCGACGGACCAGCAGGCGGTAGCAGGTCTCGCTATCGGCCGCGGTCGCGAAAACGGAGCAGATTGGCTGCCCCGGCCGAAAGCGCTCGCCGGCACGCGGAACATCGCGCACAGAGGAATCTTCCATCCAGCTCGAAGAGTCGCCGATCGATGCGGCGTGACGGGCATAGACGATCGCCTTGCCGACAACGCCGGAGCGCTCGAGGGCGGCGGCGCAATCGAGCGTCGGCAGAACGCCACCGCTGCAGGCAGCGACATGCGTGGGAAAGAACGGCATCGCGAACGCGCGCTCGGCGACTTCGATCGACGAAGACCACCGTGGATTCACTTCGAGCGGATACACAACGCGTCCCCGCGCGATGAAGTCGAGCCCGTTGAGACCAGCGAGACCAAACGTCGCGGACACGCACTGTGCCATGGCGCCGGCTGCCTCGAATACAGCGGCGCCGTCAGCGAACTGCCGATCGCCAAGAGGGGCGAGGATGCTGCCGCAGTAGCGAAAGCCGGCAGCGCCGAAGTTCGCATCGCCGACGAGCTGACGGGAGAACCCTATCGCAACACACGCGCCTTTGGCCGCAGCAAAAACGAGCGACCCCGGCGTACCGTCGATCCTTTCCTGTAAATACCAGCCGCGCGGGATCGGTCCCCGCCGCCATTCGCGAATCCTTGCTCCACCGCCGGAACGAAACGGTTTGAGCAACCAAGCGTTCGAATCGTTCGAATCGTTCGAGTCGTTCAAATCGTTCGAGTCGTTCGAGTCGTTCGCGTTCAAGAGACGCGGCACCGCGACGCCGTGGCTTCTCAACGCCCCGGCAAGCACAAACGGATCGCGGACGAGCCGGAGCGTCTCCGGGGCATTGCCGAGAAGCACACGACGAGCCGCGAGCGCGGCGACGGCCCGGGGGTGATTCTCGAACGGCGACAAATAGACGACGGCGTCACACGGGAGGTCACGGGCCACGCGTGCCATCGCCGGCGCGGTCGGCGATGCGTTGAAGTCACGCGCGACGGAGAGTGCACGAACGGTCGGGTGCTGATCGCGATCCGCAAACGCGTCGATCGTGGTGACGGAAAAGCCGGCGCGGGCGGCAGACTCCGCGGCCGCGCGAGTCGACGTACCGCAGATGAGGATGTCTCTCATCAATTCAAAATGCAAAATGCAAAATGCAAACTAAAACACTGGCGTTGGTGGTTTGCATTTTGAATTTTGAATTTTGCATTTTGCATTTTGCATTACACAAGCCCCAATGTCCGTCGCGCGTGCTGGGGCGAGATGACATAAAGGTGATCCAGCACCGTGCCGGACGCCTCACGGATACCCAGGTGCTCGATGAGCGCCGCTGCGGCGCCGCCGGCGAGTCCGTCCGCCATCAGCGCCGCGCCGTGTGCCGCCTGCATCGCGGACACGCTGATTCCGCGCAGGACTTCGACCGACGAAACGGTGGCGAGACGCCGCAGCCGCCGGCTCACGTCTTCGTAAACGTCAACTGATCGCGCCACCCGTCCCGAGAGAATGACTTCCGTGGCGTCGGGCGCGGCGACTCGCAGCGACGCGACGGCCTTGACTGCGCCCTCGAGATACGCCTCGCGCGCCCGCTCGACTTCAGGTCCAGAGCCGGCCAGGTCCGTGTCGCCGGCGATCGCACCGAATCCACCCGCGAAAATCATCGATTTCGAGACGCGACCGGCAAGAAACGCGACTTCGCCGTCGAGCGCTCCCGCCGCGCGAACACCAAGCGGGCCGGAAGACCCGCCAAGGCCGTCAACGATGCAGCCTCCCTGCACTGCGACCGCCGCAGTAAACGCCCCGCCGAGCTCCAGCAGAACGAACGCTGTCTCGCCGATCGCGCATGCTCGCCGCTCCGCCTGCTCCTGGACCGCCAGCGCCACAGCGCAGACCTTGTCCGCAGTGCCCATGTCCACACGATTTACCTTCCGGTGCGCCGGGACGGAGGCCAGGTGAACGACGCCCGGCGTGAGCACGACCGGAAGCCCGGAGCGGGCCAATGCACGGAGCAGCGTGCGCAGACCGCCGATGCCGCCGGGTTCCCCTTCGGCGGCGAGAAAGGCCAGCCGGAAATCGTTGTCTGTGAGGTCAGCCGCTGAAATGCACGGCAGCCCATAGCCCGAGGGTCCGACGATGAGATCGACCTGGCCGGTTTCTTTCAGACGCGCGACGAAGGCCGCGGGATCGCGGAGCGCATCGGCGGTCGGGAGCGATTGATCGAGGAAGAGGCGGCCGTTATCGAGACCGCAGATGTCGATGCTGACAGTTCCTGGATCGATCCCGATTACGCGTGGCATGTCTTGTTGAACCACGAAGGCCGCGAAGAATTGTAGGGGAAAGTCCAGAAGTCTTCGTGCTCTTCGCGATCTTCGCGCTCTTCGTGGTTACCGCCCGA
>JAICQE010000060.1 GCA_025938035.1 Vicinamibacteria bacterium
CTGCCGGTCAGCGGTGGAAGCTTGAATGGCAGGTGGAGGGTAACAACGCCGACGGCATCCTGGCCGACAGCGACGGCGGCCTGCTTCTCGCCCAGAACGACAACGGCGCGATCGTCAAGCTCGTGAACGGCAAGGTCACGACGATCCATCGCGACCTCCATACGAGCGGCGCGCTTTCGCGGAACACGAAGGGAGCGCTGTTTGTCGTCGAGCGCGGTCTGCGCAATACGGTTCGCCAGCTGGCGCCGCAGAACCGCGTCCACGCCAACACGTTCAACGGGGATCCGCTGGACTGCCTCGGCGGCGTCATCAACGACTTGACCGCGGACAGCAAGGGCGGCGTGTACTTCACGCATGGCGGTTTGTTCTACGCCGACCCGAAGGGTGTGGTGACGCGGTATGGCGAGGGCCTGCGGACCAACGGCGTCGTGCTGAGCCCGGACGAGAAGGTCCTGTATGTGACCAACGGCAACTCCGTCGCGGCGTTCGACGTGCAGGCCGATGGATCGCTGACCAATCAGCGTCAGTTCGTGACGCTGCCATCGGGCGGCGGCGACGGCCTGACGGTGGATTCTCAGGGCCGCCTCTACATCACGGCCGGTCCGGCGCTGCACGTCGCGTCGCCTGACGGCAAGTATCTGGGGAACATTCCCTCGCCGGTCAGCCTGATTACCGCCGCGTTTGCCGGGCCGGACAAGAAGACGATCTATGCGGTCACCAGCATCCGCAACGCCGAGGGCGCGCAGCGCGCCGAGGTCTACTCGATTCCGATGATCGCCCAGGGATTCGCGGGACGGGCGAAATGAGGGCCGCAATCGCTGCCGCCGTGCTCGCCGGCGTCCTGCTTCCCACGCCAGCGATATCCCATCACAGTAATGTCGCCTACGAGGTGACCAAGGTCATCACCATCACCGGCGTCGTCAAGAGCTTCGAGTGGGTGAACCCGCACACGTGGCTGCACGTGGTCGTTGACGACGGGAAGGGCGGGAAGGTGGAGTGGGAGTGCGAGGGGCGGGCTCCCGGCGTCCTCGGCCGAGCCGGGTGGTCGCGCAACATCCTCAAGCCGGGCGAGACGGTGACAGTCGACATGAGCCCGGCGAAAGACGGATCGAAGACGTCGATCATCGCCCGCGTCACGAAGGCCGACGGGACGATTCTCTCGAATCAGCCCGTGTTTGACCCCAGAGGAAACTAGGGACCGCGAAGAACGAAGAACCGACTTGTCCGCCGAAGCGCGCAGCGCGAAGGCGGAAGGACGCGAAGATGACTCGATTGATTCCGCTGTGGTTCGCCGCGCTCGGTATTGGCGCGGCCGTTTTGTCCATTGATAATGCGGCCGCTCAATCGAACACCGCTGGCGCGACCCCGCCGGATTTCTCCGGTGTGTATTACCCGTACAACCCCGGTCGCGGGGGTGGTGCGCGGCCAGGCGGCGCAGCGCCGGCGCAAGGACAGGGTGGTGCGCCCCCAGCGGGCGCGCAACGCGGCGCGCCGCCGCGGCCGACGCAGTCGGCGCCGCTTTCGGACGGATCGCAGGGGCGCTCCCCGGACGCGCCGAAGCTGACGCCCGAGTACCTGGCCAAATGGGAGCTGATGCGCAAGTCGCGCATTTCCGGTTCGTACGAATACGACAACAACGCCCGCTGTCTCCCGCCGGGCATGCCGGCCATGATGGGGATGGCCTACGGCATGGAGATCCAGCAGACGAAGGATCGCATCACGTTCTTCAGCGAGCTGAACGACGCGATGCGGCGCGTGTACCTGGACGGCCGCAAGCCGACGCCACGGCACCTGGATGACCCGACGTACGCCGGCTACTCGACGGGCCGGTGGGAAGGGGACACGCTGGTGGTGGAAACCGTGGCGCTGCATCCCGACTCGTTCATCGAGGGATTCACGCCGCACAGCGACGCCATGACCGTCAGCGAGCGGATCCGGTTCACCAGCCCGGGGATCCTCGAGGATCGCATCACTGTGCGGGACCCTAAGGCGCTGACGGAACCTTGGCAGACCGTCCGCACGTATCGGAAAGCAGTGCCGCCGAACGACGAGCTGCGTGAGTTCGCGTGCGCGGAAGGGTTGAGCAGGGAACTGTTAAAGAAACCGTAATTCAAAATGCAAAATGCAAAATGCAAAATGAACCACGGAGCACGCCTGCGTCTTAGTGCATTTTGCATCTTGCATTACCGAGAGGTACAGATGAAACGCTATGTTGCCTTGATGGCCGTCGTGCTGGTGGCGATGTGGAGCGTCGGCGTGCGCGCGGCCGATCCCTCGGGCCGCTGGTCGGCGACCTTCATGACTCAGGTCGGCGAGCAGGTCTATACCTACGAGTTCATCGTCAAAGGGACGACGCTCACGGGAACGGCGAAGGGGAGTCTCACCGGCGAAGGCAAGATCAGCGACGGTAAGATCGACGGCGACACCATCACGTTCGTCGAGAACACGACCTACATGGGGATGCCGCTGGCCTTCAACTACACCGGCAAGATGACATCCGCGGACACGATTGAGCTGTCCCGCACCCTCATGGACTTCGAGGCCGAAAAGGCCACCGCCAGGCGCGTTAAATAGATCGTTCGAATCGTTCGGGTCGTTCGAATCGTTCGGGTCGTTCGAATCGTTCGAAGAACGCAGGCCGATGGCAGCCGATTACACAGGAACGCGCCAGCCGCAGACATCGCAGGGCAATCCCGCCCTTCTGCACAAGCTCCTGGGCGTCGGCCTGGTGATCATGGCAGTCGCCATGGTCATCGCGCGGCATGCCGTCGGCGATTCGCCGGATGGGTCGAATCTTCCGGCGTATGCGATTGCTGGCGTCAGTGCCGTGATGCTCGGAGCAGCGCTGATGTTTCTGAAGCCGCTCGTCCCGAGACGCCGCGCCGGCCAGACGGTGGCTGCCTACTGGGCCGACCCGGTGCTGGTCCCGAAGGCGCTTCGTGTCTGGTTCATCCTCGAAGGTGCCGGCGTGCTGGCGTCGATTTCGTACTTCCTCGGTGGCGGAGCGTATGCGTTAGTCGTGATCGCGGCCGCCGCCGCGGCGTACTGGATGAACGGGCCCGCCGTCTTCGAGAGCGAATAGCGTCAGGCCGGCCGCGCGATATACCAGTGATTCCCCACCGGGTCCTCGACGAACGCAATCCGGCCTGATGGCCGATCGGCGGGAGCGGCCAACGACGTTGCACCAGCAGCGAGCGCCTGCTCGTACGCCGCATCCGGATCCGCGACATACAGAAAGTAGGCGCCGGGCATCGGGTCGGCGCTCCCGAATTCGACTGCAGCGTCGCCGATTCGCGCCCGGGCATACGGGATGGCCCCTCCGCCATGGTCGACAACGACCTCTTCCACGGCGCCAAAGGCGCGCACAAGGAATTCGATATAACCGCGCACATCGTGTGCGAGCAGGTACGGCGTCACGCTGCGGAGATGCGAGGCGAGCGACTCGGGCCCGAGCGGCGTGGCGATATACCACTGGTTCCCGTAAGGGTCGCGGATGAATCCCGAACGCTCGCCGTACGGCCGATCCGCTGGTTCGCCCAGTGATGTGCCACCCGCCGCCAGTGCCCGCGCGAACGTCGCATCCGCATCGTCGACGAAGATATGGAGTGCGACAGGGCGGCTCAGCGCCGACTTCTGATCTCCGGTTTCGCCGAGCATCACCATCGAGTTGCCGATCCGCAGTTCCCGATGGATGCCGTGGCCCGGGTTATCCATGACGTTCGTTTCCACCGCATCGAATACGCGGATGAGGAAGTCGGCAAGACCTCGGTCCGGCACCCACATGTAGGGCGTGACCGTCGTGAATCCTTCGCGAATCCGAGCCGTCGCTTCAGGCGCAACTTCTGTGGTCATGGTGGTCCTCCGTTCGAACTGCGCCCGCAGGCGCGCGGTGAATTCGCGGTTCGGGTAGTGCCGCAGATCGGCCGCAACCCGCGCCAGTGGCGCCAACTCCGTATCGCGGAGTGAGCTGCTGGCATCGCCGCGCGCCACCAGCGCGTCGATGACCCCGTCGAGGCGATCACTGAGCGGCTGGTCAGCCATGATGTCCGAAGCCTTTCCGCAGGTTCTCGATCGCGCGCAGCTGCAGCTGCTTCACTGCGCCCTCGGATCGATCGAGCGCAGCGGCAACGTCGCGGATGCTGCGCTCTTCGACGAACCGCATCTGGATCACCTGCCTCTGCACCTCGGGCAGACGATCGACGAGCTGAAACAGGCTCACGCGCCGCTCGAGATCCTGGTACTCACGTTCATCCGGCACATCCGGCGGCGGGTCGGGCGAGGTGCGGCCCTCGCGCTTCCAGTGGTCGGCCAGCGCGTTCGCCGCGATGCGGAAGAGCCACGCGGTAAACGGCGCGCCGCGCCACTCGAAGCGGGGCAGGTGCGTGAGCGCCCGTTCGAACACGTCCGACGTGACGTCCTCCGCCAGTGCCCGGCTGCCGGCCCGGCGGCTGACGTAGGCATAGACACGGTCGACGTAGCGGTCGTACAGATCCAGAAAACGCGCGGGATCTGCCTGCGCCGCCTCGATCAAGAGCCGCTCGTCGTCTGCCGTTACGTCCACGTGCGCCCGTTCTCTCTGAAGGTAACTGTCCGACCGGACGAAAGGTTACGCGGTTACGGGTAATATCGGCCTCGTTATGGTCCGGCTCGTTGTTTTTGTCTGGCTCATTGCTGCCGCGCTTGTCGGGGCAACGGGTTTGCTGCGGCAGTCGCCCATACCGCCGCCCGCGATTGCGGTGGGGCTCACGATTGTTGCGCTGCTCGTCGTCCGGTTGTCGCGCGGCGCTCGTGAGGGGGTCCGGCAGATCGGTCCGGGACCGCTCGTGTTGTTCAACGTGGTCCGGATTGCGGCGGGCGCATACTTCCTCGTCCTCGGCGCGCGCGATGTGCTCCCGCGGGAGTTCACGACGCCCGCGGGTTGGGGAGACATCCTCGTCGGTGTGGCGGCGATCTGGGTTCTGATGCGCTGTCTGCCCGTGCGCACGCCCTGGCAGCGGTGGGCGTTCTATGTCTGGAACGTTGCCGGCCTGCTCGACATCCTCGCCGTCATCGGCAATGCGATCCGCCTGTATCTCAGGGATCCCGCGTTCGTCGAACCATTCATGTCGCTCCCGCTCGCGATCCTTCCGACGTTCGTCGTGCCGGTCGTGATCGTGTCCCATGTTTTGTTGTTTTCATGGGTCCGCCTGAAGGCGGACACTACGCCACGTGCCGAAGCACGGCGATGAGCGGCCCACTCCGCAGCGCGCTATCGTTGGCTTCCATCAGGATGATGAGGGGCATTGGGTGGCCGAGCTGGAATGCGGGCACTCGCAGCACATGCGCCATGACCCGCCGTGGCAGAATCGCGAGTGGGCGCTGACCGCCGCCGGCCGGGCCCGTTTCATTGGCGTACGAATCGAATGCCGCCGCTGTTCACAGGACTGACCGCGAAGGCCGCGAAGAGCGCGAAGTTCGCGAAGCGTGCGGACCCGGCGAATCCGCAGGTGGGATGATGCGATTCTCCATAGTGACGGTTGTCGCCGCGGCATCCGCGCTCGTTGTCACGGCTGCCCACGCGCAAACGCTCTCGGGGCCGGCGCTCGTCAAGGCGCTGCGGGGGGGCGGCAACGTGATCGTGATGCGCCACGCCAGCTCGCCTGGCGACATCCCGGCAAAGCCGAATCCCGACAACGTGCCGCCCGAGCGTCAGCTCGACGAGACGGGCAGAACAACGGCAGCGGCAATGGGGGACGCGCTGCGGCGTTTGAAGATTCCCATCGGCGAGGTGCTCACCGGCCCGGCCTATCGAACCCGCGAAACGGCGCGCCTGGCGCGATTCCCGAACCCGCGTGCCATCCCCGAGCTTGGTGAAGGCCCGCAGAGCATGCAGCGTGTGCAGCCAGCGCAGACCGAATGGTTACAGAAGAAGGTGAGGGAATTGCCGCGCGGCACGAACACGCTCCTCGTGACTCACGTGCCGAACCTCCTGGCCGCGTTTCCCGAGGTCACAGACGTCCTGCAAGGCGAAGCGCTCGTGTTCGCATCCGACGGCGCGGGCGGGTCCCGCGTCGTCGGACGAGTCAAGATCGAGGAATGGCCAGACCTTCGTTGAGGACGACACACCGAGATCACCGAGGGCCAGTAGTGTTGACTCGGTGCCTCAGTGCCTCGGTGTGTCGTGATCAGACGAGCTTTTCGAGGCTGAACGGTAACCTGCGAATCCTCTTTCCCGTCGCCGCATAGATCGCGTTGCCAACCGCCGCGGCAATTGGCGGCGTCGTCAGTTCGCCCATCCCACCGGGTGCCGCCGTGCTCGGCACGATGTGCACGTCAACGACGGGCATCTCGTGCATCCGCAGCGGTTCATACTGGTGGAAGTTCGACTCTGCCACGCGGCCCCGATCGATCGTGATGTTGCCGCGCAGCGCCGCGCTCAGGCCGTAGACCATCGCGCCCTGCGCCTGCTGGATGACGCCGGTCGGATTGATCACCCGCCCGCAATCGACGGCGCAGACGACGCGATGCACGCGCACTTTCCCCTGCTCGATTGACACTTCGGCCACCTGCGCGTTGAAGCTGCCGAAGCCGGCAACGGCGGCGATGCCGCGGAAGCGCCCCTGCGGGAGCGGCGTCCCCCAGCGCGCTTTCTCGGCGGCGAGGTTCAGTACGCCAAGCAGGCGCGGCGACTTGGCGTAGAGACGCCGGCGAAGTTCGACCGGATCCTTCCGGCCGCGTGTCGCAAGCTCGTCCACGAAGCTCTCCGCGAAGAACGTGTTCTGCGACAGGCCGACCGATCGCCAGTAGCCGGTCGGAATCGGCAGCTTCGGGTCGTGGTATTCGACCTTCACGTTCGGGATGTCGTACTCGGCGATGCCTTCGACGCTCTCACGGGCGACGCCGTTGCGCAGCGCCATCCAGGTCGGACAGGCGATGCGGGCCGACCACGCAGAGGGCCAGCCGTCCGAATCGAGCGCGGCGATGAACCGCACGGCGGATGCCGGGCGATACAGGTCGTGCTGCAGTTCGTCGTCTCTGGAGTAGGTGAGTTTGACTGGCGACTTGACCGCCTTGGCGACCTCCACGGCCTCGGCGACGAACGCGCCGCCGCCGCGGCTGCCGTAGCTGCCGCCCATGTAGGTCGTGTGCACCTTGACCTGCTCGGGCCGAAGTCCCGACGCCTGGACGGCGGTGCTGTGTGCCTGGCCCGGAATCTGCGTGCCCGTCCAGATCTCGCAGATCCCATCCGCGATTCTGGCGACACACGCATGCGGCTCGAGCCGCGCATGCGCGAGATACGGCGCCTCGTAGAGCGCCTCGATCGGCTGCCCGGCGGCCGCGAGCGCCTTGTCGAAGTCGCCGTGCTGTTCCGCCATGCCGCCGCCGGCCTTCGACGTCAGGCCGATCAGCGCCTCGCGGATGCCAGCCGCCGTCAGCGTCGCGTTCGGCCCTTCATCCCACTCGATCTGCAGGGCCCGACGTCCCTCCATCGCCGCCCACGTATTCGACGCGACGACGGCGATGCCCTGAGGAATCTCGACGACGTGCGTGACGCCGGGAACGGCCTTCGCCTTCGTTCCATCGAAGCGGGCGACCTTGCCGCCAAAGACGGCGCTGCGTGCAACGACGGCGTACAGCATTCCGGGCAGTCGCACGTCGATGCCGAACGTGGCCTTGCCGGTGACCTTCGCAGGCGTGTCGACGCGCTGCAGCGGCTTGCCAATCAGCTTGAACTGCGCCGGGTCCTTCATCGCGGCGTTCGCCGGCACCGGCAGTTTCGCGGCGGCTTCCGCCAGGCTGCCGTACGAAAGGCGCGCGTTCGTGGCGGTGTTGATGACGGCGCCGTTCTCCGTCCGGCACTGTGACTTGTCGATGCCCCAGCGCGCTGCCGCTGCCTGCATCAGCATGTCGCGCGCGGCCGCGCCGGTGCGGCGCATCGGATCGTAGGTCGTGCGAATCGCGAGGCTGCCGAACGTGCCCTGCAGCGCGCCGCCGTAGAGCGCGGCGTTGATCGGCGCGAATTCGGTCCTGATGCGCGACCAGTCGCAGTCGAGCTCTTCGGCAAGAATCTGCGCGATGGAGGTTTCCGTTCCCTGGCCGTTGTCCGGCTTGTGAATGGTCAGCGTGACGAGGTCGTCCGTCCCAATGCGGATGAACGCGTGCGGAGTGATCGCCCCGCCGCCCGGCGGGCCGAACTGCGCGTCGAGGACCGCCTCGCCGGCGACGTCGGGGAAATAGACGCCAATCAGCAGGCCGCCGGTTGCCGCAGCGCTGGTTTTCAGAAACGCTCGACGCGTGCTCATGACCGCCCTCCGGACAGCTCCACCGCGCGCTGCACCGCGGCGCGGACGGATTGATACGTGCCGCAGCGGCAGAGATTTCCGCGCATCGCCTCGTCGATGTCCGCATCGGTGGGCTTCGGTTTGCGGGCGAGAAGCGCGGCGGCGCTCATCACCTGCCCCGATTGGCAATAGCCGCACTGCGGCACGTCCTCTTCCATCCAGGCGCGCTGCACCGGATGCGTCCCGGTCGGCGAGAGCCCCTCGATCGTGACGACTCGCTTGCCGGCGACGCTCTTGACCGGCGTGGAACAGGAGCGCACCGGCTGACCGTCGAGATGAACCGTGCATGCCCCGCACAGCGCCATCCCGCAGCCGAACTTCGTACCGGTCAGACCGATCACGTCGCGAAGCACCCAGAGCAGCGGCATTTCGGGGACGACGTCAACGGTCTGCGACGTGCCGTTCAGCGTGAACGTGATGTTTGCCATAACTCCCCAGACGACCCACCGAGGCACTGAGGCACCGAGGATCGGAATGGTTTTCTCGGTGACCTCGGTGTCTCGGTGGGTCGGATGTCTATTTGCCCAACAACAACGCGGAGTCTTTCTCGTTTTCCTCGCAGATGAACTCGATGAGCTCGGTGTCCGCCTGGAGGATGAACTCGCCGAAGATCGACCACGGCTTGGTGTACATCGTCCGGTCGTCGATCACCATTTCCATGTCCATGTGGCCGAAGTCGCGCCGCCTGAAGCGCTCCGTGATTTTCAGTGCGTTACTTGCCGGGTATCCCGCCTGGTCGAGCCAGGGCTTGCCGTTGAATCCGGCGGTTTCGGCAACGAAGGTATCGCCCTGCCAGCGGCCGACGGAAAATCCGTTCCACGCCGGCCAGTCCACTTCCGGCAGCGGACGGCCGTCGGTGAGAATCTGACGGAACGTGGTGCGCGATTCGTAGAGGATCGCCATGACCGGCGGCGTCTGGATGATCTTGAAGGGCGTCCGCAGCAGCGCGCGAACGGGCAGTCCCGTCGGCAGGCAGCGCGCGCTCGGGTCGTCCTTCGATTGCGTGGCGCGCCGCTCGGAGAAAATCCGCTTGCCTTCCGCCGAGAACGGAACCGTCTCGCCCTTCTTCACCGCCTGCGC
This sequence comes from Vicinamibacteria bacterium, assembly GCA_025938035.1. The sequence continues at coordinate 9,402 of JAICQE010000060.1, forward strand.
CAGATCGAACACCGCCCGCGACGCCTGCCAGATGCCGGAGAGGTCCGGCTTGCCGTCCGCCGTCTTCGGGGCCGGCGCTGAGAGGTTCGGCGAACCGTCGGGCAGCCGTGGAATCCCTGGGGTTTTGTACCCGTGCCACTGCGCCGAAGTGATTGAGTAAGTCAAAAGGCAAAAGGCAAAGGGCAAAAGAATCTCTTGTGCCTTTTGCCTTTTGCCCTTTGACTGAGCGTTCATCGCCGTCCCACCGTACAGTTCGGCGTTCCTGTGCCGCCAGGTCCGGACGTTCCCGCGAACACGCAGCGGCCGTCGGGCAGCTTGAAGGACAGGGCGTTGACGAGGTTCGAGCCGTCCCTCGCGCGCGAGCCGAGGATGGTCACGCGATCGCCGGCTTTGAGCGATGTCGGCTTCCACCCCTCGCGATACAGGACGTTCGGGGCTCCGCCTTCAACCGCCCAGTTGACGACCTTCCCCGACTCGTCGGCGACGTCGATGTAGAAGTAGGCGTGAGGGTTCATCCACTCGACTTTCGTGATGGTGCCCTGGAGCGTGACCTGCTTCGTGGCGTCGTATTGGGCGGCAAATGAATGATGAGCGCTCACTGCGGCAGGCGCGAGCGCGACGCAGAGAGCGCCGACAACGCTGAATCGTTTCACGGAACCTCCTCCGCCGTCGGTCGGAAGAAACTATGGAGGTGGGTACGGATGATGTCAAGGTGCGATATAAGGTGCGGCATGTCACTGAAATTCGGCACTGTTTTCGTCCTGCTCATCCTTGTGACCACGTCGGCTATTGCCGGGCAGCCTCCTGCCCAGGGCCGGGGCGGGCGCGGCGGCGCAGGGCAGACAATCGAGAAGATCCGGCTGCTCAAGCCAAACCTCTACATGGTGACCGGCGGCGGCGCCAACACCCTTATTCGCGTCACGCCCGAAGGGCTGATCGTCGTCGATACCAAGAACCCGGGCGATGAAAACTTCAACCGCCTGATGGAAGAGATCCGGTCCGTGTCGAACCTGCCGGTCCGATACGTGATCAACACCCAGCACCACCCGGATCACGTCGGGACGAACCAGAAGTTCATCGACGCCGGGGAGACGGTGATTGCGCTCGACGCGCTGAAGACGCATATGGCCAGCGATCCGCGGACGAAGGAGATCCCCGGCCTGCCGATGCAGACGTTCGCAAAGGAATACACGCTGAAGTTCGGCGGCGCCGAAGTGCGCCTCTATTCATTCGGACGTGGACATTCGGGCGGCGACACGATGGCGTATTTCCCCGACGCGAAGGTGGTGATGGTCAGCGACCAGATGACCGACAACGCCCCGATCGTCGACTTCGCGAACGGCGGCAGCGCCGTGGGCTGGGCCCCGATCCTCGACGGCGTGCTGAAGCTCGATTTCGAGATGGCGATCCCGGGACGCGGCGAGCCGAAAACGCGCGCAGACGTCGAGGCGTACCGAACGAGGTTTGCCACCGTCGTGACGCGTGCGCGGGAAGCGATCAAGGCTGGCGCCACGCGGGAAACACTCGCGTCGCAGATGAAGACCGATGATCTCGGCTGGACCTTCAATCCACAGTTCTACGGTTCGCTCTATGACGAGCTCACGAAAAAGTAGCTTCCTCAGTGTTCTCACCGGTCTGTTGGTATTCGCGACCATCGTTCCGTCGCCATCCGCTGTCGCGCAGCAGCAGCAGCAGAATCCCGGCGCGCAGGCCGGCGCTCCTGACGGGCGCGGAGGGCGCGCCGCCGGGCCCGGACGCGGCCGCGGCCGCAACGCGGGGCCGCCGGCACCGGCGCCGCGGAACAAGGAAGGCCGCGCACTGTTGTCGGGTGCGACGCCGGCGGACAAGGGCATCTGGCTGCCAGGTCCGGTGATCCCCGATCCGCTCGGCCCTTCGAAGGAGCTGCCGTTCCAGCCGTGGGCGGGCGCACTCTTTGCCAACCGGCGCACGCATCAGCTCGAGCCGCACGCCCGCTGCAAGCCGTCGGGTGTTGCGCGTGTGTTCCTGACGCCGTACGGGGTCGAGATCACTGAACTGACGGAACTGAAGCGCGTTTACATCTTCGACATCGGCGGCCCGCACTCGTTCAGGACGATCTACCTGGATGGCCGGGGACATCCGAAGAATGTGACCCCCACCTATTACGGCCATTCCATCGGCTGGTGGGAAGGCGACACGCTCGTCATCGACACCGTGGGGTTCAACGAGAGCTTCTGGCTCGATCGCGGAGGCCTGCCGAGCACCGAGCAGATGCGGACCGTCGAACGGTTGACGCGCACGAACATGACGACACTGCACTACGAGTTGACCGTGGACGATCCGGGCGCGTATACGCGACCCTGGACCGGGCAGCTGAATCTGATCTGGGACAACGATACGGAGCTCTTCGAATACGTCTGTCAGGAGCAGAACTACGCCCATGAACTGATGGTGGGCCAGGGAACCAAAGTCGATCGCAGCAGCCCGATAATCCCGTAAATTGCGGTATCCTCTGCGCCATGCAGAACCGCGCCCTGTTCTCTCTGGCGGCACTTGTGTTTCTGGCGCCGCTCTTTGCCGGCTCCCCGTACGCGCAGGCACCGCAGGGTCAAGCCCAGCAGACGCCACAGGCGCAGCAGCCGACTCCTAACCCGGGCGGTGCGCAGGCACCGGCCGGACGGGCGGGAGCGGCAGGCAGGGGAGGACGAGGAGGGCGCGCGCCGGCGCCGTCGAAGCCGGCCCCGCGGTTGGCCTCCGGTCGCGTCCAACTCAACGAAAAGGGTGTCTGGATTGGTGGCGGCGGGGTCGGTGGACGCGGCGACAACGTTCCCTACCAGCCGTGGGCGCGCGCAGTTTCCGCTGACCGCCGGATCAACGAGCTCGAGCCGCACACACGCTGCAAGGCGTCAGGCTTTCAGCGTCAGTTCCTCACGCCCTACGGTGCGGAGATCGTCGAGATGCCGGAAATCCAGCGGGTGTTCATCTTCGACATCGGCGGCCCGCACACCTTCCGGACGATCTACACGGACGGCCGCGGTCATCCACGGAACCTGGAGCCAAGCTACTACGGCCATTCGATCGGCTGGTGGGAAGGCGACACGCTCGTGGTCGACACCGTCGGCTACAACGAAGGCTTCTGGATCGATCGCGGCGCGGCCCCGCATACCGATGCGCTGCACACCGTCGAGAGATTCACGCGCACCGAGTACGCCGCGATGCGCTACGAGCTGACGGTGGACGATCCCGGTGCATACACGAAGCCGTGGGGCGGGACGATGAACCTGCGCCTCGAAGCGAACACCGAGCTGTTCGAATACGTGTGCCAGCAGCAGAACTACGCACACGAACTGATGGTGGGCCAGTTCAAGAGCGTCGATCGCACGACGCTGCCGGTGCCCTGATCGGTCCGTGGTCCTTAGTCCGGGACCGAGGACCACAGGTCCTTATACCAGAGTAGTTGGATTTCCTCTGGAAGCTCCGGGTACGCCGCGCGATTCATCGCGCGCAGTTGACATCCCTGGCGCTCATAGAATCTGCATGCATGCACGTTGGTATTCTGCGTTTCGATCTTGAGCTGTCGGCAACCGTGCAGCCGCGCCCATGCCTCGACCTTGTGGAACAGCGCAGAGCCAACCCCTTGGCGTCGAACGTCTGGCGCAACTCGAATGTCCCACAGGATTGCCAGGTCACGCCGCCCTTCCAGCAGCGTCAGCCCCGGTGTATCGAATGCGATGGTCGCCCCGCCGACAAGGCGGTTCGCGAACCGAGCCGTGAAGAGCGCCCACGGCGACAGATCGAACCGACGGGCCCACTGCAACGGCCCTTCGCCAGCGATCGCGTCGTAGTCCTTCTCATACGGCACTTCGAGGCGGCGCTCTGACGATTCGAAGCGACCCGAACCATCTTTGCGATTCGTCACGTCTAATACGCGATCGACTGTGAAGGTGATGGGAACCTGTGCGTACTCCGGGATGACTGCCATCGATTCCTCGGCGACGACGACCGTCATCGGACAATCGTATCGCTCCTCGAGTACAGCCGACTGAACGTGGTGAGCCACAGGTGATCAGTGTCGACGATCCCGCTCGCTGGGCGCGGAAAAACGCGACTCCGGCCGTCGAAGCGAAGAACACGTTTATCTTTCGAGCTGGTTGCCAGGTCGCACCCCCGTGGTGTGCCTCCATCGCGTTTTTCGGTCTTCGGTGATCGCGCCGCTCGAAGGGATCGTCGACACTGATCACGCTGTGTCTCACCACGCGGCCAACGGTTTGGCCGTCGCCAGGGCCAGCCGCGGCGGCAGGTGTCTCGCGGAGCCGGCCGACTCGGTCGCCGGGGCGGATGCGCCAATCGCAGACGGGAAAGCCCGATCGCACGAGAGCTACACGTGATGATCTCGAACGTCACGATTGCCGACCAAGCCAGTCGAACCTCTGCGGGCGTGCCGAGCGGCCGGCGGGAGCCGAGATACCTGCTGACGCAGCTGGCGCGACACGGCCGCCCATAGGACGGACCAACGAAGCACCAAGGCCCAAGGACCAGCTTTAGCGGCGGCTCTGCAGCTGGTGATATCCCAGTTGACGGCGGGCCTCAGCGAGCGTCTTGCCCGTGTCGATGAGCGCGCGAATCTGCTGCTCGACGGCGTCGATCTCCTCGGCGGCCGCCAGCACGGCGTCTTCGTGCTCGCGTGGAATCACCAGCACACCGTCCGCATCGCCGCGCAGCAGATCCCCTGGCGCCACGCGGGCATCGCCAATGTTCACGACGGCGTTCATCGCTTCGACCTGGACGCGGTCCTTGCCGGTTCGCATCGAGTAGCTGCGGCTGTAGACGGGGTAATTGAGGTCGCGACAGAGGTAGGTGTCGCGGCAGGCGCCGTCGATCACCGTGCCGGCGATCCCGCGGCGATGCGCCACCCAGGTCAGGATGTCTCCCCAGACGGTCGCGTTCTCGCGGCCTCCATTGTCGAGCACGATGACGGATCCCTGCGGCACATCATCGATGTAGTCGCCCACGGTCCCCGCCGGCCTGCCGGCGGGCCCGTACAAGATGGTGAACGCACGTCCGGTGAGGCGGAATCGGTGGTCGAGCGGCTTGATGTTCAGGCACTGTCCGGCGATCCCGAGGCGATCGAGCGCGTCGCTGATCGAGGTGGTGTCGAGCTTCGAGGTGCGTTCGAGGTTGTCATCCGTCGTCATTCGTAGTGTCCGCCTTCAGGCGGACCCTCCGGTTTTCTTCAGCATCGTCTCGTAGTCGCCACCCATGACCTTGCTGATCGGAGTGCCGTCGCGCAAGGCCGCCACCATCGCGCGCTCGCGGGCCGCCACCGCTTCGGCTGCCTCCAACACACGCACCACTTCGCTCCGGGCGATGAACACCACAGCGCTCCCATCAGCGACGACGAAATCGCCAGGAGCGACGGTAACCTCGCCGACCGTGATCGGGACGTTCGTCCCGGCTTCGACGATGCGGCCGCGGGCCGTCCTCGAGGTAGTGGAGCGGGCGAATACAGTGAAGTCGTATTCCCGCGCCTCGTCGATATCACGCGCAGGTCCGTCGACGATGACGCCGGCGATCTGCCGCAGCCTGGCGCCAAGCGACAGATTGCCGCCCCAGCACGCGGCATCGATACCAGTGCGCTGTTCCATGACGATCACGTCGCCGGGTTGCGCGGACTCGATGGCGGTGGTGCCAAGATGCCGCGACGCGGGCGGCTGACCCTCGTCGCGCCCCATCTTGACGGTGATGACGCGCCCGGAGATCCGGCGCGTGGTCGTCAGCCGCTGGATGCCGGTGACCGCTCCCGGCAGGCTGAGCCGATCGAGGGCGTCGGAAACCGCGCACGCGTCGAGCTGCGCGATCCGGGCGAGAGTGTCAGTCATTCAACTCCAGGTCCGCCTGAACGCGGACACTACGACCAATATGCGAAGCACATGGCGTTGCCGGTGCCCGCCTCCGAGCGGTAGCAGGGAACGTAATCAACCTGGTGGTACCGCAGTCCGGCGGCGTTCATCGCGGCAATCACGGGATACCAGTTCTTGATCTCGGCCGTCCCGACCTTGAAGTAACTCTCCGGCAGCCTCGCGAGCAGATCTTCATCGCCGGTCCGCATTCCGGCGATGACCTGCTGGTCGAACTCTTCGTCGATGACGAAATGCGTCAGCCCGCCCGACGCCATCAAGGCCACCCGTCTGTAGCCGCTGAACGTCGTGATCGCGCGGTACAGCGCGTGGCCGAGATCGAGGCAGCGGCGCAGCTTCGGTGTGTTGTGCGGGAAATGTACGTTCAGGATGATCGGGACGCTCGGCGGCGTCTGGTCCTGAAGAATGGTGTGATAGAAGAAGCCGTAGGCGTGCGGGATGCCGCCGCGCGGCGCCCCGCTTGGCGTCTCGTCCGATTGCGCGAGGTCGAAGTTCTCGTCGCCGAGCGACCGGAGGATATGGTCGGCGAGGTCGGTCGCGCCCGGATATGTTGCCCCTTCCTCTGGCGAGTTCGCGGGCTCAGCGATGTTGAGCCCTGGCTGATCCTCGTTCAGGTGCTGCACGTTGCTGATCTGCTGGCCGCGGTAGACCGTGATCGCCGGCGTCAGACCTGCATTGAAGAACTCGCGCTGATCGTTGCCGAGGATCACGACCGCCTCGGGCGCCAACTCGTTGAACTTGCGGCCGAGCGTTTCGAGCGCGCTGCGGCACTGCATGAACCGCTCGCGGCGCTTCTCGACGGTGGTTTCGTGCGCGAATCCTGGCGCCCGCGCTTTTACGAGCGCGTCGAAGTCGTAGGTCTGGCCTCGAAACGCGTGCTTCTTGTTGGCGCGGTCCGCCGCCGCCCGCAGATCCCACTGCTCGGGCGGCGTGGAAAGAAGCGGCCCGTGCGACGAGCCAATGCCCAGGACGATGTCTGCCATAGACGGAGTCTCAGTAATTCAGGATGCAGAATGCAGAATGCTGCAGGACGTATTGAATTCTGCATTCTGAACTCTGCATTGTTATCAACGTTCCGGTCTCCACCGCGAAAAGTGTCTTTCGAGCCGCTCGGCCAGCCACGTCAGAACGATGCCGGCGAAGGCGATGATGACCACGCCGAGAAACACCGTGTCGGTCTGAAACGTCTGGCCGCCGTAGTTCACCATATATCCGATCCCCTCGCTGCCCCCGAACATCTCGCCGACGACAACGCCGATCAGGCCGAGCGAGACGGCTTGCCGGACACCCGTCAGGATGAACGGCACGGAGCCCGGCACGACAACGGTCGTGAAGATCTGCGAGTCCGAGGCGCAAAAGGCACGGGCGGCGCGCAGCAGATCGCGGTCGATCGCCCGGACGCCGCCGATTGTGTTGATCAGTACGGGAAAGAACGCATTGATGAAGACGATGAACACCTTCGACCACATGCCGATGCCGAACCAGATCAGCACCAGAGGGATGAGCGCCACGCGCGGGGTCGAGTAGAGCGCCGTCAGGAACGGCTCGACGATCATCGCCAGCCGCCGGTACCAGCCGATGACGACGCCGAGCACGACGCCTGACGAAATCGCCAGGCCGACGCCGACGACGAAGTTGCGGCCGCTGTACAGCATGTCCTGCTTCAGGCGGCCTTCCGTCCACTCGGCGACGAACCGCTCGACGACCTGTGACGGGCCGGTGAAGAACAGCGGCGAGATCCTGCCCGCTTCCCACAGCGCTTCCCAGATGACCATCGCCACGATGACGGCGCTTCCACCAAGAATGAGCGCTTCATACCGCTGGTAGAACGAGCGACGCGGCGGCGGCAGCAGATCGGGATCGTCGACGACCGTCATGTCACTCGGCCCCGGGGCTGTGCACCGCTTCACGGCGTAGGGCATCCCTTTCCGGGGTGCCGGTCTCCTCAGGGGCGCCGATGCCGAGCCGCTGCGGCTGGTCCTCGACCATCTGCCAGATGGCGTCTTCGATCTCGAGGAAGCGCGGATCGCGCTTGAGCGCCAGCGGCCGCGGCCGATCGAACGGCACGGCGAACACGCCCTTGATACGCCCCGGACGGGGGCTCATCACGGCAACGCGATCGGCGAGGTAGATCGCTTCGTTGATCTGATGGGTGATGAAGATCACGGTCTTCCGCGCCTGGCTCCAGATCTTCAGCAGCTCCAGCTGCATGTGCTCGCGGGTCTGCGCGTCGAGGGCGGCGAACGGCTCGTCCATCAGCAGCACGGCGGGATCGGACGCCAGTGCGCGGGCGAGGTTGACGCGCTGCTGCATGCCGCCCGACAGCTCGGACGGATAGTGCCGTTCGAAACCGGCGAGGCCGACGAGTGTCACGAACGCATCCGTACGCTCGCGCATCGTCGCCTCGTCGAATCGCTTCTGCAGCTCCATGCCGTAGCGGACGTTGCCGGCGATGGTCCGCCATGGCAGCAGGCTGGCGTGTTGAAAGACGACGGCGCGGTTGATGCCGGGGCCGCGAATCGTCTCGCCGTCGATCGCGACGGAACCGTGGTCGTAGTTCAGCAGACCGGCAATGATGTTGAGCAGCGTGGTCTTCCCGCATCCGCTCGGCCCGACGATGGCGACGAATTCCCCGGCCTCCACCGACAGCGAGACATCGGCGAGCGCGAGGACCTGTCGCCCGTCACGCTCGACGTAGTAGCGCTTCGTCAGCGTATCGATCTGAAGCTTGATCACCTACCGGAACGCCGTTCTCGCCTTCTGGTCCTGTTCGGCCTTGATGCCCGCGCCGAACAGCTGCTGGAAGTAGCCTTCCTTCACGAGCCGGCTGACGACGCTGTTATCGATCACCCGTTTGAAATCGAACGACTTCAGATCCTTCGCCAGGCGCTGGTCGACCTGTTGCTCGATGATTGCCTTGACGGCCGGCTGCAGGACGTAGGGGACGCGGTCGAAGATGTTGCCTTTGGCGTACAGGTCGTAGATGCGCGCGACGTCGGCCTCTGGCTGCTTGTCGTAGGCCATGTAGGTTTTCACCGCGAACGCCTTATCGTCGTAGAAGCGCTTGATCGCCTCGGCGTGCGCCTTGATGATCTGCTCGGGCAGGCGCGGGTTGGCGGCGAGGGCGCTCTTGCTGAACATGTAGGTCGTCGCCGCGAAGACCGGGTAATCGGCGAGGTTCGCCAGGTTCTTGAATCCGGCCTCTTCCAGCCGGAAGTAGTTCGGCGCGGTCAGCAGCGTGGCGTCGGCGCGGTTGGTCTGCAGCGCGGATGCGCGTCCGGTGACGTCGGTGCCGACGGGCACCCAGGTCACGTCGCGGTTGCCGATGCCGAAATTCTTCAGGAGCGCGACGGTGTAGTTGTAGGGGGCGTCGCCGATGGCGCCGACGGCAATGCGTTTGCCCTTCAGCTGCTTCGGGCTGGTCAGCTCCTTCTGGCCGATCAGTGCGAACAGCCCCTTGTTCGACGAGCTGCCCATCAGCGCAAATGACGCATCGCGGGCGCTGGCCACCATGCCCTGCTCGAGCGAGTGGTTGACCATGACCGCCTGGCCGCTCGTCAGCATCGCCACACCCGTCGGATGGACGCCGAACTGCAGATCGACGTCGAGGCCCTGCTTCTGGTAGTAGCCGCCGTCGCGCGCGATGTAGAGCGGCCACGTCGCACCGCTGCGCGTCGGGTAATTGATGGTCACCTTCTGCAGTGACTGGCTGTGCACTGGAGTGAGCGTAACGGCGCCGCATACCGCCAGCACCACCGCCAACGACCGAATCAACGTGCTCATGATGAACCTCGGCAACTGTCAAGTGACTACACGGTCGCCGCCTCGGGCACTTTCAGGTTGAACAGCCTCTTCGCGTTGTCCTCGAAGATCATCTTCTTGTCGGCGTCGCTCAGCCACTCGATCGCCTCGATGGTGAAGCGTGTCTCGTCGAGCCAGCGGCCCGTTCGCGGATCCTTCACCGTGCCGACGCCGGGCCGCTCCGTTCCGAACAGGCAGCGATCGACACCGACGGTCTTGAAGAGCAGCTCGAGCGCATCCTTCGAGTACAGCACCGTGTCGTAGTAGAGGTGTCGCATCGCCTCCGAAAACCGCGTCGCGCCCGGCCGCCGCAGCGAGCTCGCCTCGAAACGGGCGTACTGGTACGGGATCGCGCCGCCGCCGTGCGAGACGAGGATCTTCAGCGTCGGAAAGTCCTTGAACACGCTCGATGTGAGCAGCGACACCACCCCGATGCCTTCTTCGTTGATGAAATGCAGCGAGTAGGGAAGCCGCTCGGAGCGGCACCCGGTCGAGTGGATGTGGCCGGGAATGTCGAGCTCGCACAGCTTTTCGTAGAGCGGATACCAGAAGCGATCGCCCAGCGGCGGCGTTTCGTGACCGCTGCATTCGCCGGGATCCGGATTGAGCAGGCAGCCGACGAACCCCTGCTCCTTCACCAGTTTTTCCAGGTACGGCACGACCGCCTTGGGGCTGACGCCGGGCGTCAGCGGCAGTCCCGCGACGGCGCGAAACGTCGAGGGATACAGCTGGACCTGCTTCGCGATGATGTTGTTCGTCTCCTCGACGAACCACTGCACGAGCTTCGGCGATTCGCTCGTCATCATCTGGTAGGGCCGCGGCGAGATCAGCTGCATGTCCGTGCCGACCTCTTTCAGCTGGCCGAGGTGCGAGCTCCCCCCGAACACCGGCTTGTTGAGCGCCTCCCGGACATCCTCGTCATTGGCAAGGTTGCCGCCGCGTCCGTGAGCGCCGCGATGGGCGAGGATCTGCGCTTTGTAGACGTAGAGACTGTCGGGCGCCGTGACGTGGCCGTGGGAGTCGATGATCACCGGGTGCCTCCTGAGGGGGAGGATTGTAATGCGGATACCAGCCACGGAGGCACGGAGGCACGAAGATGAGAAAAGTCACTCCGTGTCTTCGTGTCTCCGTGGCTAACATACCGGTTCAATGAAAATCGACCTCTTCTGCCACATCCTGCCGACGGCGTACTTCGAGCGCATGACGGCGTTGTCCACCCGCGGCGCCTACATGCAGAAACGCGTGCGCGGCATTCCGGCGATGGTCGATCTCGACGAGCGGTTCCGGATGATGGACCTGTTCGGCGACTACAGGCAGGTGCTCAGCCTGGCGGCGCCCCCGATCGAGGCGCTCGGCTCGCCCGGTCAGACGGCGGAGCTGGCCAGGCTCGCCAACGACACGATGGCGGAGGTTGTCGGCCGGCATCCCGACCGCTTTCCAGGTTTCGTTGCATCGCTGCCGATGAACCATCCCGAGGCGGCGGTGCGCGAGATCAATCGCGCCGTCGGTGATCTCGGTGCGTCCGGCATTCAGATCTTCACCAACGTCAATGGCCGTCCGCTCGACGAGCCCGACTTCGCGCCGATCTTCCAGCGGATGGCCGAGATCGGCCGCCCGATCTGGCTGCATCCCACGCGGACCGGGTCGTTTGCCGATTATGCGACGGAGAACACCTCGAAGTTCGAGTTGTGGTGGACCTTCGGGTGGCCGTATGAAACGAGCGTCGCCATGGCGCGTCTCGTGTTTGCGGGCTGCTTCGATCGCTGGCCGGCGCTGCAGATCATCACGCACCACATGGGGGGCATGATTCCGTATTTTGCCGGCCGCATCGGACCTGGCCTGGATCAGCTCGGGGCACGGACCGATGACGAAGACCTGACGGTCCACCTGAAGCGGTTGAAGAAGCGTCCATATGACTACTTCAAGATGTTCTTCGCCGACACGGCGCTGTTCGGCGCGCGGCACGCGATGGAGTGCGGACTGAAGTTCTTCGGCATCGATCAGGTCGTGTTCGCCAGCGACTTTCCGTTCGATCCCGAGAAGGGGACGTTCAACATCCGCGAGACGATCAAGGACATCGACGGACTGCCGATTTCGGCTGCTGAGCGGCAGCAGATTTACGAGGGGAATGCGCGACGGTTGCTGCGCCTGAGAGGCAACGGAGTTTGACGGAGGAAACGGTTTCACACGGAGAAACGGAGTCACGGAGACGAACGGAGGTGGCCGGTCGATCGGATTGGCGAGGTGGACCGACCAGATGACAATCCGCCGGCCGTCCCGGGCGTAATGCCCGACTAGGGCGTCGCGATGGGGGAGAGGGTGACGACGAACTTCCATGGGCCGCGCCGCCGCCAGGCCGCTGCCGGTGTTGTCGAGTGCGGGTAGGAGGAGGCCATGTGGCATCCTGTCGCCGATGACGGCCGCCGCCGACGGCGCCATCTCCTGGGCGGCGACCACATCGGGGTTGGTGGCGTCCAGGATTTTTCCCAGGGCGTCGGGCTCGGCACACCCGTTGTAGAGATTGGCTGTGAGGATGCGCAACAAGACCTGCGCCACTGTATGCGAGGATAGGGAAATGTCGTTCGCCGGCAGGCTC
>JAICQE010000093.1 GCA_025938035.1 Vicinamibacteria bacterium
GACGCTGACATCCTCCAGATCGTCCGTGATCGTGGCGCGGACCGTGTGGGGTCCGCGAGGCGAGCCTGACAAGGCGCGCCCCACGATCAGTCAGTCGATTGCCTCACAAGGTCCGCGCCACGATCGGCCCGCCGATTATGGTTTCGGTTTCTGCTGCTGCCTGCGCAGTTGCGCGGCGTAGGCATCGGCAGCCGCGCGCGAGCCGAGGATCCAGCCGATGACCACTCCGAGGAGCAGCACCGCCGGGATGTAAATGAAGTGCGCGGCGGTCGGCATCAGGCGCGGCCGGTGCGTTTCACGTCCGCTTCCAGCCGTTCCACCTCCCGCTGCACCGCGGTCAGCCGGCGCGCGACGGAGACCACATACAGGAACACCGCGACCAGCACGAACGAATACGCGGCAACGAGCAGCCGTGCTGCCGGGAGCTGCTCGGCCGGCGGCAGCTCGTTGATCGGGATGTATTCCTTGGTCTGTTCCGACGCCTGCGCATACACGGTCGAATCGGCCAGCGCACCGCAGCACACCAACAGCAGGATCAGGATTCCAACGCGTCGAACGATTGCAGCAGTCACGTTACTCATCCAGTGAAAGGTAGACGGCGTCAAGCCGTGCGCGCTGCTCCTCGAGCCGTACGCGCATCTTGAAGAGCAGGACGAACAGCAGGAAAAACGACGCCACGCAGAACCAGAGCGGCCCACCCATCGAGACCGGCAGCGTCGGCACGACGCTCGTCGCCGGGTGAATCGTGCGCCAGTAGTTCACCGAGATGTAGATGAACGGCACGTTGGCCATGCCGAACAGCGCCAGGCCGGCCGCCAGCTTCTCGGACCCGGGCCCGCCGTAGCGGCGAAGGAGCAGATAGGCGACGGCGATCATCCAGCTGACGAGGCTGGCGGTGACGCGCACGTCCCACACCCACCACGTCCCCCATGCCTTCCGCGCCCACAACGGTCCGGTCACCAGCGTCAGCAGTCCGAACAGCACGGTGAGCTCCGCCGCGGCCCATGCGGTGCGATCGTGGCGGGCATCGCTGCTGATTAGATAGCGCACGCTGGCAACGCCGCACACGATGCCGCCGAGCAGGAACATCCAGGCGGACGGCATGTGATAGAAGAAGATCTTGAACACCAGCCCCATCGTCGACTCGAACGGCGCGTAGGCGATCACGATGGGCGTGGCCGCAAACATCAACGCACAGACGACCGCAGCAGGCAGAAACCACTTCGGCATCAGAAGATCCTACTGTTCATCCTTCCACGTTCTCACTTCCCCGTTCGTGTTCGAGGTTCGGTTCAACTTCGAACTGCGGAGTGCGGCCTTCGCGTTCCTGGTTCTGGGTTCCGGGTTCTGCGTTCCGGGTTCTGGGTTCGACTGACCGCACGCCTCGAACATTGAACGCCGAAACCCCGAACCGAACCATGAACACGAACCCGGAAGCGGGAACCGGGAAGCGGGAACAGTTCAAAGTCCGGTTCAAGTTCACGTCCGTTCCGTCCTAGTCCGTCATCACCGGCTCGAACGTCCACATCGCGAGCGTGACGAACACGACGTCGAACGTGGCGAGCAGCGTCAGCCAGAATGCCGCGACCTGCGCGTCGAACTCGGGCTGCAGCAGCACCGCCGTGCCGCGGACTGCGGCAATCATGACTGGAACGATGACCGGATACAACAGCACCGGCAGCAGTACGTCGCGCGTGCGGGCCCGAATGAGCATGGCCGCGAAGAGCGTCCCGACCGACGCGAACCCGAGTGTCCCGGCGGCGAGGATCCCGGCCAGCCAGACAGGGTGCGCCAGCAACGCGCGCGCCTCGAACAGCAGCGCGACGAGCGGCACCAGTGCCGCTTCGACGCCCGCGAGCAGCGCGACGATTCCAAGCAGCTTGCCGACGTAGACCGCCGGGCGCGCGGCCGGGGCCATCAGCAGCGCGCGCAGCGTTTCCGCCTGGCGCTCGCGTTCGAACGCCCGCCCCAGCGCCAGCGTTCCCGCGAACGCAATCGCGATCCAGAGCAGGCCAGCCGCGCCGTCCTCGGGCGCGCGCCCGTCGCGGACGAGCGCGAACGCGAATATCAGGATGCACGACACCGCGAAGAACAGCGTCGTATACGCAATCTCGCCGCTGCGGACCTCGACCGTCAGGTCCTTGCGCAGAATCAGCCACACGGCCCGGCCGAACACGCCACTAGCCTCCCATCACGTCGCGATAGGTCGCGCGCAGGCGCTCCGGCCGTGAGACCGCTGCTGCCACGCGCCCATCGCGGAGGAAGACGGCTTCGTCGAGCAGCCCCTCGGCGAGATCGAGGTCGTGCGTGGCCAGGATCACGATGGTGCCGCTCGCCTTGAGCATTCCCAGCCGTCGCACCAGCGCGGCTGCCGAGGCATCATCGAGGCCGGTGAACGGCTCGTCGAGCAGTGCCAGCCGCGGCTCGTGAATCAGCGCGCGCTCGAGCGCGACGCGCTGGCGCATGCCGCGCGAAAAGCTGATCACCTGATCGCCGGCTCGGTCGGCAAGTCCGGCCTGGTCGAGCGCGCGCAGCGCCACAACGGACGGATTCGCGCGCCTGTAGAGACCGGCAAAGAATGCGAGGTTCTCCGACGCGGTCAATTCGGGATAGAGAAACAGGTCGTGACCCAGGATGCCGATGCGGCCGCGGAGCCCGGCGCCATCCGCGCGCGGATCGAGCGACCCGAAGCGGATGATGCCAGAGGTAGGCCTGAGCAGCGTGGCCAGCATCGCCAACAGCGTCGACTTGCCGGCGCCATTCGGTCCGAGCAGACCCAGGATCGTACCTGCGCGGGCGGTGAAACTGACGCGTGAGACGGCGCGGCGGCGTCCGAAATGGCGTGACACGTCGTCAACGGCGACGTGGTCGAAGTCGCCGGAAGTCACGCAGCGATGCCCTCGCCGCCTCCTCCCCGCGGCCCGGCGGTGGCGTCCAGTTCCGCGTAGATGCGCTCGAGATCGTTCAGGATGCGCAGGCGGCGGCGTTCGGCACGCTCCGAAATCGTTCCGGCCCGCCGCTTCGCCTCGAGCTGCGCCAGCTCCGCGAGCAAGGTGTCGCGCCGCTGGACGAGCGCCTTCCGATCGGCCGCGGCCGTGCGCGGCTCGAGCGACAGCCACCCGCCGACTGCCGCGATCAGCAAGGCAAGACCGAGAGTCACGTAGAGGCTGGTGCGGCTGTGAACCGGAAGGTTCGACAAGGTGAAGGTCAGCGGCGTGCCGGGCTGGAGCGCGCCCCCCTGCCCGAGAAGGTAAACGCCGTTTTCGGTCGGAAGCTCCGCCACCGACGAGAACTGTGGAGATGCAAGCCCGAGGCTCCCGATCTTCTCGACGCCGACGACGGCCCGCTGCAGCGGCACCGGAAATGGCTGCGTGATCGTGTGCGTCGCTTTGGAAAAACGAACGCTGAACTCGATCTGCAGGGACGTCGTCCCGGGGGCGAACGGTCCCTTCACCCTCACGCGCGTCCCATCGACCTCCGCGGCCGGAGAAGAGCCTTCCCGGATCTGCGCGCCAACAGCCTCAGGCGGCAGCTGAAGTTCGAACGGGCCTCCAATGTCCACACGCGTCCGCGCCGTGTTGACGATCTCCAGCAGATAGAACGCAAACAGCGAATCGTTGTTGAATTCGAAGACGAGGCGGCTGTCGCCGCCCAGGACGACAACACCTTTGGTCGCGGGAGCGGAGAGCGCGGCGGCTTCCTCCTGCTTCTTCCGCTCCGCGGCGCGAGCGAGTCCGGCGACGAGGGCGACGCGCACACCGCCCGATGTCGGAACGGCGAACGGCTGCGACTGCAGCGTTTCGCCGTCAACCGTCGCTTCGGCGCGGGCCTCTCCCGCCGGCAGACCGGTGAACTCGGCGCGCCCCTGCTGATCGGTGGTGGCCGTCTTCGTCGTGCCACCGACGGTGACACGGACCTGCTGCCCCGGCGCATCGTTGCCGAGTGCTTCCCGTACGACGCGAACGGTCACGGTGCCGTCGCGCAGTTCGGGCGCAGGAAGCGGGCGTCCGTGCATCAGGGATGGATCAGGCATCTCCTGGGCTGGGGCAGGCTGCGCGAGAAAAATCCCAAACCCCAGAACCCAAATCCCAAGTCCCAAATCCCAAATCCCGAATCCCTGGCGGCTCATGACGCGGCCTCGAGTCGTGCGCCGCAGTTCTTGCAGAACTTCGCGTCGGGGTCGTTGACCGCCGCACACGAAGCGCAGGCGGTCGTGGAGCGCGCCGCGCCTGGCGGACCCGACAGGGTCCGCCCCACGTCGCTCGAAACGGTGTTTTCGAGCCGTTTCGCGATCTCCTTCTCGATCTGCTCGCGATAGAGCGAACCGGCGTCGAGCTGCCGCATCAGCCTCGCCGCCCGCGCCCGGAGCCGCGCCGACATCTCGGCAAAGTCCTTCTCCGACACCTTCCCCATGCCGCGGTCGAACTCGAGCTCCTTGATCGATCGCAGCACGAGCGTCTTCTCGCGCTCCAATGCGGCACGGGTGCGATCGCCGATCGCTTCCGCGCCATCATCCCGCAGGGTTCCGGCCAGCGGAAGCACCGTACGCAGGGCCGTCACGCCGACGTACGCGGCAGCGAAGATGGCCAGGCTCAAAAGAATGATCGCGGCCGGCGTCTGACCGCGCGAGAGAAAGACGACGACGGTCGCGCCGATCAACCCCGCCAGCGTGAACAACTGCCAGGGCTGCAGCGACTCCTGTCGCTCAGTCGAGGTCTCGGAGCTCATCGTCGAGGCGGGCGTCCAGTGCCGGGTCCGGCGCTGGGCCGGCCGCGGCCGCGGCGGGGGTCTGACCTGGACGCGACCAGCGGCGGGCGTTGATGATGATGACGGCAAGTCCGGCGCCGGCCAGGAGGTACGGGAACAGCCACGCCAGACGATTGAAGGGGGTGTCCTCCGGGATGTCTCGAACGTGCTGCCCGTACTCGCGGACGAACGTTGCCAGAATCGTGTCGTGGTCCTTGCCTTCGTCGACGAGCTTCCTGATGAGCGCCGTCTGCCCGCTGTGTCCGTGGCAGGCTGGCCGCATCTGGCAGTTGGCGAGCGTGGAGCGCACGCAGCCTGAATTCCCGCACATGCAGATGATTTCGCCTTCGAGCC
Source organism: Vicinamibacteria bacterium (assembly GCA_025938035.1). The sequence goes on from JAICQE010000093.1 coordinate 5,101, forward strand.
GGCGCTGCAGGTCGCTCTTGCTGACGAGGCCACCCTCGCCGCTCGGCTGCGCGATCGGGCCGTCCTGCGCCTGAATGGCAGCCGGCAGCACCAGGCCGATGAGCAGCAGCCACGTTCCCGCTGCGCGCGTGGCGTTGGCCGGCACGCGGCTGACCGCGAATGCGAACGCCGTCTCGGGCAGGAGCGCGATCAGCGTACCGATGGCCAGCACGCCGAAGCCAAGCCACAACCAGTTGACGAGCGGCGTGACCGTGATCTCGAGCGTCGCCGACTGCTCGGCCACCGCGTAGGCCGGCATCACGATATACAGGTCGCCGCCGAACGACCGGCGGATCGCAACCTCGGTCGTCGGTTCGTCCTCACGGCCGCGGAAGAACCACCTGGCCGGATACAGCTTGGCGATCTCGGCGCCGTCGCGAGTTGCGGTAATGTGTGCCGTCACCGCCTGCTTGCGGATGTCATCGGTAACCCGCAGCGCGTCGAGCCGCACGACGAATTCGCCGATCTTCACCTCCTGGCCGGGCTTCAGCAGCGCCGTTTCCTGCAGCTTGAAGCTCTCGCCCGCAAAACCAAGGAACATCAGCACTACGCCGACGTGCACGAGATAGCCGCCGTAGCGGCGCTTGTTGCGGCCGACGAGTCCAATCAGCGCCGTGAAGAGATCGGTCCCGCTGGTCTGCTGGCGCACGCGAGCGCCGCGCCAGAACTCCTGGATGATGGTTCCCATCGAGAAGCCGCCAAACGCGAAGCAGAGACCGGCGCTCCAGATGCGAACGCCAAACGCAAACACAATCGCGCCGACCGCGAGGCCGACGAGCACCGGGAACAGGAACTGATCCTTCAGGTTGACGAACGTGGACTTGCGCCAGGCGAGCAGCGGCCCGATACCGGTCAGCACCAGCATCGTGAGCCCGATCGGGATCATCCACTGGTTGAAGAACGTCGCGCCGACGGTGATGCGCCCCTTGGCGCCCCAGATCGCCTCGCTCAGCGTCGGGAACATCGTGGCAAACAGCACGAAGAACGCCGAGAACAACAGGATCCAGTTGTTCAACATGAACGCGGCTTCACGCGATGCCCAGGAGTCGAGCTCGTTGCGCGCCCGCAGCAGCGGCAGACGGTAAATGACCGCGCCGAAACTCACGACCAGCGTCAGCACCATGAACCCGGTGAAGAGCTTCGCCAACTCCGGATCTTCGCCGAAGGCGTGAACCGACTGCACCACGCCGGACCGCGTCATGAACGTGCCGAAGATGGTCAGGAAGAACGTGAGGATCACCAGCGACACGTTCCACACGCGGAGCATGCCGCGCCGCTCCTGGACCATCACGGAGTGCAGGAACGCCGTCGCCGTGAACCACGGCAGCAGTCCCGCGTTCTCGACCGGATCCCACGCCCAGAACCCGCCCCATCCAAGCTCCTCGTAGGCCCAGAGCATGCCGAGGCACAGTCCGAGCGTGAGGAACAGCCACGCGATCATCGTCCAGCGGCGAACCGCGCGCAGCCACGAGTCGTCCAGATGCCCACTGAACAGCGCAGCCATGCCGAAGGCGAATGGAATCGTGCAGCCCACGAATCCGAGGTACATGGTCGGCGGGTGAATGACCATGTAGAAGTTCTGCAGCAGCGGGCTGAGCCCCCTGCCGTCGGTCTTCGTCTCGGTGATGTAGGTCTCGAACGGGTTGTTGTGGACGATCATCAGGAACAGGAAGAACACCTCCACGACGGAGATGACCGCCACGACGTACGGAATCAGTTCCCGATGCCGCTCCCGGTTCACGTAGACGGCGACGCAGCCGAAGATCGACAGCAGCGTCACCCAGAACATGATCGAGCCGTCCAGGCCGCCCCAGTAGGACGTCAGCTTGTAGGCGAGCGACTGCGCGGTGTTCGAGTACCGGTCAACGTATTTGATCGCGTAGTTGCCGGTGACGAAGGCGTGAACGATGACCGACGAGGCCGCGAGCATGATGGCCATCGTCAGGTAGAAGGCGCCGGTGCCGCTTTCGATCAGGCGCTGCGAGCGCCGGCGTGCGCCAGCTACCGAGATCGCGGCCGCGTACGCGGCCGAGAGGAACGCGGCCAGCAGGAGGTAGAACCCGAGGGATGCCATCTAGCTGGTCGGCGCAGCGGGCCCGGCAGGCGGCGCCTCCTCGTACTTCGACGGACACTTCGCGGTCATGTCGGTGGCCGTGAAGCCGTCGCCGTTCTCGTGGAACTGGCCGGTCAGCACGACCTCCGCGTCGTCCTTGAACGTGTCGGGTGCTACGCCCCGGTATGTGGCGCTGATGACCTTGCCGTTGCGCTGCAGATCGAACTTCCAGTTCAGCCGGTCGGCCGTGCCGCGAACCGAACCCGGCACGACATAGCCATGAACCTGCAGCGTCTTCCCGTGCCATTCCTGCGGCGCGGCAGCGACCTCATCCACGTACTTGTAGTACTGGAGATTGTCCTGAAGCGTAGTGAACAGCAGCGCACTGAAGGCGGCAATGAGAACGGCCGCGGTCAGACCGATCTTGATGGCTTTGTGACTCATAGGTAAGGACTTCGCGGAAAACGTACTGGTTCAGGATAACCCAAATCCGATCTCGCTGGGGTTGGCCGCCGGACGCCTCCGCCCCCGGTAAAAACGCCATGCTGTTCCGGCCAGCGCAACGGTTGCCGCTGCGATACCCGCGGCAGCCGCCGGTCGCAGCATCGCTTTCGTATAGACGCTCGAACCACGCGTATGGCCCATCCAGTTGCGGCCGCGTTCTCCCCCATCCGCAGCGACGGGGGTGTAGAGGTTGTCGCGGCGTCCCGGCGCCGCGGGAGTGTCGGTCTTCTGCGCCTCGAACGTCCACCGCTCCATGTATTTGTCTGCGAGCCGTGGCGCAAAGCGTGCGGCGCTGAGCTTGGCGCCGGATCCGCCGGCAATCAGTTCGCGCAGCGGGTGCTGTGCCGCGTGAAGGATGACGCCGGCAACGACTTCGGGCGCATACACCGGCGGTACCGGCTGCGGCTCCACGCCAAGGTACGTCCGTGCCTTTTCGAAGAACGGGGTGTCGATGCTGGCGGGCTTGACGAGGGTGACCGAGATCGGCGCGCCCTCGTCCTCGAGCTCCATGCGCAGCGTGTCCGTAAACGCCTTCAATGCGTGCTTGGCGCCGCAGTAAATCCCCTGCAGCGGAATCGCGCGGTCCGACAGCGCGCTGCCGACGTTGATGACCGCTCCCCCCCGGTGGCGCAGATGCCTGACGGCGGTTCGCGATCCGTACACCTGGCCCCAGAAGTTCACATCCATTTGCCGGCGCATGTCTTCGATGGGCAACTCGGTGACGCGGCCGTACATCGATACGGCGGCGTTGTTGACCCAGGTGTCGATGCGGCCGAACGCGCGCAGCGCGGCTTCGGCAATGGTGTCGACCTGGTGCGGGTCGGCGACATCGGCGGTCATGTGAATGGCGCGCCCGCCTTCGTGGCGGATCTCCTCCACGGCGCGCGTCAATTCGTCGCCGTTCCGCGCGGCGAGCACGACCGAGGCCCCGCGTTGCGCCGCCTGCTTCGCCGTGACCAGCCCGATACCGCTCGACGCACCGGTGATCACCATGACTTGCTCGTTAATCGGCAGCAGCTCGATTCTCATGCGATTGACTCCAGCAACCCTTTCGCTCGATCGAACACGTCAACCGCCCGCGACTCCGGCGGCGGCTGCCGCACGACACGTATCGTTCCCTGCGTGTGGAGCACATCCCACTTCGATGCTCCGTGGGCGTCGCGCCAGAATCGCAGGCTCACCCTGGCGCGGCCGACACGCAGATCACGCACGACGATCTCGGGCATCCACGTCGGCAGGATCGGATCGACGATCAACGTTCCCGCCGGCGCCAGCGGCACCAGCCCGAGCATCGACTGCACAGCAAGCGGAAACGCCGTGGCGTTCCACAACTGTGTCGGGTTCGCGCGCGGATACGCGCCAGGCGTCACGCGGTCGCCTCGTGCGTATCCCCCCACACACTCCGGGATTCGATCTTCCGGATAGAGCAGCGCCAGCTCGAAAAGTGCGCGCGTGAGATCCAGGGCGCGCGCGTTGAAGCCGAACCGTCGCAGCCCACAGATGATAGTGCCTTGCTCGACGGCCCAGACAGTGCCGCGGTGGTAGCTCAGCGGGTTGTAAAACGCATGAGCCGCCGACAACGTTCGAATCCCCCACCCACTGAACATATCCGGCGCGAACATGCGGCCGACGACCGCGGCGCGGCGCTCGCCGTCGATGATTCCGGTCGCGAGACAGTGGCCGACATTCGAGGTCACAGCCCGGACCTGCCGCTTGTCCGGATCGAGGGCGACGGCGAAGAACTGTTCGTCGGGCATCCACCAGTCGCGGTTGAAGCGTTCTTTCAGCGCCGAGGCCGAGCTCAACCATGCCGCGGCGTCTCCGTCCGCGTGCATCAGCGCCGACATCACCCCCATGAGCTCCTGCGCCACAAACCAGTATCCTTGGATCTCACACGTCGCAATCGGCGCCGGTACCGGCGACCCGTCGTCATAAACGATCGCGTCGCCACTGTCTTTCCATCCCTGGTTCTTCGTGCCTTTCGACGATCGGGTGAGGTACTCCAGGTATCCGTCGCCATCGGCATCGCCGAGTTCTCGCGCCCAGTCGAGAATTCGCCGCGCGGTATCCCAGTGCCGTTCGACGCACGTTCGATCGCCGGTCCAGGCGTACAGATTGGCCAGCGCGATCACGTACATCAGCGGGCTGGCGAAATCGGCGTAGTACGCGGCGTTGGGGTTCAGGTTCAGCAGCGCCAACGGACCGGTGCGGACCTGATACGGAATCCGTCCCGGCTGCTCGTCGCGCCAGTCATCGAAGCGATTGCTCTGCATGCGCCCGAGACGCGTGAGCGCCGCGTCGAGCGCGTCTCCGCGATCAATCGAGGCAGCCTGCCATCCGGCCGTGACTGCATCACGGCCGAAGAACGCGGGATACGCCGGCATGCCCGCTTGAAGGACCAGCCATTCGTCCGGTGCGCCGTCGAGCAGCGGAAACGATCCGAAGTCACGGATGTTTCGCTCCAGCACGCGGCCGAACTCCCGGTTCCCCGGCACATCGATCTTCGTGAAGCCGGACCGCCATTGGCGAAGACGGTGTTCGCGCTCGTCAATGAGACCGCCTACCAGCGCGGCGCCCCTTAGCGACGCGGTGACGCAGACGGTGAACGTCTTCGTCTCCTGCGGATCGAGCGCAACCGGGCTGGCGAGCCGGTTTCCGCTGTCGTCCACCTCCGCCCGCTCCCAGCCGTCGCCGCGTACCTCGGTTCTGTATGGGAGCTGCGGATGCTCGTATGCCAGAACGATTGTCCGGCTGCTGGCTGACGCCGTCACGCCTGCCGTCTGCTCGCGCCGTCGCGCGATGGCTTCCTGGATGTCGGCGAAATCGGCGTCAACCACGCATCGGACGTCGAACGTCAGTCGCGTCCGTGCGCGGTTGGTGATCGCCAGCGCGACGTCGAAGCCGTCGAGCGCGGCGATGAACGACATGCGGAGGTCGAGCGAGCGCTCCGGAAGGCCGTTGGCATCGATGCCCTCCTCGTCGCCTGCCTGACCGGTCCCGCCGCCGCCCGGCTGGGTAATCTCCGGATAGACGTAGTTGAAGTCCAGCCGCTCGGGCGCGGTTGCGGCAGCCTCCGACACCCACGGGCGCGCGCCGTTGATCTCGATGCGGAACGTGGACAGGACACGCGCTTCCCGGCAGTAGAAGCCGGAGAGCGGCTCGGTGGCGCCGCATGCGCCGTGCAGCGTGGTAATGAGGAGGGACGACCCCTTCCACGCGCAAAGCGTGTCCGCGCGAACGAGCGCGACGGACATGTGTCAGCCCTTCAGCCGCGCACGTGGCGCGTGGTCAGCGAACTTGGCGCATTGAGATGGGCGCCCTCGTCAACGCCGACCGCCAGCCGATCCACGAGCTCGCCGCCAAGCCAGCCGGTGACCATCGCCAGCCCCCCGCCGAGAAATGCCATCACGAGCGCTGGCGTCTCCGGTGCCGCAGGATTGGCTGTGCGCATCAGCCAGCTGATTCCGTACAACGCGAGGACGAGGACATTACCGCCGCCATGGACCGCGCCGATCCGCTTCGCCCGGGTGCGCCAGGGAATGGCCAGCCAGTCGACCAGCCCGAACGGCGCAGCGACGAGTCCGGAGATGACGCCTGCCGCAATCATCCAGTAGGACAGCTCAGACCAGAATCCGTTTCCCGTGGCGAGCTGGACGACGTCGAAGAGCAGGGCTGTCGCCAGCAGCCCCAGTGGGAAGACGATCAGCATCTGGTGTATGGGGTGACCGAAGAGTTTTGCTCTGCTTTCCATGAAGCCTCCGTTCACCCTCCGCTCGGGTGACTGAGCTGAACGGATGCAAACGGCATACTGGGCGGTCGTGATGGCCGGCTTCAGCCGGAGCGTGGTGCGTAGTGTCCGGGCTTTAGCCGGACCTTAGAACGTCAATAGTTTGGTGGTGAGCATCTGATAGACGAGAGCGATCGGCAGCCCGACCACGTTCGAGTATGACCCTTCGACTCGCGTCACGAACCGGGACGCCAGTCCCTGCACCGCGTAGGCGCCGGCCTTGTCCATCGGCTCGCCGCTCGACACATACCATTCGATGTCCGCGTCGGAGAGCTCCGCAAACTCGACCGTGGTGGTGTCCATTCGCGTATCGACGATCTCGCCCGGATGGAAGATGGAAACCGCGGTCAGCACCTCGTGAGTGCGGCCGCCAATCATCCGAAGCATCCGCTTCGCGTCGGCCTCGTCCATCGGTTTTGCGAGGATCTGTCCGTCGACGACAACCGCCGTGTCGGCCGCGAGCACCGTCTGGTTGCCGTCGCGTTCGTGAACGGCGCGCGCTTTTGCTTCTGCGAGGCGCGACACGTAGTCTCCCGGCGCTTCACCGGGACGTATGGCTTCGTCGATATCCGCCGGCCGCACGTCGAAGTCGATTCCTGCGGCGCGGAGCAATTCGGCGCGCCGGGGCGACGCCGACGCCAGAATGATTCGATCGAGTGGACGCGAGGTCATCGCGATGATTGTAGGATCGCAGGCGTGATCCCGGTTCAGACGATCGTTCCCGCCGCCCTCGCGGCGATTGTCCGCAAGGCACCGCTGACGAACGACAAGGTGGGCTTCGCCTGGCGCACAGCGGTGGGCGCCGCTGTCGCTGGCGCCACCGACGTGCTGCTCGACGGGACGACGCTCCGCGTCCACGCACGCGATCGCGCGTGGCAGCGCGAGATCGAACGCTCCGCGGCCACCATTCGAACCCGGCTCGAGGACCTCCTCGGGCCAGGTGTGGTGCGTTACCTCGACGTCACTGTTGCGGCGGCTGCGGAACCGCGGCCGCCGGCGGCGGCACCTCGACGCGCGACGGGGCCTGCGGCTGCGGGGCCGGCTCCGAAAAAGCCGCCGTCGGCAGGTGGATCAGATAACGCGCGCCGGCGTCGGTGATCGAGATGCGCAGGAACTCGCCACCGCGCAGCTTCTGAACGGTCGCCTTACCCATCCGGCCTGTTGTTCCCGATGTGCCGACCGGACGTTCACCGACCCCGAACACTTCGGCAACTTCCCTCGCCATCATCTTCCCGTTCTGATGCAGCTCGACGACGCGCTGCGCGTTCGAGGGCGCGCCTGTGAGGTTCGGGCGCTCGTCGAGCAGCCAGACCTCATACGTGCCCGGCGCGAGCGCCTTGCCATCGGCCTTGACGGGTTCGGTAAGTGTCACCGTGGCGATCGCATGAGACTTCCCCGCCGTCTCGTGGTGCGCGGCAACCGGCGCCGCCAGAACGGCTCCGGCGAGCACGCTCAGCAGTATTCGACTCATACCCTGCGCTCCTGTCTGGCGTAGTGTCCGCCTTCCCTGGCCGCCGGAGCCGCTACGCGAAGGCGGCAGGCGGACCCGACCGAGGATGACCGACGCAAGGCTCATGCCCCGGCTAGAAGATCAGCCGCGGAATCCAGGCGAATGCCGAGGGAACGGACCAGGCGAGGAGTAATCCGGCGGCCATGACCCCGGCGGCCAGTTCGAGCGGCTCCATGAGGTCGAGCGGCCTGCGCACCTGGCGCTGCGCCTCCCACTGCCTGATGAGCCTGGACTTCAGCCAGAGGACGTCCGCACTGGGTATATGCGGCGAGACGGAAAGCGGCGCGGTGCGCAGCCGATCCATGAAGGCGGCCACGACGCGCTCTTCGACACCAGTCAGGTCCGTTCGACTATCCGCCATTCTTCAGCCTTTCGATACCGCGCGTCATCAGCAGATCGCGCAGCCGCGCGCGCGCTCGCGACAACAGGACTTTGACGCTGCCTCGCGCGAGGCGCAGCGACTCGGCGATGTCGGCGTGCGTGCCGCCTTCGACGTAGGCCAGCCACAGCAGCGCGCGCTCGCGCGGCTTCAACTCCGAGAAGATCCTCGCGACGTCGATGTCAGGCGCCTGTGGCTGGCTGCCGTCCGCCGTCGCTTCCTGTGCATGCCGCTCGTCGCGCGCTTTCCGGCGCCATCTGTCCGCGATGAGATTGCCGGCGATGCGAAACACGTAACGACGCAGCGTTTCATCGTCGGCGGGAACGTCGGTCTGGAACAGGCGCAGGAAGGCTTCCTGCACGATATCGTCGGCGTCGGCACCATCGGTTGTGACCCGATACACATACGTCCAGAGGGAGCGCGCATGCCGCTGATAGAACTCGCCAAAGGCGTGTTCCGTGAGCACCGTCTATACCGTGTTGTCCTTCCGGGACCCGTTGCGTCGGCCGCCGTCGAGGCCAAGTCGGCGCGCGATGACAAACGACACGGCCGCAGACACCAGCATCCCAATGCCGATCGCAATCAGAAGCAGGACGCCCACAAGCGCCGCGGGCGGCTGCGTCCTCAACGGAACGCCAAAAAACCTGAGGTGAAGCGCAAACATCAGAAAGAGGCCGACGACCAGAAACACGATGCCGGCACTGACGGCCGAGAGCGTGCGCAGCTGCGGACGAAACTGCGGGGCCGCCAGGGTGCCCAGGAATCGTTCGCCCTGCTCGGTGGTCAGGAACTCGCCGAGGTCCTTCACCGAGCTGACCCGTTCCAGGATGGTCTTCTGCAGCTCGAGCCGGTGCTTCTCGCGTCGCCACCGGTCGATGGCCGCCAGGACGATGAGCAGCATCACGAAGGTGAAAACCAGGGGGATAAGGAGGAACTCCATCGGAAACGGCTGATTCATATCAGTTACCCGTCGGCATCTGCGCGCTGTCGATCACAAGCACGTCGACCGGTCCACGTACAGGTTGCAGCTTCAACCCGAGCTGCTCTTCGAGCGCGGTAAAGAGCGACGCTCCCTCCCGCCCCCGGGTTTCCGCGGCGGCGCCGGGTTCAACGGCGTACTCGAGATCGAAATCGAACCAGTCGGTCAGACCGGTGCGATCTTCAACGATCTGGCCGGCCGCATTGGCCAGCATCGTGCGCGCAAACATCTGCAGACTGGCACCGCGCGCCGACACACGTCCCGGGCCCCCCGAAAAGCCACACTCGGAACGGGCCGGAAGGGAACCCTCGCCCCGACCGTAGGCGGCCATCAGTGCCGCGCAATCGACCTTCGCCGGCGTCATCCGCGGCCCGAGGCGGCGGTCGTCTCGGGCGATCACCAGCGCGTAGATGTCGAACTCACGTTTCTCGGTATGAACCTTCAGGCCGAAGCGGTCGGCCAGCAGCCGCTGCAGCGCCAGTTGCGCCGAACCGGGAGGGCCACCCGGAAGCGACGGCAACAGGTTCTGGTTCGCCTGTGCCACGATGTCGAAGCGCTCTGAATCGATCCACGCCGGTCCGCCCGCAAGCTGCTGAGGAAGCAGTTCATAAGCGGTCAGAATGAGCGGCCGGAGCGGCGTGTTCGTCACCACCGCCCGGCCCCCTGGCTGCAGGCGCATGCTCTGCCCTTCCGCGTTCGAGCGGTTGATCCTGACAGACACGACCTCGAAGGATGGGACCGTCTCCTGCGCCCTGGCGGCGCTCACGGCTACGGCCATTGCCGTAATGACTAGCAGCTTGCTCATCGTCCGCTCCTAGCCATAACAACGCGGACCGAACGCGGACGGTTAACAGGCGGAGTTACGATGACTTCATGCAGGACGCCGTCATTGCTTCAGCCGTTCGCACGCCGACTGGCAGGTTCCTCGGGTCACTCAAGGATCTGAAAGCGCCGGATCTTGGAGCGCTGGTCGTGCGCGAGGCCGTCCGCCGGGCCGGAATCGACCCCGCCAGCGTCGAGGAATGCATCATGGGCAATGTGGTTTCCGCAGGGGTCGGCCAGGCGCCTGCGCGTCAGGCGGCGCTGCGGGGAGGCCTCGCCGATCACGTGGCGGCCCTGACGATCAACAAGGTCTGCGGCTCCGGACTCAAGGCGGTGATGCTCGCGCAGCAGGCGATCGCCACAGGCGATATCGAGATCGCCGTGGCTGGCGGCATGGAGTCGATGAGCAATGCCCCGTACCTGCTGCCAGGCGCGCGCGACGGGTTGCGAATGGGCAACGCGCAGCTCGTCGACTCGATGGTGCACGATGGCCTGTGGTGCTCGTTCGAGCAGTGCCACATGGGAAACGCCGGCGAGCTGATCGCCTCTGAATACAACATCGGCCGGACCGCGCAGGACGACTTCGCCTTCAACAGCCATCGTAAGGCGGCCGCCGCAGAAGCGGAGGGACGCTTCAAGGGCGAGATCCTGCCGGTCACCATTCCGCAAAAGAAGGGCGATTCGATCGTTGTCACACGCGACGAGTCCGTGCGCGCGGACACATCGGTCTCGGCGCTCGGGGCGTTGAAGCCAGCGTTCAGGAAGGATGGGACCGTTACGGCGGGCAACGCGCCGCCGGTCAACGATGGCGCCGCGGCGCTCGTCGTGATGTCGTCCGCGCGGGCGGCGCAGCTCGGTCTGAAACCAATGGCGCGCATCGTCGGTCAGGCGACAAGCGGATTGGCGCCGAAGTATCTGCTGATGACCCCCGTCGAGGCCATTCGGAAGCTGTCGCAGAAGGTTGGCTGGACGCTGGAGGATGTTGACCTGTTCGAGATCAACGAGGCGTTTTCGGTGCAGCTGCTGGCGGTCCTCGGGCAGCTGGGAATCGATCCGAACAAGGTGAACGTCAACGGAGGGGCGGTGGCACTTGGCCATCCGATCGGCGCCAGCGGGGCGCGTATCCTGACAACGCTGCTGTACGCGCTCGAGCAGCGAGGGTTGAAGCGCGGAATCGCGAGTCTTTGCCTCGGCGGTGGCAATGGAGTGGCGTTAGCCGTTGAGCGCGGTTAATCGCTATCCGCGTGCGTCTGGAACGCCTAGGCTCGCCGCATCGTCTCAATCCGCAAGATGAACAGCTTCCCTGTCGGACTTCCCCGAAATCCTGATCATCGTCGTCTTCGGTGCGCTGGGCTATGTGGCTTTCCGAGCACTCAGCAAGCCGACGAACTAGCGCTCCTTCGCCTCTGGCCACGCCATAGCGGGATCGCAGCGGTGCAATTCTTGTCAGTCGATTCATCAGGGTTTTACGGTCTTTTCCTCAGCGCCAGATACGCAAACGCAGCGCAGGCGACGGCGAACGAGCCGAACCCGATGAGGTCAGTAGCGTAGAGTTCGAACCACATAACCACGCTATCGTTAGCTCGGAATCGTTCTAAGAAGACGGACCACGTAGGCCATCATCAACGCAACGACAGCCAGCATCAGCGCCAGAAGGCCGTTGAGGTCGAAGACGTCTTCTTCGATCTCAGTGCCATACCCTACGGAGAAATCGGGAGGCACCTGAGATTGCAGACCTGAGCGCATCGAATCCACTTAACGCTTCC
>JAICQE010000107.1 GCA_025938035.1 Vicinamibacteria bacterium
CGATTGCAGTGGAACGCATGGTCGTGGGGCACGCCCACGCGCGAGTCCGAGATCGCGCGCCTGCAGGCGGACATCGTGACGGCCGAGGAGGAAGCCTTCGCGCGCACGCTCGATCAGTTGACGAGCACGGACGTGGCGACGATCGAGCGCCTCGAACGGGCCGTCGCGAGTGATGCCCAGATCATCGCCCTCCGCGAGGAGGTCGAGCGCGCGGCACGGGCCCGGCTGGGGGAGGGCGTGCTGACCGCGGCCGACTACGTCACGCGACAGTCCGAGCTGGTGCAGTCGCGGTATGCCCGCGCCTCGCACGACGTGGAGCTGGCACAGGCGCGCGCGCGGCTGCTGGTGACGCTCGGCGTGGAGGTCCCATGACGCGATGTTGGTCCGGTCGGCCATCGCGGCACACTGAGGCACCGAGGCATGGAGAGCCGGAAAAGGGGTTCTCGGTGGCCTCAGTGTCTCGGTGGGTCGTCATCACGACAGCGTTTCTTGTCTTCTCATGTTCGCGCGGCGCGGAACCCGACGCCTACGGCAACGTCGAGACGACGCAGGTGACCGTGTCGGCGGAAACGGCGGGGCGGCTCGTTGCCTTCGAGGTCCGCGAGGGTCAAGTGCTGACCGCATCCGCGGAGGTGGGCAGGATCAATCCCTCGGAGCTGGAGCTTCAGCGGGAACAGGCGGAGGCGCAGCGCGAGGCATCGGAATCGCGGATCGACGAGACAGCCCGGCAGCAGCCGATCGTCGAGGCGCAGCGCTCCGCGGCAGCGGCGCAGGTGGAGGCGGCCCGCGCGCAGCTTGCCGCCATCACCTCACAGCTCGTGATCGCCCAGCGGGCACTTGACCGCACGAAACGCCTGATCGATCAGTCCGCGGCGACGACACAGCAGCTCGATCAGGCCGAGCGCGACGTGCGCGTGCTCGAAGAGCAGCAGCGCGCCCAGAAAGCGCAGATCGAAGCGAACGAACGGCAGGTGGCCGTGCACGCCGGTCAGCTTGCGGCGATCGGCGCGCAGCGGCGCACGGCAACGCGCCAGGCGAGCTCCGCCGCGGCGCAGGTGGAACTGGTCGCCGACCGTCTGCGCAAGACCACAATCACCAACCCCATCGCCGGCACCGTGCTCACGACCTATGCGGAGGCAGGCGAGTTCGTTCAGCCCGGGCAGCCGCTGTACGCCATCGCCAACCTCGGGGTCGTGGACGTCCGCGCCTACATTACCGAAACGCAGCTGGCGTCCGTACAGGTGGGCCAGCAGACGATGGTGACAGTGGATGTTGGCAAAGATATGAGGCAGTCGCTGCCGGGCACGGTCACGTGGATCGCCAGCGAGGCGCAGTTCACGCCCACGCCGGTGCAGACGCGCGACGAGCGTGCGGATCTCGTCTACGCCGTCAAGATTCGCGTGGACAACAGCAAGGGGCTGCTCAAGCTCGGGATGCCCGTCGATGTCCAGTTCGGTCAGCGCCCGTAGCCTGCGCAAGCAGTTCGGCGAGACCCGCGCGCTCGACGACGTGTCGTTCGACGTCGAGGCCGGTGAGCTGTTCGGCTTCATCGGCCCCGACGGTGGCGGCAAGACCACGCTCTTCCGCATTCTCGTCACGCTGATGACGCCCGATTCCGGGCAGGCGCACGTGCTCGGGCTCGACGTGGTGCGCGACCTCTGGGCGCTGCGCCGCCGCGTCGGCTACATGCCCGGCCGCTTCTCGCTCTACCCGGACCTGAGCGTGGACGAGAACCTGCGGTTCTTTGCCTCGGTCTTCGGCACCACGCCCGAACGTGAGCACGAGCACATCGCGCCCATTTACGACCAGATTGCGCCGTTCCGGGAACGCCGCGCTGCCGCGCTCTCCGGCGGGATGAAGCAGAAGCTGGCGCTCTGCTGTGCGCTGGTGCACCGGCCGGAGATCCTGTTTCTCGACGAGCCCACCACCGGCATCGACGCCGTCTCGCGCCGCGAGCTGTGGGATCTGCTCGGCCGTCTGCGCGAGCAGGGGATGACCGTCGTGGTCTCCACGCCGTACATGGACGAGGCCAACCGCTGCGATCGCGTGGCGCTGATTCAGAGCGGCCGCGTGATTGCCCTCGATACTCCTGCCGCGGTCGCGGCATCGCTCGGTCACCCGCTGTTTGCCGTCCGCGCCAGCGCTCGCCATGCCGCGCTCAACGCGCTGCGTTCATTTCCGCACGTCCACAGCGTGCTGCCCTTCGGCGACGTGCATCACGTGACGGACGTGCGCCGGGATGTCCCTGTGGACGTCATCGCCGGCGAACTTCGCCGCTATCTCGCCGACGCCGGGTTCGCCGACGCGGAAGTCGCACCAACGGCGCCGACCGTGGAGGACGTGTTCATCGAGCGAATGGGATCGCCCTATGAATAGGGCGATCGAGGCGAACGAACTGACGCGCAGGTTCGGCGCGTTCACGGCCGTGGACCGCATCTCGTTCGACGTCCGGCAGGGCGAGGTGTTCGGCTTTCTCGGCGCGAATGGCGCAGGGAAGACAACCGCGATCCGGATGCTGACCGGGTTGCTGACGCCGAGCGGCGGGTCGGCGCGCGTGGCGGGCCACGACGTCTACACCGAAGGCGAAAAGATCAAGCGCAGCATCGGCTACATGAGCCAGCGGTTCTCTTTGTACGAGGACCTCTCGCCGCGGGAGAACATCCGCCTCTACGGCGGCATCTACGACCTGACCGCGCCGGAGATCCGCGAACGCACGGCGGCCATGCTCTCCCGGCTCGGTCTCGAATCCGTCGGCTCGAGGCCGGTACGCGAGCTCCCAGTCGGGTGGCGGCAGAAGCTGGCCTTCTCCGTTGCGCTCCTGCACCGGCCGTCGATCGTGTTCCTCGACGAGCCGACGAGCGGCGTCGATCCGGTGACGCGCCGGCAGTTCTGGGAGCTGATTTACGAGGCCGCTGCCCGTGGAACGTCGGTGCTGGTGACGACCCACTACATGGACGAAGCCGAGTACTGCGATCGTCTTTCGATCATGGTCGCCGGCCGCATCGCCGCCCTCGGTGCGCCGGCGGAGCTGAAGCAGCAGCACGGAACCAGCTCGATCGACGACCTCTTCGTGCGCCTGGCGAGACCTGCCGTGAGCGAGCAGCCCATTCGACTCGCTCCGCCCGCCCAGGACAAGGGCGAGTCGAAGGGGCCTGCATGAGCCCCCTCGTCGCACTCTTGCGCAAGGAGACGTATCACATCCGCCGCGATCGCCGGACGCTCGTCGTCGTCCTGGCGCTGCCGGTGGTCCAGGTGCTGCTCTTCGGGTCGGCGATTCGGACCGACGTGGACCGTGTCCGGCTGGCGATCGTGGACCCGGCGCCGGACGAGGCCACGCTGGAGCTGCGCAATCGCTTCACCGCCACCGACACGTTCCGCCTCGTCGCCGTCGTTCCGCGCGCGTCCGATCTGGACCCGCTGTTCCGGACGAGCCAGGCGCAGGCGGGCGTGGTGCTGCCCGTTGGCTTCGCTGAAGATCTGGCGGGACGGTCCCCGGCGCCGGTGCAGATCATCGTCGACGCGACGGATCCGAATACCGGGAGCGTGCTGCGGGCCTACATCGAAGCGGTCATACGAGGGTACGAGCTGGAGCAGGTCCGCCTGAAGGCGGACACTACGACGATCCAGATTGGCGCCACCAGCCGCATGCGGTTCAACCCGACGCGTGAGAGCTCGAACGTCTTCGTTCCCGGCCTGATGGCGTTCGTCCTCACCATCCTGGCGTCGCTGATGACGGCCATTTCGCTGACCCGCGAGAAGGAAACGGGGACGATCGAAGCGCTGCTGGTGTCGCCGCTGCGGCCCTGGTCGATCATTCTCGGCAAGGTACTCCCGTATCTCGCCATTGGCGTCGTGGCGGCGGTCGCCATCATCGTCGAGGCGCGGCTGGTGTTCGGCGTCCCGCTGCGCGGCAGCGCCGTGCTGCTCATCTTCGAGGCGGTCCTTTTCATCCTGGCGTCGCTCGCGCTCGGCATCCTGGTGTCCACGCGGACGTACTCACAGCGTGTCGCCACGATGGGCGCCATGCTGATCTCGATGCTGCCCAACATCCTGCTGTCCGGCTTCATCTTTCCGATCGAGAGCATGCCACTGCTGCTGCGCGTGATCTCGCAGGTCGTGCCGGGGCAGTGGTTTGTCACCATCGCGCGCGGGATCATGCTCAAGGGCGTCGGCCTGGAGTACCTCTGGAAGGAGACGCTCGTTCTCGGCGGCATCGCCGTACTGCTCCTGGCCGTCAGCACCCGCGCCTTCAAGGCGCGCCTGGGCTGACAATGCGCCGCGTCTTCTTTCTCGCCCAGGCCGAGCTGCTGCACGTTGTCCGCGACCGGGCCACGTTGGCACAGGTATTTGTCATCCCGATGGTGCAGATCCTGATCCTCGCGAACGCGGCGACGTTCGAGATCCGCGACACGCGGATGTGGGTCGTCGATCTCGATCGAACGGTGATATCGCGCGGGCTCGTCAACCGCTTCGCGGCCTCCGGGCACTTCGACATTGCGGGAACCACACCGTCGCTCGACGCCGCCAATGACGCCCTCCTGCGCGGCGAGACGACGCTCGCGCTCGTCATTCCCCGCGACTTCGAGACGGATGTCGTCCGCACTCGCCACGCGAACGTTGAGCTCGTGGTCAACGCCGAGAAGGGAGCCGCCGCGGGCCTCGTCCAGGCGTACGCCGCGACGATCCTCGGTGCGTATTCAGCGGAACTTGCCCGCCTTCGTCCTTCGGACTTCGGCGCGGCGGGCCCGGCCGCGGCTCCGCGCATCGACATCCGACATCGCAGCCGCTACAACCCGACGCTCAACTACCAGCACTACATGGTCCCCGGCCTTCTGGTCGCGCTGGTGACGATGATCGGCACGCTGCTGACGGCGCAGAACATCGCGCGCGAAAAGGAACTGGGCACGCTCGAGCAGCTCAACGTCACGCCGATCACGCGCGGGCAGTTCATTGCCGGCAAGCTCCTGCCGTTCTGGCTGGTGGGGCTGATCGAGCTGGCGCTCGGCCTGACGCTTGGGGTCGTCGTGTTCGACGTGCCGGTGCGCGGTAGCGTGCCGCTGCTGTTTGGCGTGGCCGCGCTTTATCTACTTGTCGCGCTCGGGATTGGACTGTGGATCTCGACGATCGTCGACACGCAGCAGCAGGCGATGTTCGTCGCCTTCTTCATCATCAACATCTACATGCTGATGAGCGGACTGTTCACCCCCATCGACAGCATGGCACCGTGGGCGCAGACATTCGCCGAGCTGAACCCCGTGCGCCACTTCGTCGCCATCTCGCGCGCGATTCTGATCAAGGGGGCGGGGCTGGCCGATATCGGACGGCCGTTGACGTTCCTGGCCGTGTTCGCTGCGGTGGTGCTGACTTCCGCGGTGCTGCAGTACAGAAAACGCGCTGCTTGATCGTGGGGCGCGCCTTGTCAGGCGCGCCAACGCGGACCTAACAAGGTCCGCGCCACGGGCTGAGAAGACGGAAGGCCCAAGGCCGAAGGCCTAAGGGCTGGTCGAGGCAAGAGGGAATGAGGAAGGACGCGCGGGGCGCATTACGCTCTATGTGGACATTCGGTACTTGATTCCGGTAGGGCCCGTGTCGATTTCCTCCTGCACTGAGAACCCCAATCGCTCATACAAGGTCTTCGCAGGATTCTCCTTGAGCACCGTCAGCGTGACCGGTAGGTGTGCAGCTCTGGCCCTCGCGATTACGTCGTGAATGATCGATGTGCCGATGCCCCGATGTTGAAAACTCGGTAGGAGTTCCAAGTGACGGATCTCAATACGACCGCTATGATCAACAACGCTCAGAACGCCCGCATCGATGCCCTGGGCGCATGTTCACCTTATTTACGTTGAACACGAATTCGAAGTCGTTGGCGGCGCGGGTCGAAGCGCGTACATCGGTCGAGACCTTCTACTGAGGATCCGCTTTGGCGAAGTGCTCTCGCAGAAATGCAAGGACTGGAGTCGCGGCGCACCGAAGTGCCGACAACGTTTCGCCCATGCCGGTGGCCTGGACTCGAGTCGGAACAGTTGTTCGGGCAGCGCGATTCACCGATTTCCGTGACGTGCTCGGCGAGCTCGTGAAGGTGATCTCGAGCAGCGAACGAGCCCTTATTCCTTGACCAGCCCTTGGGCCTTGGGCCTTCGCCCTTGGGCCTTCCGTCTCAGCGCACTTCAATCTCCACGACGTACGCGTCGGTCGTGCCGAGGCGGACGAGGTGATGCCGATCGCCGGCAGGAATCACGATCCACTGGCCCGGCTGATCGAGCTGCCGCAATCCAACGGCAGCCGGCGCCCACGCTTTCGCCTGCGCGTCCGGACCATCCGACATCACCTTGCCGCGGATCAGCACCGCGACCGTCGGTGCCGTGTGCGTATGCGAGGCCTGCGTGCTGTTGACCCCGAGGTTCACGTCGTAAATCCGGAACGCCCGCGACTCCTGAACCATCTTCGTGCCGATGCCGGGCGTGGCGGCGGCGGAGGACCAGCCGCTCTTCTTGCGGTTCTCGACCGCCAGGAGCTGATACGGCCGCTTGCCGACATTCTGGACGCGGTGGCTGCCCGGCTTGCCGGTGTATTCGGTGGCGGACGTGTTGCCGAGCGGCCTCGCCGGCCGCGACGTTGCCGCCTGCTGACCGGTCTGCACCCGCGTTTCGGTTCCGTCGTTCATCGACACCGTGACGATGTCGAAGTCGTGCCGGTGCTCGTCGGTGGTCGCGCCCGGCGGCACCTCGACGCTCAGCACGCGCATCTGCGGGTTTTCGAAGACGACCTTGTGCCAGGCGTCGTTTCCGAGCGGCGCCTGCGCGGCGAGAACGGCAGTCGAGGCGAGAAAAAGGAATCCAATAAGGCGTGCAGCAGTCATGACCTGCCAATCATGTCATGCCGTTTCGGATGGGTCTACGGCGGCAAGATCCGCGCGATCCAGCATCGCGCCAATCACCTCGCTGGCGGCATATGCCTCCGCCAGCAGCGTGCCGCCGGCGAGCACTCCCGGCACGAACACCGGGATCGTCCCGGTGAAGAGGTAGAGGAGGCCGGCGCCGATCGCCGCGACGGCGGCCGCGGGTACCACGGCGGCGGCGAGCGCGAGCACGACAACGATCATGACCAGGATCTGCTGTCCGACTGCATCGAAGCCTCCTTGCCGGTTGCCCAGACGGACCCACGCGGGGAAGGCCACCGCCATCCCGTTCTGGACGAGCAGCTGCGACAGGACGAGCCCTGGCGCGACGGACAGCGCCGCCAGCAGCAGCATCCAGCGGCTTGGCGCGTCGCCGTCCATGGGCGGCCCGAGGAGAGCCGCGGCCATCAGCGCGAGATAGATGACGGTGGTCAACACGAGCGCGGGGGCGAGGATCTCACCTCGAACGAGCGCGGCGCCGCGGATCGGCCACATCTTCAGCACGTCGAGCGCCGTCAGGTCCTGGCGCAGATCGCCGCGCAGCAATTGCGGTCCGATGACCAGCGTCATGAAGGCGATGAACAGGCAGACGAATGCCAGGAACCCTGAGTCGCCGGAACGGCCCTGCGACATCATGACGGCCATGAAAACGATCAGCGGCGCCACCCGGACCAGCACCGTCCACGAGAGCACACGTCCCATGCTGATCAGGTTCTTCCAGACGATTGCCGTTTCGGGACGTCCGTGTGGCGCCAGCTTGAAGGGTGTGCGTTTGCCCGCTCGCGGCTGGCGCAGCGCCCTCGGCCCCCTTCGGCGTAGTTCCTCGAGCTTTTCAGACAGCTCGGCGGACCCTTCCTCGAACGGCGCGTCGGTCCGGACGACCCAGATGTAATTGAGCATCAACAGGAGGAGGACCCACGGCAGGGTGCCCAGGAACTCCTGCTGTGACGATGCGAACGGCAGACGTGCGAGCGTACGAAACGGCCACAGCACGAAGCCGGCAGGTCCGCCGCTCGTGAGGCGATCGAGTTCGATTATCGCGATCGCCAGGGGTGAACGATCCGTTGCCCGGGCGATTGCCGCGGTGAGTTCCCCCCAGTGAGTCGCGATCGTGGCCAGAACCAGGATCACAGCACCCGCGGCGGCGGCGCGGGGGAGCCATGCGCGGAGGCCGCGGCTCGCCCGACTGAGGGTCACGCCCGTCAGATGCATGCTGCTCGTGGCCATCAGCAACAGCAGACCGAGGAACGCGACACCGCCTTCGCCGGCGCTGCCCGGACGGAAGACCAGCGTGATGACTGCGCTGCCAAACAGCGCGCCAAGCTGCGAGCGGAGCACGCGGTAGCGGACGAGTTCCTGCCGCGAGAGGGGCGCCGTGAACAGATGGTGGACGTCTGCGCGCGAGAACGGGAGCGCCGGGCGGCCGGCCCGCGGCCAGATCCAGGCAAGCGCCGCAGCGCCGAACATCAGCAGAGCGAACCCGAAGTCGACGCCGCCCCTACCTCGGGCGATCGTCTGGACCATGCTCGGCGAATCGCCCGAGCGCCAGCCGCTGAGGAAGACCACGGAGAAGTACGACGCGCCGAGCAGGAACGCGATGAGATAGCGGGGCTCGCGCAGCCGCCGCAGACGCAGGCGGGTGCGGTTCAGCGTCGAACGCCAGGTCAGGTAGATGAGCGGATGGCCGGTCACGCCTCGCCCGAACCTGACGGGACGGCGACGTCGCCCCGCGCGGTGACCTGCAGAAAGATCTGCTCCAGGTTCGACCCGGCTCCGGCCATGCGCGCCTGCGAGGCCAGCTCGGCGATTGTCCCGTCCGCAACTTTCGTCCCGCGATCGATGATCACGACCCGCGTGCAGATTTCCTGCACCAGGTGCAGCATGTGCGACGACACGATGACCGCGCCGCCGCTCGCGCCGCGCGCGACGATCGTGTCGCGCATCCGCCGGATGCCACGAGGATCCAGGCCGGTCAGCGGCTCGTCGAACAGCAGCGCCGGCGGCTCGTGCAGCAGGCCGCAGGCAATGGCGACCTTCTGCTTCATCCCGCGTGACAGCTCGTTCGGCAGCGCGTTCTTCTTGTCGGACAGCTCGAGCTCGTCGAGCAGCAGTGCGGCGCGTGCGTCGACGTCGCCGACGCCGTAGAGACGTGCCGTCAGCTGCAGATGCTCGGCCACCGTCAGGTACTCGAACAGATGCGGCTCGTCGGCCATGAATGCCAGCCGGCGTTTCGCCTCCACCGCGTCGTCCACGATGTCGTGGCCGCCGATCGTCACCGTGCCGCTGGTCGGACGCTGGATGCCGACGATGCAGCGCAGGGTGGAGGTTTTGCCCGCCCCGTTTGGTCCGATGAGACCGACGATCTCTCCGGGCTGGACGTCGAAGGAGAAATCGTCGACGGCAGTGAGCTGGCCGTAGCGCTTGGTGAGATGGGAAACCGAGATCACGTGAAAAGCATCTTATTACGAGCGTCGAGCGTAGCCACGAAGGACACGAAGGTGGCTACGAAGGACACAAAGATCACAACGATTTTTTCGTTGTGGCCCTAATGCCCAGGCTCATCCAGCGAGCACGCTCGATCGCCGGTCTCCGCTCGATCGCGTAGCGGAGCATTGTGCGTGGCATCGTCGCGGCGTGCCGTTCCAGAAATGTGGTCAGCGCAGCTTCGCTCGCCCTCTTGCCGACCTCGCGGAGCATCCAGCCGGCCGCCTTGTGGATGAGGTCGTGCGGGTCGTGCACGAGGATCGTCGCGATTCTTACGGCATCGCGGTGCTCGCCGCGCTGGATGTAGTGCAACGTCGCGATCATCGCCACGCGGCGGGACCACAGGTGCTTCGAGCGCGCCAGCCGGTCGAGCAGTCCGCGCGGTTTGTCCGCCAGCCACGCGCCGACGATCTGGGCGGCGCTGCTGTCCACCAGGTCCCAGTTGTTGATGAACTGCAGACGCTTCATGTAGAGGGTGAAGATCTGCCGGCGGCAACGTTCGTCGCCGCGTCTGAACTGATGGACGAGGATGAGCAGGGCCGTCAGCCGCTCTTCGTGGACGTGTGATGTGAGCAGCTGCTCCACGTCGGCAAGCGGCAGATCGCGGAACTGACGTGCAATTGCGCGCTGCGCTGGAACGGTGACCGCAATGAACACGTCTCCCTCTCCGTATTCGCCGGGGCCGCATTTGAAGAAACGCATCGCGCCGGCAGCACGGTCAGGGTGGGCCTGCGCGTTCAAGGCGCGCCGAACGGCCGTTGCGGTGCCGTGGTTCTGGTTTTGTAACTTTTGCCGTGCTCTCACCTGATTCGCTTCACAATACCGCGGCACGCATGCGTCTCATGCACGCAGTCCGGTGGGCGCTCGTTCCGCTGGCGGCGCTCGCGGCCTGGGGCGTGTCGCTCGTCATCGGCCTGATCCTGCACGACATTTCTAGCCGCTGGTGCCCCGAGTCGTACATGGTGTCGGGAGCCTGCTTCGCGCCATGGACGCCGGTTGCGGATGCCGTGGTGCTCGTCATGAGTGCCGCGATCGCCGCCGCTCTGGTTGTACTGGCCACCAGTTACACCGCGCCTTCCCATCGCCCCCGCGTGGCTGTTGTCGTGTATGGCCTCGGCGCGGCATGGGCGGTGGTTATGGCGATTGCGGGCGCTGCGTACGTGGCACTGCCGGCCGCCGGCATCGCCGGCGCGTGGGCCGTGTGGCGGGTGAGACACCGGCCTTCAGGACTATTCAGGAGGGGATCAGGACATCAGCCATGAGCCGGGCCGACCATGCAGATCGTGGGATGAGCCACTCTGAAGGCCGTTCGCACCTTCACCGGTCAGGAGGTGTGAACGCGATTGCATGGAGGCACCAATGCGAACGGCAGTTCTTCTCTTCGCGACTATGGTTCTGGCGTCACCCGTCTACGCGCAGACTGCGCAGCCCGAGTTCCGCTCGTTCGGCTATGCGCGGCTCGGCTACGGCGGCGCGTTCGCCGACAACATCCGCTCGGCGCCCGCCATCGGCTTCGGCTACCGCGGCGAACTCCAGTCGGTGGCGTTCGATGTGTCGTTCTTCAACTACATGATCGGCACCAGCCGCTACGACGACGGCTCCGTGTTTGCCGGGTCGGTTCTCAAACTGCAGATTCTTCGATTCCTCGACGCCGAATCGGATCGATCGGCGTACGTCGGCGGCGGGTTCAGCTGGGGAGGCGTCAGCGCCAACAGCGACCGCACTCCTTTTACCAGCGGCTGGCACGGGTCCGGATTGCAGGGCGAGTTCTCGACCGGTTACGAATTCCGCGGCAACACCCCGCTGCGGGTGTTCATTCAGGCGGATGTGGGCGTCCCGTTCTTCAGGGCGACGCGAGAGTCCTTCACCGTATTCAACGCGCCGGGGTCTTTCCGTTCCGCCGTCGTTGATCGGCGATTCATCCCGTCTGCCGTACTGTCATTCGGCATGGGATGGGACACTCACAGGCGGTGAGTGATGCGACAGCTACAGCAAAGCAAAAGCCGCTAGGCGGACGGGACGCGGCCGTAGCGTTCGGCGGCCCGCGCCCTGGCGCGCTCGACCCACTCCTCTCTGTCGCGCGGCGGCGCCGTGGTGACGAGCGAGGCGATCAGGCGTTCAGCCACGTCCGCGACCTCTTCGACCGCCTGATTGAATGCGTCCTCGTTGGCCTTCGACGGCTTGGTGAACCCCGACAGTTTGCGGACGAACTGCAGTGACGCGGCGCGGATTTCTTCCTCGGTGGCTGGAGGATCGAAATTGAAGAGCGTTTTGATGTTCCGGCACATACGCGGATCTTAACCGCTGGGTCCGCCTGAAGGCGGACACTACGTGTCGCGGGTGGACAGGTGGTGGGTTTCGCCGAGCTGGGGCTCCGTACCTGTCAGCCACCCCTTGACGATCTCGAACAGCACGACAGGACGGGGTTTATTGACCTCGAGATACGTGGCAGCGGCGACGGTGATGCCGATCAACACCATCCGCGGGTCATCCGCCGTCCCGTAACGGGCGTCGGAGTCGTCCGCCGGGAACCAGATCGACCAGTCCGGCCGATACAGTGTTCGGATTGTCGGGCGATCGCGCGAGATGACCGCGGTGCCCGACACCGAAAGCCATTCCCGGTTCGATTCGTTGTAATAGGTGAGGTTGATGTGGGGATCGCCGGCGATTTCCGTCAGCTTGCCGCTTCCTTCCGTCGTGACGAACCAGATATCAGCGCCCGGCGCGCGCTCCTGCGTGGCCATTGCGCGCGAGACGAGATGCCCATCCGGGCGACGGGTCACAAGCATTGACGCATCGATCTCGTGCAGCATGTCCAGGATTTTGTCGAGCTCGGGATTCATATCCGATGCCTCCGGCTGGAGACCATCGCAAGCGTAGTGCCGCCGTAATTACCGTTCGGCTGCAGCCGCGCCCGACAGGGAAGCGATCTGATCCAGAAGAGCGGCGATTCTCACCGGCTTGGTGCAGTGTGCATCGAAGCCAGCCACACGAGCTGCTCTGGCATCCGAGTCCTGGCCGTAGCCGGTGAGCGCGATCAGACGCAGCTGCGGCAGCGCGGCCCGCAGGGCGCGCGCCAGTTCGAAGCCGTCGATCCCGGGCAGGCCGATGTCGAGCACCGCAACGTCGGGCTGAAAGGCGACGGCAGCTGCCACCGCAAGGGTGCCGTCCGGCGCACACTGCACCCGATGTCCCTTGTTTTCGAGCGCCAGCGTCATCATTTCCATGGCGTCGACGTTGTCGTCCACGAGCAGCACACGCCGCGGTGCGTAGGCAGTCTCGCCACTCGTCGGCACCGGCGAATCGACAGCGCCGGCCGCTGACAGCGGAAGGGTGACGATGAACCGGCTGCCGTGCGGATGGGCCGATTCGTAGCGCAGGCTGCCGCCGTGAAGCTCGGCGAGGCTGCGGGCCAGCATCAACCCGAGACCAAGTCCGCCCTGCTGGCGGGCGATTGAACGCGGCCCCTGCGTGAACGGTTCGAACATCGTCGGCAGCAAATCCGCCGGGACTCCAGGGCCGTCATCCTCGCAACAGATCTCCGCTCGCCCATCGACGACATCCGACATCAGCGCCAGCTGTCCGCCCGGCGGCGTGTATTTCGCCGCGTTGGTCAACAGGTTCACCAGGATCTGCACGATGCGGTCCTGATCAGCGTCGATCGTGAGGCCCGTTTCCGGGATGCCGACGTAGAGCGCGTGCTCGTACTGCTGGACCAGCGGTCCGGCCATGTCCACGGCGCGATCGATCGCCGCGCGGAGCTCGAACCTATGCCTGATCAGGTCGACCTTGCCCCGTGTCAGCCGGGAGACGTCGAGCAGGTCGTCGACGAGCCGGGTCATGTGCAAGATCTGGCGCTCGAGGACCTCGCGCTCACGCTGCACCGCTCCGTCGCCGCGCAGCTTCATCAGTTCCAGCGCGGTCAGTGCCGGGGCGAGCGGATTTCGCAGCTCATGGCCGAGCACCGCGAGGAAGCGATCCTTCGTGCGGCTGGCTTCTTCGGCCTGCGCGTGCGCCAGCACGGCGCGATTGAGCTGCTCGTCGCGCTCCCGCTCCCGTGCCGAAAGAAGCTGCGCCGCGCGCTGCAGCGACGCGTCCACCTGCGTGGCTTCCGCGATCCGCGGCTGCAACCGCGGTGGCGCGCGACCGTCGGCAAGCGCCGCCGCCGCGTCACGCGCCGTCTGGAGGTCGTGCGTCACGCGGCGCGAGACCAGCAGCACGCCCATCAGCCCGCCGAGAATCAGGACCACGCCTCCGGAGACGGTCGCGATGATCGACTCGCGGGCAGGCCCGTCGAGGACCGCCCTGGGCACCGACACGATGACCGTCCATCCTGGAAACGCACTGTGACCGAGCGACGAGTACAGCGGCTCACCGTCGAGACTCGTGCTCCGGGCCGGGCGTTCAGGACGGCTGCGGAGCAACTCGCGGCCCTGCGGGCTCACGGGACGCCCGACGAACTCATCACCGCCGCGCGAACGTGCCGCGATCAGCAGCCCAGGATCGACGATGGCACGTGTCCATTCTTCTGTTTGCGGCAGTTGCGTCCGGACCACGGGGGTCAATGCTTCGGGTTCCATCACCGCGGTGAGGATGTACATCAGCTGTTGCTGCCGTTCGACCGGTACGCTGATCGGAAACCGCTGCTTCCCGCTGCGGTCCGTCGCCAGCTGTCCAACGATCGGCATGCGCCGCTCCTCCAGCCGCTGCGCGCGCTCGGAATCCTGGGCTTCGCTCAACGGCTCGCCGAACGGCATTTCGCTGTGCAGCTGCACCTCGCTGTCGGGTGTGGCCAGGATCGCCGCGTACCAACCTGGCTGGGTGCGCGCGACTCGCCGCGCCTCCGACCAGAACGTCTGCAGGTCGCCGGCGTCGAGCGCGGGCGCCTGGGCCAGCGCCTGCAGCACGCGGATCGTCGCGTTGAATTCGCGGTCCAGAGCGGCTGCGTCCACGCGCGCGGTGTCTTCGAGCCTGTGTTCGAGCACCGCCCGATTGCTCTCCAGAGTCCGTCTGACGATCAATCCGGTGAGGAGCGCACCTGGCAGTACGGCCGCCAGGACGAGCAATATGAGGTGGCCGCGAAGCGAGAGAGGACCGCGCACTGGCCGGTCGAGAGGATCATAGGTTGTGCCAGAACTCCCGGAAGTCGAGTACGAGCGCCGGCGGCTGCAGCGGGTCATGGCGCGCGCACGGATCGAGCGCGTTGTCACGCGCCGCCCGAATCTCCGCTACGCCTTTCCGCCTGATTTTGCGCAGCGGCTCGAGGGCCAGACGGTCCTCGCGGTCAGGCGCCGCGCGAAATACCTTCTGGCTGAGCTTGGGTCCGGCGACGTGCTCTTGATGCACCTGGGTATGTCCGGGGGGTTTCGTGTAGCGGATGGAGACGTCGAGTACAGCCCCCACGATCACGTGATCTTCGAGCTTTCCACGGGCGCTGTCGTCATCTTCAACGACCCGAGACGATTCGGGTTCATGACGCTTCTGCGGGCTGAAGACATCGAGAGCCACCACGCGCTCGCGCGGCTTGGGCCCGAACCGCTGGCCGCGCGATTCGGCACGGCGCCACTGGGCAGGGTGCTGGGTCGCCGGCGCACCTCGCTGAAGATCGCGTTGTCCGACCAGCGGGTGATCGCCGGTCTCGGCAACATCTACGTTTCAGAGGCGCTGTATCGCGCCAGGCTTTCGCCGAAGCGGCGGGCGTCCACGCTTGTCACGCGCACGGGGACGCCGCGGCCGGCGCTCGACGATCTCGTGCGGGCGATCAAGGACGTGCTGAGGGTTGCGATCAGGAATCAGTACCGGACACGCGCTGCCGATCCCTTTCTCGTCTACGACCGCGAAGGCGAGCGCTGTCCGCGCAGAGGGTGCGGCGGGACGATCACACGAATCGTGCAGGGCGGCCGCTCGACGTTTTATTGTCCCGTGTGCCAGCGGTAACCCTCCGACCACGAGCGTGTTGATGGTGGCTGCGGGATTTCTGCGTCCGGCGTCGCCGCGAACGCGATTACCGACGCGTGGATTGCAGCGGTGGCGAGGACGCTCGGCACGCCCCTGGTCACGTTCGATCGTGGCTTCACACAGCTGCTTGAACGTACTGAGCTCACCGTGCTCAAGCCCGCGTAGCTCCCCGACGCCAATTGCCGGCTCCTTTCGTTCACTCCACCCCGAACGCGAGCAGCACGTTACCCGGCCGTCCGATCAGGCTGACGTAGCCAGAAAGGACGTAGACCATTCCACCCGACACGACGGGGCCCGGTCCGTCCATCGCTCCGCCTTTCGCGGCAACTCCGTTCACGGTTTCAAATTCGCGATTCGTGTCGAACTGCCAGACGACCTTTCCGTCCGCCGCGGAATATGCGCGGACGC
>JAICQE010000162.1 GCA_025938035.1 Vicinamibacteria bacterium
AACTCGGCCTCGAACTGCGCCTCCTTGCCGGTGGCGGTGATTTCGGCCTGCATCTTCTCGATCCGCCGCTGCGCATCCGGTCCGCTGCAGCCGGGGAGGACGATCAGGAACTCGTCGCCGCCGTAACGCGCGCACAGGTCGGTGACGCGCAGCGTCCGCGAGAGGCAGGAGGCGACATGGCGCAGGGCGCGATCCCCAGCGGCGTGGCCGCCGATGTCGTTGACCCGCTTGAAGCCGTCCATGTCGAGCAGCGCCAGCGTCAGCTTGCCGTCGGTGCGCGTCACGCGCGCGAGTTCCCGCTGGACGTAATCGATGGCGAAGCGCTTGTTCGGCAAACCCGTCAATTCGTCGGTGATGCCGTCGGCCATGCGCGCGAGGCACGCCTGATAGTTGCGGTGCAGCACCGCCAGCGACGCCGCAAGCAGCGGCACCAGCCAGTAGTCCTGCGAGTTGATGCCCTGCGCGATGACGGCGCTGAGGCCCGCGCCGATCAGATAGCCCGGCCAGACCGAAAGGATGAAATCGGACCAGACGGCGCGGATTGAATCGCCCGTCGACAGCGACACGGCGCCGGCCACCAAACCGGAGTTCAAGATAAAGAACGCCGTGGTGGCCGCCGCGAACGGCTTCAACAGAAGCGACGGGCCAGCCGCGGCGCCGCCGAGTTCAACATAGACACGGCCGGCCACCGCCATCGACAGCGCGAGCGCCGCGATGCTGAACAGCGTCTGATGCAGCGGATTCTTCGTCCGGCTGCGGACCGCGCATTGCGTCCAGGCGCTCCCCGCCGACACCAGTACTGCCGCGTCGGGGCCGCAGATCAGGAGCGCAAGCAGGTCGGTAATGTGACACGCCGTGAGGGTTGCGCCGCCTCCCAACCCGATCTCCACGCGTGCGAGCGACGCGACCAGGGAAATCGCGAAGAAGGCGGCGAGCGCATACGGCTGGTCCGTACCGCCATCGGCGGCCCCGACGAGCACCGCTCCGCCAACTGCGCACACAACGCCCACGTACAGGCGTGCCGCGAGCGGCGAGACCTGCAGATCCGTGCGCCGCCGCGTCGTCGGATTCGACGGCGGCGCCGTCGAGGGGACACGGGTGATCTTTCCACCAGCGTGCACCTGCCATTGACGTGGCTGCGAGTGAACGGGAGCTGACACGAGTGAACCTATCGTTGCTGCACAACTGAGCAACGGGAGTGCCACGGCCCGGGTTTAAGCTAAGGCGTTCGGGCGGAATGATTTCCGTCAAATCGCAGCGACCGTGCAACGGTGTGCGCCAAGATGCGATTCGGCACAGCGCTTCTCGTCATCGTCTCGTAACCGATTGTTTATGTTCGAGATAGCGGGCAAGGTTCACTACGGAACACGCTCGGGCGCGCGTGTTCAAAAGTTGGAGGGTTTTACGTGGAACCCATTCACCTTGATGCTGCGCGGACCGTACTGCGCCACCTGGTTGCAACGCTGACCTATCGTGCCGCGAAGGTCCTGCGCGAGACGCCGTCGAACTTCGGCAGCATGACCTTCGGATCCGCAACGAGACAGCCAGTGCTCATCGTGGCGCACCTGGCCGACTTGATGTCGTGGGCTGTCCGCATGGCTCACGGAGATGCGTCGTGGAAGGCGGAAGGAAGCGATGACTGGGATGCGGAGGTGGCGCGCTTCTTCGATCGCCTCGCCGCGCTCGATGGCGCGCTCGCCTCGAACGAGTCGCTGCGCGGTCCGGTCGAGCACCCGGTCGAGAAGCTGATTCAGGGACCGCTGGCCGATGCGCTGACGCACGTTGGACAGCTGGCGATGCTGCGTGGGATGGCCGGCGTGCCGATCCGTCCGGAAAGCTACGCGCGTGCCGAGATCGTCATCGGCCGGGTTGGCATGGAGCAGGCGGCCGCTCGCGCCGAGTTCGACGGCGACGCCAGCGTACGCCGCTGACCTCTTACGCGGTGCGCGGCAGCAGCATGGCAAGCGTCCGCTCGTACACCTCGCTCAGCGGCCCGATATCGGCGATGAGGACGTGTTCGTCGATGCCGTGAATCGATGCGCTGAGCGGACCGAACTCCACGACCTCACGCGACACGCCGGCGAGAAAACGTCCGTCCGATGTGCCGCCGCTCGTTGACAGTGCCGGCGTGACGCCGGTGACCTGCGCCACCGCCGCACTGATCACGTCCACCAGACCGCCGCGCGGCGATAGAAACGGCGAGCCGGAGAGCGACCAGTTCAGCTCGTAGTCGAGCCGATGGGCGTCGAGCACCGCCTGCACGCGCGCCTTCAGTTGATCCGCCGTTGATTCCGTTGAGAACCGGAAGTTGAACATCACGTCCAGCGAGCCGGGGATGATGTTGTTGGCGCCGGTGCCCGCATGGATGTCGGAGATCTGGAAGCTGGTCGGCGAGAAGTATTCGTTGCCGCGGTCCCACTCCGCCGCCGCCAGCTCCGCCAGGGCCGGCAGCGCCGCCTGCACGGGATTGCGCCCGCGTTCGGGATAGGCGATGTGGCACTGAATGCCGTTGACCCGCAGCACACCATTCAGCGATCCGCGGCGGCCGTTCTTGATCGTGTCCCCCAGGCGCTCGACCGACGTCGGCTCGCCGATGATGCACGCGTCGATGCGGTCCCCCCGCGCCTGCAGTTCGCGGACGACGGCGGCGGTACCGTCGATTCCTGCCCCTTCCTCGTCCGAGGTGAAGAGAAGCGCCAGCGATCCGCGATGATGCGGCTCCCGGCCGACGAAGCGCTCCGCGGCGGTGACCAAAGCCGCGACGGAGACCTTCATGTCCGCGGCGCCGCGCCCGAACAGGCGGCCATCGCGCCGGGTTGGCGAGAACGGGTCGCTCGTCCAGCGATCCACCGGACCCGGCGGCACGACGTCGACATGACCGGCAAGGCAGATGAGAGGCGCTGCGTTTCCACGGCGCGCCCACAGGTTCCTGACGGGGCCGCGATCGATCCGCTCGCAGGCGAAGCCGGCCGGCGTCAGCCGCGCGGCAATCATGTCCAGCGCGCCGCCATCGTCCGGTGTCAGCGACCGGCAGGCAATAAGCCGCTCCGCCAGTTCCAGTGTGTCCCGCTGGATATCGGTCGCGGTGGCGAGTGTCATAGCCGAAGCAATGCAACATTCAAAATGCAAAATGCAAACTCGAGCGTGTGTTTGCATTTTGAATCTTGCATGTTGAATTTCACGTCAGTTTCTCAGTAGCTCGTTAATGGACGTCTTCGCGCGCGTGGCCGCGTCGACGCGCTTGACGATGACCGCACAGTACAGGGAATACGTGCCGTCCGCCGATGGCAGACTGCCCGGCACCACGACCGATCCTGCCGGCACGCGGCCGTAGATCACCTCGCCCGTCGCGCGGTCGTAGATCTTCGTGCTCTGGCCGATGAAGACGCCCATCGAGATCACGGCGTTCTCCTCGACGATGACCCCTTCGACGATTTCCGATCGCGCGCCGACGAAACAGTTGTCCTCGATGATCGTCGGGTTGGCCTGCAGCGGCTCGAGCACCCCGCCGATGCCGGCGCCGCCGGAGAGGTGAACGTTCTTCCCGATCTGGGCACAGGAGCCGACCGTCGCCCAGGTGTCCACCATGGTGCCTTCGCCGACGTAGGCGCCGATGTTGACGTAGGACGGCATCAGCACGACGTTACGGCCGATGAACGCGCCGGCGCGAACCGTCGCCGGTGGAACGACGCGGAATCCATCCTGCCGGAACTGCTCCTCGGTATAGCCGGCGAAGCGCAGCGGCACCTTGTCGAACCAGGAGCGGCCGCCGCCGGGCATCACGTGGTTGTCGTGCGTCCTGAAGTAGAGGAGCACCGCCTTCTTCACCCACTGGTGCGTGACCCAGGTGCCGTCGATCTTTTCCGCAACGCGAAGACGGCCCGTGTTCAGCTCCTGAAGAACCTGATCGAGCGCCTGGGCAAGTCCGCGATCGACGGTCGCAGGCGCAATTT
Source organism: Vicinamibacteria bacterium (assembly GCA_025938035.1). The sequence continues at coordinate 3,954 of JAICQE010000162.1, forward strand.
CGGACCGACGCTCGAAGGCGTCCTCGATCATCGTTTGATAACCGGACATCACAACCATCATCAAATGATAAGTGCGACAGGCGCCTCTCCGTCTAGACTTGTCAGCTATGAAGACGATCCACGGAGCCGTCCTGCTCGCCGGGCTGTCCTGGGTGGCGCTGGCCGCCGCGCAGACGCCAATCGCGACGTCGGTTGACGTGGCGTTCGAGGTCGCGTCGATCAAGCCGAATAACAGCGGCGCCACGAACTCGTCCACGAGCGGCCGCGCCGGGAGCTTCACCGCCTCGAACGTGACGGCGCGGCAGCTGATCGTCTATGCGTATCGTCTCCGCCCGTTCCAGCTTGCCGGCGGGCCGGGCTGGATCGGTTCAGAACGCTTCGACATCCAGGCGCGCCCGCCCGAGATCGCGAAACCCGACAACCCGGCGATGACCCGTGCCCTGCTGCGCGATCGGTTCAAGCTCGTGGCGCACACCGAGACCAGGCAGGAGCAGGTCTACGCGTTGGTGCTGGCGCGCCCCGACGGCAGGCTCGGACCGCAGCTCAAGCCGTCCACGCAGAACTGTGCGGCGGCGCAGCCGGGAGCGGCAAGTCCGTGCGGAACCAATACGTCGGTCAACGACACGGTCGGCCGGATGACCGGCACCGGCCAGTCGATGGAGGCCCTCGTGAACGCCTTGGGCGGCTTCGGATTGAGCCGTATGGTTCTCGATCGGACCGGCCTGAAGGGCCAGTTCGACTTCGAGCTGCGCTGGACGCCGGATAACCTGCGCGCCGCGGCGGGGCAGGCGCAGGCGAACGACGCGCCGTCGATCTTCGCGGCGCTGCACGAGCAGCTCGGCCTGCGGCTCGAATCACAGCGCGGCCCGGTCGAGTTCGTCGTTATCGACAGCATCGAGCGGCCGACGCCCGATTGAAGGTGGGCGCCGCAGCTGCAGTCGTCGCGGCGCTTCTCCTGGCGGGCGTGATCTACCAGCAGGTCTCGATCCGCCGCCGCCGGTTCGCGCCACCGGGTGAACTCATCGAGCTAGGGCTGCCGCGCCGAAGCCGCTTCCGGTCATCGGCGAAGGCGGGCGGCCATCGTCTGCACGCGCGGTGCGCGGGATCCGGCGCTCCGCTGGTGCTGCTTGAATCCGGGATCGCCGCCTCGTCGCTCAGCTGGTCGCTCGTGCAGCCTGAAATCGCCACGTTCACGCGAGTGTGCGCCTACGACCGCGCGGGGTTCGCGTGGAGCGACCCCGCCTCGTCGCCGAGAACGTTCGATCGCATCGTCGACGAGCTGGCCTGCGTCCTGGATCGCGTCGGCGCGGGCGAACGATATGTCCTCGTGGGGCATTCGTTCGGCAGTTTCGTGATTCGCGCCTACGCGGCGAAGCATCCGGATCGCGTTGTCGGGCTGGTGCTGGTCGATCCGCCGACGGAGTGGCTGGCGATGACTGCGCAGCAGCGCCGGCTGATCAGGCGGGGCAGGCGGCTGTCGAGAGTCGGTGGCGTGCTGGCGCAGCTCGGCATCGTGCGCGCGTCCCTGACGCTGCTGACCGGTGGCGCGCCCGGAGCGCCCCGGCGCCTCGTGAAGGTGTTCGGACCGACCGCGGCCGGCACTCTGCAACGGCTCGTTGGCGAAGTGCGCAAGCTGCCGACGGACGTGCATCCGATGGTCCAGGAAGTCTGGTGCGATCCGAAATGCTTTCGATCGATGGCCGCACACCTGCGAGTGCTGGAAACCGAGGGACCAGCCATTGAAGCCACGCTGCCGCCCGAGGGAATCCCGGTGATCGTCATCTCGAGCGGCAACCATCCGCCGGAGGAGATCGCCCAGCACCGCGCGCTCGCATTGCGGGCGTCCGCCGCGCGGCACGTGGTGGCGGATCGCAGCACGCACTGGGTGCAGTTCGATCAGCCGGAGCTGATCGTGGGCGCCGTGCGCGATCTCATCAACGCTCAGAAACTGTAGAATCCGGCGACGGAGAGGCGATGAAGAAACGGGTCGGCGCGCTCACGCTCGCAGCCGTCGCGTTCGCTGTGACGGCGGCCGCGCAGGCGCCGCGCGGTCCGGCGCGGGACATCACCAACGTGACGGGTGATCTCTACCGGGCGCGCAACGGCGCCTGGGCGACGATCTTTCTCGTCACGCCCGAGGGCATCATCCTCGGCGACCCGATCAACACCGCATTCTCCACCTGGCTGAAAGAGCAGCTGGCACAGCGGTTCAAGGTTCCGGTCCGCTACGTCGTCTACAGCCACAGCCATTTCGATCACGCCGAGGGCGGCGCTGTCTTTGCCGACACGGCGCAGTTCGTGGCGCACCGGAACATGCTGCGGAACATGGACGGCCGGTATCCGCACATGCCCGGCGACATGCTCGATCGCAACGACAACGGCGTCATCGATCCCGACGAGATCGACATTCCGACGAAGACGCGTCCCGGCGTCTGCGGTTGGGGGCCGAACTTCTTCCAGACGTGGGATCACAACAAGGACGGCGCGGTCTCGCCGGCCGAACTGCAGCGCGACATCCGCCGGCCCGACATCGTCTACTCGGACCGCATGCGGTTGGAGCTCGGCGGCCGCGTGGTCGAATTGATCCATCCCGGACTCAATCATTCCGACGATGCAACGGTGATGTACTTCCCGGCGGAGCGCGTGGTGTTTGCCACCGAATTCCTGGCGGATGCGCTGGTGACCACGAACATCCGATCGCTGCCGAGCGCATGTGGTCCCTACGACGGTATCCCGCTGGCGGAGTGGCTGAAGTCGTATCGGACCGTTGAAGCGCTCGACTTCGATGTGCTGGCGGCGGGCCACGGTACCGGCCTCTTCCGGAAGGCCGACGTGGCGATGACTCGCGAGTTCTTCGAGGACCTGATCGAGGCCGTCACCGCCGGAATGAGGCAGGGGCGCAGCCTCGAGGAAATGGAAAAGACCATCCTGCTCGAGAAGTACAAGGACTGGGCGCAGTACGATCGCCTGCGCGTCTACAACATCCGCTCGGCCTATCAGAACCTGAAGACGTACCGGTAGAAACGCCGGCCGGGCAGACCGCCGGCGCCCGCGACTGGATTGCCGATGCGGTGATCTGTCGCGCATCAGCCAGCCTGGACGCCCGCTGACGTATTTCATTACGTGGTGGATGCCGTCATCTGGAAGCGCCGGAGCGTTCGAACGGCAAAGCACCTCGAACGCTCCGAACGACTCGAACGCTCCGAACGACTCGAACGATTCGAACGATCCTAGTTCCGCCGATCCCGGCGATCCTCGCGCCGATCCCTGATGTCTTCGCGCCTGTCGCGGCGGTTTTCGAGCCGATCGCGCCGGTCCTCGAGCCGATCCCGCAGGCCACCATCGTGCCGCGCATCGCGGCGATCCTCACGTCGATCGAGGACGTCTTCGCGCCGATCGCGCCGGTCTTCGCGGCGATCCCGGATGTCTTCGAGCCGATCCCGGCGTTCGGACGGCCGCGGCGGCTGGGCCGCGAACGCGCCCGCCACCGGCAGCAGCGTGAATGCCAGGGCAGGGATGACGATTTTGTGCAGTTTCCGCATCGTGGACTCCGTCACAGGCGCTGTTTCTCAGACGGAGCCGCTGAGCAGAACGTTGCCGCGGGAGCAAGGGTTCAAAGGGTTCAGAAGGTTCAAAGGGTGCAAACGGTTCCGGCGAAGTCTCCTCGCACCGACCGGGAACGCTGCTCGCACCGACCAGCGTCAGTCGGCGTCAGCGCTGTACCACTCGCGGGCGCGGATCTTGAGCGAGGACCTGCGCGTCTGGATCTCCAGCGTGCGGAGCCCTTTGGAACGCGCGGGCTCGATGGCGAGGAGGTACTGATGCCGGAGCTCCTCGACGATGCGGCCGAGTGCCCGCGCCTGCGGCGTTTCGGTATCGGCTGAGAAGTACTCAACCCCCGTGGCCGTGGTTGCGCGATAGCGCCAACGTGATGTGATCAACCACCTCTGTCAGTGGTCGCATGGTCTCGATTTTTCTTGCCGGCACCGCCATGTAGATCTCGAATCTGCGGCGGATGACGACCTCTTCCCTCGCCGGTGTCCGACCGAATGGTCGCGCGGTTTGCCGCCGGACTGTTTCAGCCACGCAAGTGTCACGATCCAGAGATGGTAGAAGTACGAAGGTGCAGGGATGCATCTCGATCTCGCGGCGGAGTCTCGGATAGCCGGGGTGGAGCTGGCTCGCGTACGTCATGAAGCCCGACGACAGCGCGTGAACGCCAGGGCAACGCTTTTCACCAAATAAAGAGCAGTACGCCTCTATGTTCGCTCGCGCGTATGCGCCGTATCCATTCGAGTTGATGTACTTGCCGATATCCCCGACCTGGACTTCAAGGAATTTGTCGAGGTCGAGGAAGGCAAGGCTGAGACGCTCTGCTACGAGAGCGCCGATTGTGCTTTTGCCGGCTCCGCCAGGGCCGATCAATCGGATCTCGTCGCTGCTCATGTCCTGTGCCATTGTGTCTCGTTTGAAGTGTCAACGCGTCTGAGGATCAGCCGTCATCATCGTCCGATGCATCTTCCAGGTGCCATCGGGCTGTCTCTGCAGGATCCGCATTAGCTTCCCGCTATAGGTGATGTCTGCACCTCCCGCACGCGGACGTACCGTGCTGCGATACGTTCCCCATGCGAAGGCATGATTGCCAGTCATTGTGATCTCTTCGAAATCCACGTCGTAATTAACAGCGACGAGCGCCTGCAGCTGCGCCTTTCCCTGCTCCGCGGCGGCGGCGTTTGCGGAGCGCCCCCGGATGATAGGACCGGCCGGTGGGAGGACCGTGAAGTCCTCAGTCCATTGAGATACGATCGCATCCACGTCGCCCGCTAACGTGGCCTTCACGTCGTGATCGTTCAGCTCTTCGATCGCTCGACGATCTTCATCGTTGGTCGATTCCGACTGCATGGGCCCTCCTCGCGTACAAGCAAAGCTGATGATTAAGAAAAGCGGCATCATGAACACGGCAGCAGGGGTCCGACGGCGTCATAACGACACTCGACTAAAAGGAACGACGTGATCGCCAGTCGACAAGGCGAGCGCACCTCCATCTACTGATAGCGTGTACTTCGCGCTCGCAACGAGTGCCTTGCCCCGTGTGACGGTTGTGTCGAGTGTCCGCGTGTCAATCCACGTGGCTTGCATCAGGAAATCGTGACCTTCGACTTCGTGCTCGCGGCCATCGGCCACGAACGCAAATCGCGCGGCTGATGGCTCGCCGGCGGTATCAGTCGTGACTTGGGTCAAAGTGACCAGGTCGCCGCATACTTCGAGCGTGACCACGATGTCGCCGCTCGCCCACGTGCCGGCCATGGGATGACTTGAGCCTTGATGATGTCGCCCGTTCCTCTTCGGCCGTGCCGGTGAATCCGTGTTCGCGCCACGCGACCGTCTCACGGATTCCACGTGTGCCTTGAGCAAGGGCCAGTTCTGAAACCCATATCCCCGGGCCACGGCGTTCTGAGCGTCAGCAAGTTGCGAACCTGCGTTGCGTACTCGACAGACGCGCAACACGGCTTTTGCTTGCTTTTTCAGATGATCGAGATTCGGCAGGTAAGGCAGGCGCTGAGACATCGTTCACCCTTGGGCCCGCTGTCCGCGTACGGGCTAAAAGGGTTGATGCTCAATCGCTGACACGCGAGGCAGGCGGGATGATCCCTTTCCGCGGACGGAGTTGCAGCCTGCGACTGCGGAGCGGAAATTACCACAACCCCAGAACGGCAGCAACTGTCGTACGCTTGGGCGGCTCGGGTTCACCAAGCCGGACCGAGCTGACCAGCGTCAGCCTGCTTGAACCGACCCCGAGTTGTTCGCACCGACCGCAGTCCGATTGCCCCGGACCGCGCAGTCCGTTCGCACCGACCCGGCGCAGCCCGCTCGCACCGACCCGGCGCAGCCCGTTCGCATCGACCAGCGTCAGTCGGCGTCAGCGCTGTACCACTCGCGGGCGCGGATCTTGAGCGAGGACCTGCGCGTCTGGATCTCCAGCGTGCGGAGCCCTTTGGAACGCGCGGGCTCGATGGCGA
>JAICQE010000075.1 GCA_025938035.1 Vicinamibacteria bacterium
GCATCTTGCGGTCGAGGGTGCTGCCGGCGGCCTTCAGGCCGCGCACCAGCTGCGAGTAGGTCAGGCCGTTCTCGCGTGCTGCCGCATTGATGCGGACCACCCACAGCCGGCGGAACTCGCGCTTCTTGTTCTTCCGTCCGACGTAGGCATACTTCGCTGCCGTATCGACCGATTCCTTCGCTGCCCGATACAGCTTGCTTTTGGTTTGGTAGTAGCCTTTCGCACGGGCGAGCAGCTTCTTCCGCTTCGCGCGCCGGACGGTCCCTCTTTTAACTCGCGGCATTGTTTCCTCTCGGCTATTGGGTGCACCCGGTCTACCGGAACGGCTCTGCGCCGTTGCTCACGGTGGGTGACTTTGAAATGACCCAGCGACCTGACGATCTTCCGCCTGAAGGCGGAAGCTACGGCTTCAGCTATCCACCTACCAACTCACTTGTACGGCAGCATCCGATTCAGCTTCGGCGCATCCTGCTCGGCGACTTCGCGCGTCCCGCGCATCTGCCGCTTCGACTTCGTCGTCTTGCTGGTCAGGATGTGACGCTTGAAGGCCGAGCCGCGGACGATCTTGCCCGTGCCGGTCTTCTTGAACCGCTTCGCTGCACCCCGGTGTGTCTTCAGTTTCGGCATAAATGGTTTCTTCGCTGTAATGCAGAATGCTGAATTCAGAATTCAGACGCCTGCATTCTGCATTCTGCATTCTGAATTCTGAATTACTTCTATTCCTCATCCCCCGGCTCCGCCGCCGCCACGGGCTCCGCCGACTTCTTCGGCACGTTCTTCCGCGTTGCCCGCCCGGCCAGGATGACGTGCATCTGGTTGCCTTCCTGCCGCGGCATCGTCTCGGCCACGGCCTGGTCGCCGAGGTCCGCGATCAGCCGCTCCAGGATGCGGCGCCCGATTTCCGGGTGCGCCATCTCGCGGCCGCGGAAGAAGATCGTCGCCTTCACCTTGTCGCCGTCCGCGAGGAAGCGTTCGATGTGCTTCCTCTTGAAGTCGTAATCGTGCTCGTCGACCTTGGGGCGGAACTTGATCTCCTTCACCTCGATCACGCGCTGGTGCTTCTTCGCCTCGCGGGATCGTTTCTGCTCCTGGTACTGGTATTTGCCGAAGTCCATGATTCGGCACACCGGAGGCACGGCAGTCGGCGAGATCTCGACCAGGTCGAGCCCCTTCTGACGCGCGATGGCGACCGCCTGCGGCGGCGGCATGATCCCGAGCTGCTGGCCGGTTTCGTCGATCACGCGAACTTCACGAACCCGGATGCGCTCGTTGGTGCGGACACGGTCGTCACGTCGGGGCGAACGATCGAAAGCTATAGCTGTCTCCTCTGCTAGTTGGTAGTTCGTAGTTGGTGGTTCGTAGTAGCTACGACGCTCCCTTTTTGACTATTTCTTCCTGCGCGTCCACGATGAACGCGCCAACGGCGCGCGCACCGAGATCCCCACCGGTTCGGCTGCGGACCGAGACGGTCCCTTCCGCTGCCTCCCGGTCGCCGGCGACCAGCATGTAGGGGACCTTCTGAAGCTGCGCTTCCCGGATCTTATAGCCAATCTTCTCCTGCCGGTCGTCGAGCTCCACGCGCAGCCCGGCGGCGGCGAGCTGGTCGCGGACGCCCCTGGCGTACTCGAGGTGACGATCGGAAATCGGCATGACGACAGCCTGGACGGGGGCGAGCCACAGCGGCCAGGCGCCGGCGAAGTGTTCGATGAGCAGGCCGATGAACCGCTCGAACGTGCCGAAAATAGCCCGATGAATGACCACCGGGCGATGCTCGGCGTTGTCGGCGCCGATGTACTTGAGGTCGAACCGTTCAGGCATCTGGTAATCGAGCTGGAACGTAGCGCACTGCCACTTCCGCCCGATGGCATCCGTCACGTCGACGTCGATCTTCGGCCCGTAGAATGCGCCGTCGCCTTCGTCCACCGTAAAGCTGTGCCCCGTGCGTTCCAATGCCTCCTTCAACGACGCCTCGGCGTGGTCCCACGTCTCGATCTTGCCGAGAAACTCCTGCGGCCGCGTGGAGAGGCGGACTGAATACGGGAGCCCGAAGTCACGGTACACCTGCTTCATCAGCTCGAGCAGGCGCGCGACTTCGTCCGCAATCTGCGACTCCATCACGAAGCAGTGCGCGTCGTCCTGGCTGAGTTGCCGGACCCGGGTCAGCCCCGACAGCACGCCCGATGCTTCGTTGCGATGCAGCGGAGTCTGCTCGTGGAAGCGGAGCGGCAGGTCGCGATAGCTGCGGACCTCGGACGCAAAGACCAGGAAATGCCCGGGGCAGTTCATGGCCTTCATGGCCATCTGCTCGTCATCCGCGTCCTTGCTGCCCCCCTCGACCAGAAACATGTTCTTGCGGTAGTGCGACCAGTGGCCGGAGGTCTCCCACAGCGCCTTGTTGAACACGAGCGGCGTCTTGACCTCGACGTATCCAGCGGGGAACAGCACACTGCGCATGTAGTTCGCGAGGGTGTTGAACAGCGTCGTGCCGTTGCCGAGCCAGAACGCGGCCCCCGGCGCCCACTGGTGGAACATGAACAGCTTCTGGTCGCGGCCGATCTTCCGGTGATCGCGCTTCTTCGCCTCCTCGATCCGGTGCAGGTGTTCCTGCAGTTCCTTCTCGCTGAGGAACGCCGTCCCGTAGATGCGCTGCATCGGCTGGTTGCGCGCGTCGCCCTTCCAGTAGGCGTTGGACGCGTTGAGCAGCTTGAACGCCTTCAGCTTCCCCGTGGACGGCACGTGCGGTCCGACGCAGAAATCGACGAACGTCTCCCTGTCCTTGATCGTGTAGCAGGAGACCGTGTCCTGACCTTCCGTCTTCTCCTCGATCAGCTGGACCTTCAGCGGCTCGCCGCGACTGCCGAAGAAACGCTTTGCTTCCTCGCGCGGCCACATCTGCCGTTCGTACGGCAGATCCTGCTGCGCCAGCTCGCGCATCTTCTTCTCGATCAGCTCGAGGTCCTCGGGCACGAACGGCCGGCTGACGACGAAGTCGTAGAAGAACCCTTCGTCGGTGGCGGGGCCGATGCCGCACTGCGCGCCCGGAAAGAGGTTCGTCACGGCGGCGGCCAGCAGGTGCGCCGTGCTGTGCCGGTAGAGCGCGAGCGCCTCGGCGCTGTCGGCGGTCACCAGACGGACCGACGCGTCCGCGTTGAGCGGATAGGCGAGGTCCACAAGTCGCCCGTCCACGACGGCGGCGAGCGAGGCCTTGGCCAGCCGCGGCGAAATTCCGGATGCGACGTCGCGCACCGGGGTGCCCGCCGGCACGCTGCGGCTGGAACCGTCTGGAAGTGTGATGTTGACGTCGCTCATGGCAAGTGGAACAACTTCAAAAGTGGAAAAGTGGAAAAGTGGAAAAGTAAGTTAAAAGTACGTTTCGGAGCGACGGGTGGTACCCGTTACTTCGACCCTTCCAACTTTTTCCACTTTTCCACTTTTCCAGTTTTCCACTTCTTCCACTTGTTCCACTTTCATCGGCTCGCCAACAGAAGCTCGCGTAGCGAAGACTGGCGAGCGAAGGTTGGTAGGCGCGGGTGGACTCGAACCACTGACCTCCTCCGTGTCAGGGAGGCGCTCTAACCAACTGAGCTACGCGCCTATATCTACTGCAAAAATCAGGTGTTAACCCGAACGGCCAGTATACCAGAGGGCTCAGGGCTCAGGGCTCAGGGCTCAGGGCTCAGGCCTCAGGCCCCAGGCAGAGAGCGGGCCGTGCGAGCCGACCACCGGGTCGTCGGGCCGCAGGGTCCGCTCTGAATTGTGGCGAGGACGGTCTAGCGAACGGCGTCTTTGAGCGCCTTGCCGGCGCTGAAGCGGACGACGCGACGCTTGGGAATCTTGATGGCGGCGCCGGTCTGCGGGTTGCGGGCGGTGCGCGCCTTGCGCTGGGCGGTCTTGAAGGTGCCGAAGCCGACGAAGGTGATCGAATCACCGCGCTTCAACGATCTGGTGATGCCGTCGATGAGCGACTCAACGGCAGCGGACGCGCCCGCCTTGGACGAGCCTGTGTCTTTCGCGATCTTCGCGATCAGTTCCTGCTTGTTCATGAAATCTCCTCGGAGTCTGTTCGGATGGAAGTGAGGCGAGGCGGTTATACGCCTCGCTCTCCGAGGTGTCAATCGGAAATCGTTCGGATCGTTCGAGACGTTCGAGTCGTTCGAGTCGTTCGAGTCGTTCGAGTCGTTCTACGCAGCCTGTTTCGCCGGCGCCGCGAGTCGTTCGATCGCCTTGTCGAGCGCCGCATCGACCTTCGGCGGATCGGCGCCGAAGTCGACGTCGGGTTCGGGGACGTGCACGTCGGGCGTGAGACCCTTCTCATGGATCGCTGCGCTCGACGGCGAGAGATATCGAACGCTGGTCAGCAGCAGCCCGCTTCCGTCCGGAAGCTTCACCAGTTGCTGCCTTGCGACGCGACCGATCGTTCGCTCGCCGACCAGTTCGGCGCGATTGTTGCCGTCAAGTGCGGCGGCGAACAGCTCTGCAGCGCCCGATGTCCCGGAGTCAACCAGCAGGACGACAGGCGCAGCAACCGTGCCGTCGTTGGCCTGCGCGGCAATCGAATCTTTCCTGGTTTTGTCTTTCGCGTCGGGACGCGCCAGCGGATCCCTGGACACCCGGACGGCCAGCGTGGCGCCGCGGACGAACAACCGTGCGGCTTCGATGCCGCTGTCCAGGTCGCCGCGCGAGGTGCCGCGGACGTCGATCACGTACCGCGCCGCTCCGGTCTTGGCCAGCGCGTCGACGGCCTGCTTGATGCGGGCCGCCGAATTCGGCGTGAATTCAACGACGCGGATATATCCGGTGGATGCATTCGCCATTCGCGACGAGACCTCGGCACCCGACAGGCGCTCGCGGTTGACCGCCACCTCGTGCGGATCGGAGACACTGCCGCGAATGACGAGCAGCGTCACCTTTGATCCAGCCCCGCCGCGCAGCAGCCGGTTGCCCTCGAACGCTGAGATGTCGCGCGTGGACCTGCCGTCAATCGCGCGCAGGTAGTCCCCGGTGCGGATTCCTGCCTTTGCCGCCGGCGACCCGTCGCGCACCGACACCACGCGGAGGTAGTAGCCGCGCGTCAGATCGATGCCGAGTTCGCCCGCCGCGGGCGTGTCTTTCGACTCGAACGCCTTGACCAGGTCCGGGTTCAGGAACGCGCTGTCGACGTCGAGGCCGTCGGTCAGCCCGCGCATCGCGCCACGCATGGCCTTCTGCACGTCGACGTTCTCGACGTAGTTCTCGACCACCAGCTGCATCACGTCCTCGAAGACGCGCAGGCTGCGCAGCGTTTCGTCGCGCGTCATCGCCTGGCCCAGATAGCCGCCAATCAGCGTGAACGCAATGACCGGCGTGGAGACGACGAGGACCCAGAGGCGTGTGCGTGCTGTCATTGAAACTCCCAACTACCAACTCCCAACCTCCAACACGGCCGCCTTTTTGGGCGTTGGGCGTTGGGAATTGGGGCCGTTTACCTGGCCTTCAGCCATTGTAGGGGATCGACCGGACGACCGTCGATCCGCATCTCGAAATAGAGCGCCGGAGGTCCGGCCGGCGCCGACCCGCTGCGGCCCAGCTCAGCCCCGGCGTCCACCGTGTCGCCCCGCTCGACGCCAATCGTCCCGAGGTAGCCGTAGAGCGAATAGTTGTTGGCGCCGTGTTCGACAATGACCAGGTTGCCAAAGCCGATGAACGGGCCGGCCAGCCCCACGGTACCGCCGTGGACGGCGCGGACGGCGGTGTTCTCGGCAACGGCGATCTCGATTCCGTTCCGGACGGCCGTGCCGCCAAGCCGGTCGGTGGCCTGTCCGAACCGGCCGACGAGCCGCCCGCCGGCGGGCCATTCGAGCGTGCCGCGGAAGGGGAGCAGCGGGACGACGACCGTTTCGCGAGGACGTCCTGCGTTGGCGGCTGAGAACTGCTGCTGCAGCCTGTCGTACGCGAGCTGCAGCTCGCCGGCATACTGCGCTGTGAGGTCGCGGCGTGAGTCGATGCGCGCGATGTGCGCCGACAGATCCGCAACCGCCCGATCCGCGGCCGCGCGCGCCGTACGCGCCTCTCCTTCGCGCGCGCGAAGCTGTGCCGCCGACTGTTCCAGCGCGGCACGCTGCAGCGTCAGCTGCTGCAGCGTCCGGCGATGGTCGGCAATCCGTCGTTCGTTGATCGACGCCAGCGCCGCCACCACCCGCGTCGTTCGCGCGAACTCGCGCAGGTCGTCGGCGCCAAAGAGCAGGCGCGCGTAGCCGCTGCGTCCGCGCTTGTAGACGTCCACCAGCTGCGCCCGCAGATCGGGCAGCTGCGCCGTCCGCTGGAGTTCGAGGGTGGCGAGCCGCTCGGCCGCCTGAACCACCGCCGCCTGCGCGTCGGCGGCCGCTGTCTCGGCCTGCATCCATTCCTGCACGCGGAGGTCGCGCTGGATCTCCAGCTTGCGCAGCTCGCCGACGAGCGTCGTCGCCTCCCGGGCCAGCTGTTCGTTTTCGCGCTGGAGCGCGCGCAGGCGATCGTCGATCCGCCGGCTCTGCGGATCGGGTGCCTGTGCGTGGCTCACCGCCATGGCGCAGACGACGACCGCGAGGGAAAGAAGCCGTTTCACATCAAGTGGGTGCGACAATTATACGGGCGTGGGACGCATCGTTGGTCTCGACGTGGGAGAACGGCGCATCGGCGTCGCCGTGAGCGATCCGACCCGCACGCTCGCCCGTCCGCTGGCCGCGCTGCGGACGACGGGGCTCGACGGCGACGCGCTGAAGGTCAGTCTGGACGAAGTCGCGCGGCTGGGGGGAGAGGAGCCGCTCGACGCGATCGTGGTCGGACTGCCGCGCCGCCTCGACGGATCGCCGAACGAGATGACGCCGCGGATCGAACGGTTCGCGGCCCGGCTCCGCGAGCGCGCTGGACTGGCGGTGATCCTGCAGGACGAACGGCTGACGAGCGTGGAGGCGGAGAGCCGATTGGCGAGACGCGAGAAGAACTGGCAGGCACGAAAGGACCGCCTGGATGCCGCGGCGGCGGCGGTGATTCTGCAGGATTACCTCGACAACCACTGATGAAAAAAGCGCTCGTCGGCCTCGTACTCCTGATCATCCTTGGCGGCGGCGCCCTGGCCGGCATGGCCTGGACACGGATGCACACACCCTTCAAGGGTTATCCGGGCCCCGAACAGTTCGTGGAGATTCCCGTTGGTGCAGGTGCGGCCGTCATTCGCGAACGGCTGCTCGCCGCCGGCGTCGTGCAGGACGCGCTCACGCTGCGCCTTGCGCTGCGGTGGACCGGCGCGTCGCGTGACCTCCAGGCGGGCGAGTACCGCTTCGATCAGCCGATGACCGCGATCGAGGTCGTCGGCAAGATCGCGCGCGGCGACGTCTACGGGCAGCGTATTACCTTCCGCGAAGGCCTGACCATCCAGGAGATGGCGGCGCTCTACGAATCGCGCGGCCTGGGCAGGGCGCGGGATTTCATCGACGCGTCGCGGAACGTCGCGCTGATTCGGGACCTCGACCCGGAGGCGCGGGACCTCGAGGGTTATCTGTTCCCCGACACCTATACCGTCGGCCGCACCGCGGTGGCCTCTCAGCTGATCGAAAGCATGGTGGCCGGATTCAGGGCCGCGTATCCGGGCGACGCATCGCAGCCCGCTGACCAGCCGCCGCTGACGACACGGCAGCTCGTGACGCTGGCGTCGCTCGTCGAGAAGGAAACGGGAAAACCCGAGGAGCGTCCGATCGTGTCGGCGGTCTATCGCAACCGGCTGCGCATCGGCATGGGCATGCAGGCCGATCCGACGGTGGTGTACGCGCTGCAGAAGGCCGGACGGTACGACGGCAACATCCGCAAGGACGACCTCGCGATCAACTCTCCGTACAACACCTACAAGTACCCCGGACTTCCGCCGGGACCGATCGCGTCACCCGGCAAGGCGTCACTCGAGGCGGCGCTGCGGCCCGCCGACGTGGAGTTCCTCTATTTCGTCAGCCGCAATGACGGCTCACACGTCTTCGCGAAGACGCTGACCGAACATAATCGCAACGTGCAGGAGTTCCAGGTCCGCTATTTCCAGCGGCGCCGCTAGGTGTAGCCGTGGGGCGAGCCTTGTCAGGCTCGCCTCGCGAACCCGCAGGGTTCGCGCCACGGGCAATGCAGGCCACTCAGGCTACCCAGACCACCTCAATTAATGGCGTAGTCGGGCCAGCACGTGTCCACCGTTCGCAGGAACGGATCGTTGTTCCAGTCGAACTTCCAGTCGGACGTACCGAGGATGATGATGGCGCCGCCGCCGCGGCCGCCGGCGGCGGAGTCGCGCATCGCGCGCGGGTCGAGAATCTCGTCGATGTGATCGCGCGCGTCCTCGAGGTGCAGCCGCGACAGCCGATCGGTCACGGCCGGCATCGCCCGGACGATTTCCGCGCGCACGGAACGCAGTTCGCCGCGGAGCAGCGAGCGCACTTCCGGCGGCCCGGCGGCGCCGTTCAGGCGCGCGTCGAGCGCATCGAGGTAGATCCGCTGGACGTTCCGGCGGAACTGGTCGATCGGCTTCGCCGGGGTGGCGAGCTCCGACCACAGGCCGCGCCGGAGATCGGCCAGGAACTGCGGCGCCGTGTAGACGCCGCTGCCGTCAACGGTGCCCTGTTCGACAAGCCGGCTGATCCGATCGTTCTGCAACAGCGAATTCATCACCGAGCTTTGCGCGTTGCGCACGCGGTTGATGACACCGGCGGGCTCCATCCGCCGCAGCAGCTCCGGCTTGACGAGGAACATCGGCGGGATGAACGCGTTGGCCAGCAGGAAGCGGGTGGCCTCCTGCTGCTTCAGGCGCGGCACCGGCGTGAACCGCCGGCCGTCCTGCCCGATGTGCTTCTGCTGCGAGAGGGAACCGCCGACCAGCTGCGCCACGTGATTCATCTCGAGCGTCCACTGCGCGACCAGACGGCCATAGACCTCGGTCAGCTCGCGATAGGGATCGCCGCGCTGCGTGGTCGTCGCCTCGAGCAGCAGGTCCGAGACGCGGGCGAGATTCTTCATCCCGAGCGTAGTGGCCTGCACGGCGTCGGCATCGCCGACGGCTTCGGTCAGGTTCTGCGGGTCGCTGGCGCCGGCCTGCGCGGTCGAGAACCGGTACCACGGCGTCTTGTCCTGTTCACGCGCCCACTGATCGAGCGTCGCCTTCTCATCGTCCGCCGTTCGCGCGCCTGGGATCGGCTTATATCCCCACATCGTTGCCCACTTGTCGTAGGGGCCGACCTTGGGAATCAGATCGGCGACGTCGATCTTGTCTTCGGGCTGCGCCACGTAATTGAAGCGCGAGTAGTCCATGATCGACGGAGTGTGGCCGTTCTGCTTGACCCAGTTGCGATCGCGCACCTGCGTCAGCGTGTACATCGCGCTGGCCTTCATGTTGTGCTGGAAGCCGAGCGTGTGGCCGACTTCGTGCGCGACGACGAATCGCACCAGCTCGCCCATCAGGTCGTCGGGCAGCGGCAGCCGCCGCGCGCGCGGATCGAGCGGTCCCGCCTGCACGAAGTACCAGTTCTTCGCCAGGTTCTGGACGTTGTGGTAGAAGAGGATGTCCGCTTCGAGAATCTCACCGGACCGGGGGTCGTGAATGTGCGGTCCCTGAGCATTTTCCGTCGTTGACGGGAGCCATTTGACGACGGAATACCGCGCGTCCTCGGCGCTCCAGTCCGGGTCGTCCTTGGGCGCTTCCATGGCGACGATCGCGTTGCGGAATCCCGCAGCCTCGAACGCGGGACGCCAATCCTCGATGCCCTTCTTCACGTAGGAGACGAACTTCGCCGGGGTCGCCGGATCGACGTAGTAGACGATCGGCTTGACCGGCTCGGAGATCTCCGCGTTCGGGTCCTTCTTTTCCAGACGGTAGCGCGTGATGAACGTCCGCGGCGTGGCGCGGTGGTCCTGCCGGCCGTAGTCGATCACGTTGCGCGTGAAGTAGCCGACGCGCTCGTCGAACAGACGCGGCTTCATCGGAACTTCCGGCAGCTTCACCATGCTGTGCGAGGTGATGACGGTCGCGCTGTTGCCGCGCAGGCCGCCTCTGGCCGCCCCGGCGGGGTCGGCCCCTGGAGCCGCGGCTCCCCCGGTGAACGTCTGGTTGATCTCGACGTTGATGTTTTCCGGGAACGACACGATCTTTTCGAGGAAGGTGCGGGTCGCATCCATACCGCGGGCGCCCAGGCGGCCGCGTGCCGAGAATTCAGGCACGTCAGTCAGGAAGAGCGGCGTGACCTCGATCACCGGGTCCTGTTCGGGATTGAACGCGGCGACGTTGAACGCGCGGACGATTGGCGGGTTCGTCGAATTCGCGACCGCACGGGAGATCGGCTCCGCCGGATCGGCGATGAGGCTGTAGTCCACCTCGCGCAGCAGAACGCGGTTGCCGGAGAGCTCCCAGCGCACCACGCGGCTGCCGACCGGATCGCCCCCGAGTCCGGCGCCCGTGGCCGTGCGCTTGATCTGCGTGACCCACAGGAAGTCCTTCCCGAGCTGTGCCTTCGGAATCTCGTAGAAGACCTGCTCGCGGATGCGGTGCACCTTGAAGATGCCCTCATCGGTGGTGGCTTCCTTGGTGATCACCTGGTTATACGGGCGCGGCTGGTTCCCGCGGCCACCCCGCCCCTGCCCGGCTGCCGCCGCATCGCCGGCGGCGGGCGGATTCGCCGGGTCCTGCGGCGGCTCCTGCGGCTGCGGCGGAGGATCCTGAAGGTCGCCGGCCCAGATCGGATTGTCCGGTGTGACGACCGCCTGCGAGCGCTTCTGCGCCAGAAGGCCGGAACCGGCGCCCGCGGCCAGCGCGAACAACGCCACGAATCCAACGGTGGACGAGAGCAACCGGCTATCCGGCTTCATACAAAGCTCCTTGCTGCAGGGATCGGGGATCAGGGATCGGGGATCAGGATCGCGCGAATTATAGCGCCGCGACCGGCCCGCCTTCGATGCCCAGCATCGTCAGCATCGCCGCAAGGTGTTGCGGGCTGCCGCTGGTGACGAAACGCGTAATTCCGGCCGCGTCGTAGGGTCCGCCTCTAGGTGAACCTCCGTCGTAGTGTCCGCCTTCAGGCGGACCTGCCAGCAGCGACGCTTCCGCCAGCCGCCGCCGCAGCTCCCGGGCGACGGCCGCCGCGGGGTTGATCAGCGTGACAGCGGGGCCCGCAACGGAGGCAATGAGCGATTCCACGAAGGGGAAGTGCGTGCAGCCGAGGACGAGCGTGTCGGCGCCCTGTTCGACCAGCGGGCGGACAAACGAGGCGATGAGGTCGCGGGTCCTGGTGGTCGTGAGCTCCCCTTGTTCGATCTGTTCGACGAGGCCGGGACACGGCTGCGCCAGGATGCGCGCGCCGTTCGCCCAGGTTTCGGCGAGGCGCGCGAAACGCGGGCTGGCGATTGTCTGCCGGGTGGCGAGCACGCCGACGATGCCCGTTCGAGTGGCGGCGGCGGCGGGTTTCACGGCCGGCTCGATGGCGACGAACGGCAGCGGCCACCGGGCGCGGAGCGCTTCGACGGCCACGCCCGTGGCGGTGTTGCAGGCGACCACGATCGCCTTGGCGCGCTGATCGAGCAGGAACTCGACGATCCGGAACGCCCGCTCCTGAATCTCTTCGACCGGTTTGTCGCCGTAGGGAGCGTACGCGGAATCCGCCACGTAGATCAGGTTTTCGGCGGGCAGCTGCCGCTGGATCTCCTGCAGCACCGAGACGCCGCCGATTCCCGAATCGAAGACACCGATCGGGAGCGAGGCGGGCTCACTCAACGTAGGCCGGCGACTTGGGAAGCTTGGCGTGCGTGGCCATGTCGTGTTCGATCCAGAGCTCGGCGCCCGTCTGCTTCAGGAGCGCCTCGACCTTTGCGCGCGCGGCACGTGACTGGTCCGCGTTGAACTCGAAGGTCGGCAGGATGCCCCTCGCGCGCTCCTCCGGGTAGTGATACAGGTCGCCGGCCAGGAGCACCGGTCCGCGCTTCGGGAGGCGCACGAGCAGCACCTGATGGCCCGGCGTGTGCCCGGGCGCGGAAATCACCCGCACGGTGCCGTCGCCGAAGACATCGAAGTCTTCGTTGTCGAGGATCCGCGTTTTGGCGTTCTTCAGCGCGCTGTAGGTGGCCGGCTGAATGATCCCCTGCGGCTTTTCGCTGAACATGAAGTCGCGTTCCGCCTTCTGGGTGATCCACGTCGAGCCGGCGAAGGCGTTGGCGTTGCCGGTGTGGTCGGCGTGGTAGTGCGAGAGGGCGAAGTAGGTCACGTCCGCCGGCCGGTAGCCGGCGGCGGCAAGCTGCGGGAGCAGCGGCTTCGTCGCCGACTGCACGCCCTCGGTGACGGTTGCGCCGTCGCCCTTGAACGCGCTGTCGGGGATGCCGCCGGCGTCGAACTGCAGCGTCCCGCGCGGATGGACGATCAGATACGAGCTGTTGACGAAGTCAGGCTCTTTGACTTCTTCGCGCGCGAGGTTGAAGAGCTTCGTGTCGAGCCCGCGGATGAAGCCGTTCTCGAAGACGTAGAGGCGGACGGAGGTAACGGTCGCCGGCTTGTTCTGCGCGGCGAGTGAAAGCGTAATCGCGAGGGTTGCTGCCGTGGTCGCGATGATTCGAATCATGTGTGTCTCCTGCCCGAGGCGACGGAGGTACGGAGGAAACGGCTTTACAGGAGGAACGAAGGAACGGAGACGAACGGAGTATTTTCAGTCTTGAACCACGAAGACCACGAAGATCACGAAGAGGCCGTTCGAGTGGCCGCCGAAGGCGGCCTGCCGCGACGTGAGCGATCGCAGATACAAACCGCACAGGTGCCAACGGCGGCTTGTATCTGCGGTCGCTCGCGTCACGGCTGTCGGCGTGCGTCGCACGCCGACAATCGAACGGCCCTCCGTTCGTCTTCGTTCCTCCGTTGCTCCTGTGAGGCCGTTACCTCCGTCCCCTCCGTTACCTCTCTCCCCACTTCAATTTCTCGCGCAGCACCTCGAAGTAACTCCGCGCGGGGGCTTTCACCAGCCGCAGGCAGCGCTCCGACTTGCGCACGGCGACCATGTCGCCCTTCTGCAGCGGATACCCGGCCTGGCCGTCGTAGGTGACGAAGATCTCGTCGCCCTCCGTGGTCATATTCGGGCGCACTTCGATCGTCTCGCTGCCAGGAATCACGACCGGCCGGTTGGTCAGCGTGTGCGGCGCGATCGGCGTGATGCCGATGGCGTCAACGCGCGGATGGACGATGGGGCCGCCCGCCGCCAGGTTGTACGCCGTCGATCCGGTGGCGCTGGTAATAATCAGGCCGTCGGCCTTCACCTTCGTCACGAGTCCGGTGCTGACGGAGATCGAAAGCTCGATGATTCGCGACAGTGCAGCCTTGGTGAAGACGACGTCGTTCAGCACGATGCGCGAATCGAACCGCTCCCGCGACCGATACGCGTCCGCGGCCAGCATCGCGCGCTCGTCGATGGTGGCGTTGCCGTCGACGGCCGACTGCAGCGCCGGATAGAGCTCGTCGATCCGCGTTTCGGTCAGGAACCCGAGGCTGCCGAAGTTGACGCCGAGGATCGGCGTGTCGCGCCCGGTCAGCGCGATTCGCGTCGCCATGCTGAGCAGTGTGCCGTCGCCGCCCATCACCACGATCAAATCGGCATGCCGCGGAATCTCGTCGCGCGAATACGACTTGGCCGCCGTGCCGCTGCCGGCCAGCGCGGCCGTCTCGGTTTCGAAGACCGCTTCGATCTGTTTGTCGCGCAGCCAGGAGGCGAGCCGTTCGAGGTGATCGGAGGCGGCCCGCAGGCCGCGCTTGGCCACGATGCCGACGCGCGTGATACGCGCAGGCGCAGAAGACGACTCCGGTGACGAGGTCATGACGCGCGGAGATGGAGGAGGAACTCGACGTTCCCCTTCTGGCCCGTAATGGGGGAAGGGGTCGAGCCCGCTGGTCTCAATCCTATCGCAGCCGCCGCGGCCGCGACTTCCTCGAGCACCCGGTCGTGAACGGTGGCGTCGTGGATGATGCCTTTGCGCACCTCGCCGCGACCCGCCTCGAACTGCGGCTTGACCAGCGCCACGACGTCTGCTCCCGGCCGGAGGAGAGGCGGTATGACGGGGAAGATCTGCCGCAGCGAGATGAACGAGACGTCGATCACCACGAGATCGACCGGTCCGGGAAGATCCGCGAGCGTGAGGTGACGCGCGTTGAACCCCTCGACGACGATCACCCGCGGATCGTTGCGAATCTTCCAGTCAATCTGCCCATGTCCGACGTCGAGCGCGACGACGCGCGCGGCGCCGCGCTGCAGCAGGACATCGGTGAAGCCGCCGGTCGACGCGCCGATGTCGAGGCATTCACGGCCATCGGCCGGGATGCGGAAGGTGTCCAGCGCGTGCGCGAGCTTCAGTCCGCCGCGGCCGACGTACGGATGATCGGGCTCGGCGAGCGCGATGGCGGCGTCGCGCTCGACGGGCATGCCCGCTTTCCCGGCCGGTTTGCCGTCGACACGCACGTGTCCGGCGAGAATCAGCGCGCGCGCACGTTCGCGCGACGGCGCAAGGCCGCGGTCGACGACGAGCTGATCGAGGCGGGTTTTCGGCATCAGGTTGGTCCGGCTGAAGCCGGGCCTTAATTCGATCGTTCGACGATCCAGCGCCCGATCCCGAGCAGGCGCGGATCGGCGACTCCCGCCGCGGCAAGCACGCTCTCCGCCCGTTCGAGACATTCGCGCGCCATCCGCCGCGACGCCTCCACGCCGTACATGGACGGATATGTCGGCTTGCCGGACGCCGCATCCTTGCCGGCGGTCTTGCCCAGATCGGCGGAGACGCCCTCGACGTCGAGGATGTCGTCGACGATCTGAAACGCCAGCCCGAACTCGCCAGATGCGTCGTCGATCGCCTCGATTTGCTGCTGCGACCCGCCGCCCATGACAGCGCCGGCACGGCCGGCTGCGCGGAGGAGTGCTCCGGTCTTCTTGCTGTGCATGATGCGCACGCCGTGCTCGTCGAGCGGCGCGGGGAGACTTCCACGCGCGTCGGGCGCGACCGTCGCCAGATCGATCGCCTGACCGCCGACCATGCCGATCGGACCTGCCGCCGCGGCAATGATTCGAATCACTTCGAGCTTGCGCGCGATCACCCCGGGATCCGAACTGCGCGGCTCGTTCGACAGGTGCGAGAACGCGTGCGTCAACAGCCCGTCGCCGGCCAGAATCGCGATGCCCTCGCCGGCGACGACGTGCAGGGTCGGCCGGCCGCGCCGCATCGTGTCGTTGTCCATGGCCGGCAGGTCGTCGTGGATGAGCGAGTAGGTATGAATCAGCTCGATGGCACAGGCCGCCGGCAGCGCGAGCGCGCGATCGCCGCCGACGGCGTCTGCGCTGGCCAGGCACAGGATCGGCCGCAGCCGCTTGCCTCCCGCATGCAGGCTGTACGACATCGCGTCATGCACGACCGGCGGGCACTCGGGAACGGGGGGCAGGATGGCCGCGAGCGCGTGCTCGACCTCCGCCCGGCGAGCGTCGATGTAGTCCATGAAAGGTAAAAGTCAAAGGGCAAAAGTCAAAAGAGGAGTTCAGAGGTCGCTCTTTTGACCTTTGCCTTTTGCCTTTTGACTTTCGTCCTCGTTCATCAGGGTATTCGTGGCCTCCTGAAGCTGGCCGCGCTCGTTGAGGATTTCGATACGGCGCTCGGCCTCTTCCAGCCGCGCGTGGCAGAACCGCGAGAGCTGCACGCCGCGCTCGAACAGCTGCAGCGACTGCTCGAGCGGAATGTCGCCGTCCTCGAGCTTCTTGACGATCGTGTCGAGCTCGGTCAACGCGGCTTCGAAGTCTTTGATCGTTGGATCCATATGGTGAGGCCGAAGGGCTAAGGCCTACGGCCTAAGTGAAGAACGAAGTCTACGGTTCTTGCTTCGGCCTTGACCAGCCCTTGGGCCTTGGGCCTTACCCCTGCGGCCTTCGGCTTGTGACATCGCATTCCAACTCCCCGCGATGCAGCGTCACCCGGACACGATCGCCGGCATCGACGGTTGCGGCATCCCGAATGACGTGCGTCCGGTCCGCATCCCAGCAGACGGCATAACCGCGTCCCAGCACCGCCAGCGGGCTGAGGCTGTCGAGGCGCGCGACCGCGGTTCGCAGACGGGCGTCGTGCCGATGATGCGCCCGGGTGAACGCGGCGGCCAGCTGTCCGTCCGCGGTTGCCAGACGCGCGCGAATCGCGCCGAGCCGCCGTCGCAGGTCGAACGTCTCGAGCTTCAACCGGAGCGCATGATAGGCGCGCTCGCGGCGGGCGAGATGGGTGCGGATGGCGCGGCGCAGCTCGTGCGTCAGTTCGGCCGCGTGCCGGCTGCGCATCGCGACGCGCCCGTGCGCACCCGCGTATCCGGACCGTGCTTCCAGCATGCGCAGCCGCGCTTCCAGCCGGTGCAGCCGCGCGCTCATCGTCGTCTCGAGCTGGTGCGTCAGGCGGTCGATGCGCGCGCAGAAGTCGTCCTTTCGCGAGACCACCATTTCCGCGGCGGCGGACGGGGTCGGCGCGCGAAGGTCGGCGACGAAATCTGCGATGGTGACGTCCGTTTCGTGGCCGACGGCCGAAATGGTTGGCACCGGACAGCCGGCAATCGCCCGTGCGACGACTTCTTCGTTGAACGCCCAGAGGTCTTCGATCGACCCGCCGCCGCGGCCGATGATGACCACGTCCACGTCGCGCACGCGGCCGATGGCGCGAATCGCGCGCATGATGTCCATCGCCGCGCCTTCACCCTGCACGCGCGTCGGCCTGATCACGAGATGCGCGTTCGCGTAGCGCCGGCGCAGCACCTTGATGATGTCGCGGACAGCGGCGCCGTCGAGCGACGTGACGATTCCAATCTTTCGCGGCAGAGCCGGCAGGGGGCGCTTGCGCTGCGGGTCGAACAACCCCGCGGCCGAGAGCCGTTCTTTCAGTTGTTCGAACGCCAGCTGCCGGGCACCGAGCCCTTCCGGCTCCATGTGCTCGCACGACAGCTGATACTCGCCCTTCGGCCCATAGACGCTCACACGCCCGCGTGCGACAACACGCAGACCGTCCTGCGGCTTGAAGCGCAGGAGCCGCAGCGACGATCCGAACATCACGCCTTTGATTTGGGCGCCGCGGTCCTTGAGCGTGAAGTACATGTGTCCCGACGTCCACACCTTGCAGTTCGACAGCTCGCCTTCGACCCATACCTCGAAGAACTGCTCTTCGAGCGTCGTTCGGATTCTGGCAGTGAGCTGCGAAACCGTCAGGACGCGCCGCGGTTCAGGCTCTGGCGGAGGCGGCGGCGCGGCAGCCGCGTCATCGTCTTCAAACGGGAGGTCGAAGAACGAGCTCACGTCCGCGGGGTGGAGGCATACAGGTCGGTCGCGGCGCCGGCCTGGAGATCAATGAGCTCCTGCTCCGGATAGCTGATGCGGCGCACCGCGAGCGCCCGCCCGGTCTTGTCGTCCGCGTCGACGATCACGCCGTTCAGCCGCGGGTTTCCGGTCGCGGGCTCGAATCGCGACGGCATGCCGTTCAGAAAGCGCGCCAGCGACGGCTCGCGCTCCATGCCGATGATTGAATCGTGCGGGCCGGTCATTCCCGCGTCGGTCAAGTACGCCGTTCCATTGGGCAGGATTCGTTCATCCGCCGTCTGCACGTGCGTGTGCGTGCCGACCACGAGCGTGACCTTGCCATCGAGGTGCCATCCCATGGCGATCTTTTCGCTCGTCGCTTCGGCGTGAAAGTCGACGACGATGATCTTCGTCCGGCTCCTCATCGCCTCGATCTCGCGCAGGACGACCTGGAACGGGTCGTCGATGTTCAACATGAACACGCGCCCCATCACGTTGATCACGCCGACCGCCCGGCCGTCGCCGCTCTGCGCGACGTACGACCCGCGCCCGGGCACGCCGGCGGGGTAGTTGGCCGGACGCAGCAAGCGCGGCTCGCCCGGGATGTACTCGAGCACTTCCTTCTTGTCCCAGATGTGGTTGCCCGACGTCATGACGTCGACGCCCCATTCGACGATGGTGTCGCCGATGTCCTTCGTGATGCCGAATCCCGCCGCGGCGTTCTCGACGTTGGCAATCACGAACTCGACGCCGTAGTGATCGACCAGGCGGCGCAGGCCCTTGCGCAGCAACTCCCGTCCGGGCTTGCCGACGACGTCGCCGATGAAGAGGATTCTCATAGTTGGACGACGGGGATGGGATGCGACTGGTCGCGGCGGTCCACGAGCTTAGGCAACACGACCGTCAGCTCGCCATCCTTGACCGACGCACCCGCGCGAGGGACGTCGAACGCGCCGTTGAGGCGTACGGCGCGGGCGAAGCGGCCGAACTCGCGTTCGACCAGATGAAAGGTCTGATCCTCGCTCGCGCGCGGCGGTGCCTTCTCGCCAACGACGAGCAGCACCCCTGCGCGGAAGAGGACGCGCAGCGCAGCGGAGGGAATACCGCTGACGTCGACCACGACTTCAACCGCTTCATCCGTCTCGAGAACGTCGAGCGTCGGATGGCACTCTCCTGAATAGGCACGCTGTTCGTGCGGCAGCCGGGCTGCCAGATCCTCGAACAATTCCCGCACATCGTCAGTCAGCTCGCGGGCTTCACTCGACGGCAGAAATGAGAATTGGGCCACTGCGCCTAATGTTCGCACACATCCGGAACCATGCCGGTTCCCAGGACGCCGACATCACTGACGACGGCGGTGACGAGATCGAGCGGGGTCGACTCGAAGTACGGATTCCGCACGTCAACGCCGCTCGGCGGATCCGCCCAGACCTCACCTGGAGTGCCGTTGCGGATGACGAGGCGCGCGGAAAGTTCCTGGCGGACGAACTTGTCGCGCGTGGCGGCGACGTAGACGGGAACGCCCTGCTCAGCCGCTGCTGCGGCAAGCATCCGGGTGCCGGACTTGTTGAGAAACCAGGACGGCGCGATGGCGTCCGCTCCGACGATGACCGCATCCGCGCCGGTCAGCGCATGACCAATGGCCGCATCGCCGAAGTACGTCACAGGTAGAGCCGTCGCTGCCAGGTGGGCGGCGAGGCGTCGTCCTTCGAGCGCCGGATGACTCTCGCTGCACGAGACATACAGCGGACGGACGCTGCGGATCGCTTCGATGACGACCACAACCGAGCTGCTGAACGAGATCGTCACGACGTGCAACGGACGCTTGGGATCGTCCTCCGCGAAATGCGCGGCCGCGTAGC
>JAICQE010000128.1 GCA_025938035.1 Vicinamibacteria bacterium
CGAACAAGACCGGCCTCAAGGGTGAATACGACATGCTGCTGAAGTTCAGGCCGGAAGCGGGCGGACCGATCGGCGGCCTCGCGCCGCCGCTGTCGACCACGGGGGACCCTGTGTCAGATCTGGCGACGCTGGGAGTCGCGGTTCGCGAGCAGCTGGGTCTGAGGCTCGAACCAGCGCGCGGACCGGTGCAGGTCCTCGTCGTCGACAGCATCTCGCCGCCCACGGAGAACTGAGCGCGTCAGACCGAGCACCTCTGTTTGATCGTCACAAACTGCCTCGTCGCGCACTCGTCACGAGGAGCACCGGAGTGATTGACTTCTTCGAACCGCGGGTTCGCCGGATGTCAGATGCTGTTCTTGAGGAGCATCGCCTCGAGAATGCGGGCGGTCGCCTGTGGCCCGAGCCCGAGGTCCGTGGCCAGTCGATTCAGGAATCGGCGCTCGGCTCGTTCCATCTTCCCGTCGGCCAGTATGAGATCGGCCGACACGGCGAAGGCCGCAGGCCGGAGGCGGCCTGGTAACACCTGCGCTGCACTCGCAATGGCCCCGAGGGCGCCGTGCTCCTCGACCATCGTCCGCATGGCATCGATCAACCGCCCAACGTGCTCCCCTGACTTCCGCCGATAGCGTTTCATCGACCAGATGAGGTGATGAGCGCGAGCCAACTCGTCACGCGATACGCGGCCATTCGCGTCCATCGCGCCGATCAGCAACGCGATGAAGGCTTCGTCGAGCGAGAGTCGCCGCGACCGGCGGACGGGTCGCTGGCGAGCCCGCACCCGCGTGGCGGCGCGCGCGCCGCGCGTCGTCGTCTCCCCTTTCGTCGTCCGTGCCATGCGTCACTCCCTTTCGAGGAATATCAGGACTGCGCGAGCGAGTTGGCGACCCGCAGCATTCGGTCGTGAGCATCACGCGCGACTGATGTCAGCGCCGGCGCGCCCTCCAGGGCCACGGTACTGAGCAGCGCCGCAGGGTCGGTCAGCCGCACGCCGGTGCGGACGTCGGAGATCCATTCCACGGCGACGTTGCAGGGCAGCAGGAGTCCGACCGATGGATCGGCAGTGATCGCGTCGAAGGCGAGCGGCGGATTGCAGGCCCCGAGGATGAGGTACGGTCGAAAGTCGCGGTCAAGCTTCTCCCGGAATGCTGCGCGCAGGTCAATCTCGGTCAGCACGCCGAATCCCTGTTGCTTTAGGGCCTCCCGAACGCGCGCCACAGCGGCGTCGAACGAGAGCGGCAATTCGACATTGAATCCCAGTTGCTTGGACATAGCGGTTACTCCAGCGCCATTGCTCTAATGACCGCGGGACACGGCCGATAGCGTCCCGAGGTTCTCGAGGAAGATGAATGCATTCCCCGGCGGAGCGAGCCGCGTAGTCCGACGCGACCTTCGTTCGAGCCCGGGTTTGCTCGCCGCGGACCGTTGGGGTAGATTCCACGTGTTCGCGGCTATCACTTGGAAGAAACGCTCTCACCGCTCTCGCTCCTCCTCGTCCACACGGATTCGGACGACCGCGCGATGTATGCGGAATACCTGCGCCGCGAAGGCTTCGAGGTCCAGGAGGCAGGCACTACGGACGCGGCGCTGCCGCTGGTTCCCCACAAGACGGCCGTCGTCACCGGCATGCTCGTCCCTGGATCGATCGATACGGTGGAATTCATCGGCCGGGTACGACGCGAATGGAGCACCGCGGTCGTCGTCGTGACCGCCGACTCGTCCCCCGACCATCTCGAGCAGGTCCGGGCGGCGGGCGCCGACGCGGTACTGCTGAAACCCTGCCTGCCGGAGACGCTCCTCGACTCGATCATCGACGCCATCGAGGCGAACGATGCCCGCCTTCTCACCCCGCCGGCTCGCCGGAGGCTGTCCGAGCGCCGCGCCGGCCTGCGGGGCGGTGGACGACGCGACTCCGATCTGTCGTAGCCTCGCGGACCTCACAAGGCCGCGCCACGATCAACGCTCCAACGACCACGCGCGTTAAAACGTCAGTCGGCCTTTCCGCCCTTCGTCGTCATCGGCTCGAGCAGTTTGCCGAGCTCGGGATTGAGCGGCCCGGGACTACGGTTCCGGCGGCCATATCCAAAACCGGTTCGCGGAACGAAACATGGCGGCTCGTCGAACGGCGCTTCGACGCAGCGCCTCACGAGGCCGGGTGTGCCGTCGGCCGACAGCAGCACGGTATACGCGCCGTCGCTGCAACGCACTTCCCACGCCTCTGCGCCGGCGGTGACGTCGCGGAGGTACGTCTGCGCCACCTCGTCACAGGCCTCCCCGGCAGCCGTTATCTTCCGTTGCAGCGACCGTGATTGAGAGGACGTGAGCGTTCGTGGGCCCGGGGCTGCTGAGGCGCCATCGCCGCCGAGGATGAGCGGCGAGTCGGACCCGGACGCCCCGCAGGCGAGCGCCGGCAGGGAACCGGCGACGACGAATGCCCGTAACACTCTCATCGGTATGGAATTAATGGTAGCACCACGAGGCATTGGCGATGTTAATGCTTGTGAGGGATCGATCGTTACGCTACCGTAGGTTTTCGGACGTCCGCGGGCCGCGCCACGGACCGTCTGCAACGACAACACCGCGGCAGAACGGAAGGTACACGTGCGTGGATCGATGAAGTGGCTCGGAGGGATGGCTCTGTGCCTCATGGTGGTCGGCTTTGCAGCTCCCGCGGCGGCGCAGGATACGCCCAAGGCTGAAGTTTCAGTCGGTTACAACTGGTTGACAGCCAAAGCCTCCGGCGACGACGAGTGGGAGAAGTTTCCAAAGGGGTGGTATGCCGACGTGGCTGGCAATATCAGCGACACGCTCTCGATCGTCGGCCAGGTGACCGGGAACTACAAGACCCTCGAAGACGAGTTCGACGAGGCCGAATTCAAGTTGAATATCCACACGTACATGGCCGGCATCCGCGGGAGTTCGCCTGGCCGCGTGCGCGGATTCGGCCAGGTACTCGTCGGCGGTGTCTCGATCAAGGCGACCGATGAACTCTTCGATCTGGAGGAGACCGAAACGAACTTCGCCCTGCAGATCGGCGGCGGCGTGAACGTGCTCGGCAGCGGCGGTGTTGGCCTTCGCGTCGGCCTCGATTATCTCCGCCTCTTCGCGAAGGAGGACGGCACAGTCCTTTTCGGAGAGGACGTGAATGGCTTCCGCTTCAACGTCGGCGTGACCTTCGGCATCGGCAGCAGGTAAGGGAAACCTCGGGGGCCAACTTCGGTTGGCCCCTACCCATCCGAGGTCCGCCTGAAGGCGGACACTACGTACGCACCTCCCGCAACACCTGCGCAGCCTCTTCCGGCGACGTCGGATTCACATGAAACCCGGTCGCCCACTCGAACCCGGCCACCTTCGTCAACGTCGGGATGATCTCGACGTGCCAGTGATAGAAGTCCGCCGCGGCGGATTCATGCAGCGGCGCGCTGTGGATCAACAGGTTGTAGGGCGGCAGATTCAGCGCGCGGTTCATCCGCCGCAGGATGTCGCCGAGCAGCCGCCCGAGCGACGCATATTCATGCCGCGGCGCGTCCTCGAACGTCGATTGATGCCGCTTCGGCAGAATCCACGTCTCGAACGGAAACCGTGGCGCATACGGGGCCACCGCCACCATGTCGCCGTTCTCCGCGATGACCCGCCGGTTCTCCTGCGTCTCCTGCCGGACGATGTCGCAGAAGACACAGCGTTCCTTTGCCGCGTAGTGGACTCGGGCGCCGTCGACCTCGTCGCGCACTTCCCGCGGAACGATCGGCAGCGCGATGAGCTGCGAATGTGAATGATCGAGATGCGCGCCGGCGGCCGCGCCGTGATTCTTGAAAACGATGATGTAGCGGAAGCGGCGATCCTGCTTCAGATCCTGCACGCGCTCGCGGAACGCCCAGAGCACCTGCTCGACGTCCCCCTCCCCCATCGTCGCCAGCGAGTCCTCATGGCGCGGCGTCTCGATGATCACCTCGTGGGCGCCGATGCCGTTCATCTTGTCGAAGAGTCCCTCGCCCTGGCGGTCGAGCGTGCCTTCGACGCGCAGCACGGGGAACTGGTTGGGCACGACGCGCAGGCTCCAGCCGGGCCCGTTCGGCGCGCTGCCGTTGCGATGCGCCAGCAGCTCGTGCGGCGTCATGTCCTCGTGCCCCTCGCAGAAGGGACAGCCGTCATCGGGTGCGATGGTGACCGACTCGAGGCGGAAATCGGAGGGGCGCTTGCGCCGTTCGGTGGAGATGATGACCCAGCGGCCGGTAACAGGATCTTTACGAAGTTCGCTCATGCAGCCAGGTTGGCCTTCTAAAATGTTGATTCAAACGCATTCGTATAGATTTCAACTCGCGGGGGATTCACCGCGGCGTCGATTGCCACCACGTCGAACCGGCAGGGGCGATCGTCCAGCCGGTGGCGAACGAGATAGTCCATCGCCATCAGCGCAACCTTCCGCTGCTTGGCGGCGTTCACCGCCACGGCGCCGCCGCCGAAGCCGCTGCCCGTGCGGAGCTTCACCTCGACGAACACGGTCGTCTCGCCGTCACGGGCAACGACGTCGAGTTCGCCAAGTTTTGTGCGGTAGCGCCTTGCAATAATTGCGTACCCGCGCCGCTTCAGCGCAGCGCACGCAAGATTCTCCCCCAGTTTTCCAAGAGATTGTCGGTGGTCTTCAGGCATGCCGGCGGAGATAGGCACGTCCCGTGCCGCCGTACGTCACTGGCCCTTAACCACGAAGAGCACGAAGCGATCGAAGGACACGAAGAAAAACCTAACAATTATTCGTGATCTTCGATCCTTCGTGCCCTTCGTGGTTCAACAGGCCGCGGTTCGTCCGGGATCAATTCGCCGCCGGGCGTTCCACGGCGTCGATGACGATGATCTCGACCGGGCCGCGCGCAGGTTCCAGCCTCAATCCAAGCTGCTCCTGTATCGCGGTGAAGAGCGACGCGCCCGCGGGATCGGAGACCGGCTTGAGGCCGCGGCCCCACCCCGGGAACTGGGTATCGTCGGGCACCCAGTCGAGCCGGATGTCGCCGAACGATCGGGTCAGCCCGGTGCGGTCGATGACCGGCCGATCCATCACGCGAGACAGTGACGCCGCGACTTTGTCCGGAGACCCGCACTTGCCAATCAGCCGGCCGTAGAGCGTGATGAGCCCGGGCCCATCGCCGCACTCACCGGAGAAAGGCTTCATCTTCGGTCCGCCCGGTGCGACGACGAGCGCGTAGACGGGACCTTCGCGAGTTTCCCGATGCAGCCGAACGCGGAAACGCTCAGCGAGAAGCGACTGCAGCATCAGGCGCAGCTGCACCTCGCTTGCGGCATCGGTGGCGGCGCGGGCCTCGATGTCGTACCTGTCTGAATCGATCCATCCTGGTCCGCCGGTAATCTCCCGCACGTCCATTCGATACGCTCCGGCGATCAGCTCCTTCACGGTCATCGCCTTGGCGCTGAGGCGTCCGTTCGCGATGGCCGTGATGCCGGAAAAGACCAACGGCGCATCCGCATTGGGCTTGACCGAGGCAACCTCGAAAACAGGCGCACCCGCATGCGCGGCGAATGCGAGCACGGCCGCCGCCAGAAGGTGAGACAGCATGCGCGATTAGACACCGCGGCGAATCAATCGGTTATGTCCCTAGCCACGAAGAGATTGCGATCGGCGAGACGTGGGGCGCGCCTTTGTCAGGGGCGCCTGGCGGACCCGACAGGGTCCGCCCCACGATCCGCAATCAAATCGCGCTGAGGGCTTCGTCCAGAATGCGCACGGCTGTATCCGCCTGATCCTTCGTCAGGACGAGCGGCGGCGACAGCCGGATGGCGTTCTGGCCGGCGCCAAGGACGAGCAGTCCGCGCGTAAAGCATTCGCGCACGACGCGATCGCGCTCGGTGGTGGCACGCTCCTTCGTCTGGCGGTCGCGCACGAGCTCGATGCCGATCATCAGCCCGCGCCCCCGCACATCGCCAATCAGTGCGTGCTTCTCCATCAGCCGCTTCGCGCCGGCAAAGAGATGTGCGCCGACGTCGGCCGCGTTCTGCATCAGCCGCTCGCGAATGAGCCTGATCGTCGCCATGGCCGCGGCGCATGCGACGGGGTTTCCGCCAAACGTGCTGGCATGCGCGCCGGGCGGCCACGACATCATTTCGGACCGCGCCACGACGACCCCAAGCGGGAGCCCCGAGGCAATGCCCTTCGCCGTTGCCACCATGTCCGGCTCGACGCCTGTGTGCTGGATCGCGAACCACTTTCCGGTCCGGCCCATTCCGGACTGCACTTCGTCGACGACCAGCAGCATCCCGTGCTTGCGTGTCAGCTCGCGCAGCCGCTCGTGAAATACATTCGGCGGCACGATGTAGCCGCCCTCACCCTGAATGGGCTCGACGACGATCGCGGCAACCTCGTCCGGCGAGACGACGTGGACGAGCGTCTGCTCCTCGAGGAATCGCAGGCACTCCGCTGCACAGCTGTCCGGCGTGGCGTTGACGGGACACCGGTAGCAGTTCGCGTAGGGCACGTGAAAGACACCGGGAACGAGCGGCGAAAAGCCTTTCCGCTGCGTCAGCTTGCTTGCCGTCAGCGACAGCGAGCCCATCGACCGGCCGTGAAACGCGCCGAAGAAGGCGATGAGATTCGGCCGCTTCGTGTAGTACCGCGCCAGCTTGATCGCCGCCTCGATCGCTTCCGTTCCCGAATTGCCGAAGAACGTCCGGTGCGGGCCCGGCATCGGCGCGATCGCCGACAACTCCTCCCCGAGCCGCGCCTGCAGCTCGTAATAGAAGTCCGTGCCGGACATGTGCAGGAACTTCCCCGCCTGTTCGACGATGGCGGCGACAACGTCGGGATGAGCGTGGCCGGTGGCCGTGACGGCAATTCCGGCCGTGCAGTCGAGAAAGACGTTGCCGTCCACGTCCTCGACGAACGCCCCCTCGCCGCGGGCGATGACGAGCGGATAGTCGCGCGTGTACGAGGGGGAGACGACCCTGGCGTCGCGCTCGATGATCGCCCGCGCCTTCGGACCCGGGAGCGCGGTCTTCAGCGAGGGACCGGTCATTTCCGCTTCCAGCGCGTCCCGGACGGATTGTCTTCGAGCAGGATGCCGCGCTCGGCGAGCTCGTTTCGGATCCTGTCGGCCTCGGCGAAGTCGCGACGCTGCCGTGCCGCCTTGCGGTCGGCGATCCGCTGTTCGATCTCGGCGACCGGCACCGGTGGTTCGGCATCCTCTGCGCGGCGGAGGCTGATCACACCGAGCACCTTGTCGAAGTGTTCGAACGCCTCGCGGACGATCGTCGCGTCCGCCGCGCTCACCTGTTTGGCGTCGATCGCGGCGTTGACGTCGCGGATCAGATCGAAGAGGACGGCCAGACCGGCGGCGGTGTTCAGGTCGTCCAGGAGGGCGGTCTTGAAGGCATCACGCGCCGTGGTGACGAGGCGCGCGATGCCGGGCTGCGTCTGCTCGCCGGCGGACCTGACAGGGTCCGCCCCACGTGGGTCCGCCCCACGTGGGTCCGCCCCACGGACCTCGTCGAGCCGCGCGAGGAAATCCACCATCCGGCGCAGCGACTCCTCGGCCTGCTCCATGCCGGCCCAGGTGAAGTTCAGCTGCTTGCGGTAATGCGACGACAGGAGGAGATACCGCAGCGACGACGCGCGATGGCTGCGCGCCAGAATGTCGGGAATGCAGTAGACGTTGCCGAGCGACTTCGACATCTTCTCGTTCTCGACGAAGAGATGCTCGACGTGGACCCAGAAGCGCGAGAACGGCTGCCGCGTGGCACCTTCCGCCTGCGCAATCTCGTTCTCATGATGCGGAAAGATCAGATCGACGCCGCCGGCATGAATATCGATCGGCGGCCCGTCGAGCAGACGAAGCGCCATGGCGGAACACTCGATGTGCCAGCCGGGACGTCCGGGCCCGGTGCCGACGTCCCAGGCCGGCTCCCCTTCCTTCGTCGCCTTCCACAGCACGAAATCGCGCGCATCGTCCTTGGAGTACTCGTCGACGTCCACGCGCGCGCCGGCGTGCAGCCCGTCGTGATCGAGCCGTGCCAGCTGCCCGTAATGCGGGAGCGACGCGATCTTGAAGTAGATCGATCCGTCGCGCCGGTAGGTATGGCCGTTTCGCTCCAGGGCAAGGATCATCTCGCCCATCGCCCGGAGGTTCGGCTCGTCCGTGGCCCGGGGCGTCTCCTCGACGCGTTCGATCCCGAGCTTCTCCGAATCGTCGCGGAACTTCTCGATCCACTGCTCGGTGTACTCGCGAAGCGACATCCCCGCTTTCTGCGCGCCGGCAAGGGTCTTGTCGTCGACGTCCGTGTAGTTGATGACGCCCTTCACCTCGTAGCCGCACAGATACTTCAGCGTCCGCCGCAGCACGTCGATGCAGACGAACGTCCGGAAATTGCCGATGTGCCCGCGCGCATAGACGGTGAGACCGCAGGCGTACATCCGGACGACGTTGTCGCGGACAGGGGCGAAGGGCTCCTCCTGCCGTGTCAGCGTGTTGTACAACCGGAGCATCGCTACTGGGGATCGCGGCGTCCAGCTTCAGCCGGATTGTCCAGCGTCAGCGTCCGCCCGCCGATGGTGACCTGGATGGGCGGTCCGAGATGCACGACCATCGTCATCGCGCCCGGCTGGCCGTCCGCCGAGTCCTGGAGCAGCGCGGCGGCCTGCTGCGCCAGGCGGCGCGCCGGCGCCTCGTCGCCGCCCGCCTGCCGCACGGCCTGGACGATCACATCGTGGAGGGCCGAGACGTGGCGCGACTCGGAGGGAAACGACAGGTTCAGCAGGAAGCCCACGTCGCTCACACTACACCGACAGCCGGCTGAACAGCCGCTCCGCGCGCCGTTGATCGGCTTCGATCTGCGCTTTCAGCGCGTCCACGTCCTCGAAACGCCGCTCGTCGCGAAGACGGAGGACGAAGCCGAGCCTCACCGGCTTGCCGTAGAGATCGCCCGAATACCCGAGCAGGTGTGTTTCGACCGTCGTCTCGGTCTCGCCGAACGTCGGCCGTGTGCCGATGTTGGTCACGCCGGCGTGGACGATTCCGTCGATCGTCATTGTCGTCGCGTACACGCCATGCGGCGGCAGGAGCTCATTCTCTGTTGTCATGTTCGCCGTTGGAAACCCGATCTCGCGGCCGCGCCGCCGCCCCTCCACGATTGTCCCGTCGATGTAATACGGGTGGCCGAGCAGCGCGCCGGCCTCGTCCAGGCGCCCTTCCGACACCAGCCGCCGCACGCGCGTGCTGCTGACGACGAAGTCCTTATAACGCACCGGATCGATTTTGTCCGCGCGAAATCCGTAGCGCTGCCCCAACGTGCGCAGACTTGTGAAATTGCCGCTGCGGTCGTGGCCGAACAGGAAGTTGGCGCCGACCCACACCTCCGACACGCGCAGCCACTCGACGAGCACCGTCCGGACGAACGTCTCCGGGTCCCACTGCGACAGTTCCCGTGTGAAGCGCACCACGGCCACGCACTGAATCCCCGCACGATGAAGCGCGTCGAGGCGCTGGACCTTGGTCATCAACAGCGGCGGCGCCTTGTCAGGCCGGACGATGCGCGGCGGATGCGGATCGAAGGTCATCGCCATCGCCGATCCGCCGTGTTCGGCCGCGCCGCGCTTCACACGATCGATGATTTTCTGGTGTCCCCGGTGCAGACCGTCGAAGTTGCCAAGGGCAAGCACCGGATGGACGAGCCACGAGGGCCGGGCGTCGTCGGGGAAGTGAATGGTGTGCATTCACTCCACGTCGACGGGCACGTCGAGCACGAGCCCATCATATGCCAGTTCGACGCCCGCGGGCAGGCGTGCGGTGGTGGCCGCGTGACCCAGATCATGCGACATGTGCGTCATGTATGCGCGCCGCGGCGTGATGCGGCGGATCACATCGAGCGCTTCGGCGACGGTGAAGTGCGTCGTGTGCGGTTTGTCGCGGAGCGCATCGATGGCCAGTGTCTCGACGCCGTCGACAAGCTCCCACGCGGCGTCATCCAGACGGTTGCAGTCGGTCAGGTAGGCAAACGTGCCGAAACGGAAGCCCAGGATCGGCGCGTCGCCGTGCCACAGCGGGACCGGGATCACGCGGACGCTGCCGACGGTGAACGGACCATCGATGTCGTGCCGATCGATTCTCGGAATCCCACCGCCCTTCCGCTGCACGCCGTCGAAGGCGTAGTAGAACGTGCGCGTGATGTCCGTCCACGTCGGCGGCGCCGCATGACAGGCGACTGGTCCACCCTGGATCCAGTTGAAACGGCGGATGTCGTCCAGGCCAAGGATGTGATCGGCGTGGCTGTGCGTGAAGAGGACGGCGTCGATGCGTTCGATTCCGGCGGCCAGCACCTGCTGCCGGAAGTCCGGCGTGGTGTCGATCACGATCGAGGCGCGGCCCGGCACGTCGACGTGGATGGACGGCCGCAGCCGCTTGTCGCGCGGATCCGTCGATCGGCACACCTCGCAGGCGCAGCCGATCATCGGCACACCTGAGGATGTTCCCGTGCCGAGAAAAGTGACGCGACCGGGAACAGACGTCAACCCTTCGACTCCGCTGGCCCCTGGGCGTCGCTCAGGGTTTCGCGCTGGCTCCAGACGCTCAAGGAATGATGATGCGCGAGGGCTCCGGGGCCGGCCCCTGCTTGCTGGCCTCGACGTAGCGAAGCCGCAGCTCGTAGAGGATCTGATCGAGGAACTGGCGCTCCTCGGCGGTCAGATTGCCGCGCGTCTTCTCCTCGAGCAGCGAGAGGATGTCGATCATCTGCTGCGCGGCCGGCAGATTCGCAGGGATCGTCTGTCCCGAGACCGGGTCCGGCACGTCACCGAAGTGAACCGCGGCTGTGTGGGCGAGCGACAGAATGAAGCCAAGGAACGTAACGGCTGACTCTTCCCGATCCTGTGTTTGATCCTCAGACATTTCAAACATCGTACTTCACGAACTTGGTCCGGCTAAAGCCGGACACTACGCCGGATGTTCGACGTAGAATCGGCCCTGCTGAAAGGGAGGCGACAGATGAGGAGCGCTGTTCTGCGAGCAGGGGGCATTCTTACCGCCGCGGTAGTGGTCGCCGCACTGGGCCTGACGGGCATCGGCCAGGCGCCACCGCGGGTGACTGCCGACGCCGACGACATTGCCGGCGTCGTCACCGGCCCGAAGGGGCCGGAAGCCGGTGTCTGGGTGATCGCTGAAACCACGGATCTTCCAACCCGCCTCATCAAGAGCGTCGTCACCGACGATCAGGGGCGTTATCTGATTCCGGATCTGCCGAAGGCCGGCTACACCGTATGGGTTCGGGGATACGGCCTCGTGGACTCAGCCAAGGTCAAAGCGACACCCGGCCAGCAGCTGCCCCTGACCGCCGTCGCCGCGCCCAACGCAAAGGCCGCCGCCGAGTATTACCCCGCGCAGTACTGGCTGGCGATGCTGCAGGTGCC
Organism: Vicinamibacteria bacterium; assembly: GCA_025938035.1. The sequence continues at coordinate 11,402 of JAICQE010000128.1, forward strand.
GCCGACGTCGGACTTCCCCGGCACCGGCCCGACGGGCAATGGCATCTCGCCGAACATGCGCAGCCAGGGCGAGTGGATCCGCAACATCATCAACACCGACGGCTGCACCGGCTGCCACCAGATGGGCGGCAAAGCGACGCGCGAGATCCCGGCGGCGCTCGGAACGTTCGCCTCCCCAAGTGCCGCGTGGGAGCGGCGCGTGCAGTCGGGCCAGGCAGGCGCCGGGATGCTCGCGCGGTTCACGCAGGTCGGCCGCGAGCGCGCGCTGGCGATGTGGGGCGATTGGACCGATCGCATCGCCAAGGGCGAGCTCCCCGCGTCCGTTCCGCAGCGGCCGCAGGGTCGCGAGCGCAACGTGGTCATCACGATGTGGGACTGGACCGATCCGAAGGCGTACCTGCACGACGAGATCGCCTCCGACAAGCGCAACCCGATGGCCAACGCCAACGGGCCGATCTACGGCGCGCTCGAGGAGGCGGCGGACTACATGCCGTTCGTCGATCCGGTGCGTCACACCGCAGGTCAGATCCCCTTGAAGGTGCGCGATCCGCAAACGCAGCGTCCCGGCCGGCCGGCGCAGCCGTCGCCGTACTTTGGCGAGGAGTCGATCTGGACGAGCCAGACGAGCGCGCACAGCTTCGCGATGGACAGCCAGGCGCGCGTGTGGATTGCCGCGCGCATCCGCCCCAACCAGACGCCCGCGTGGTGCCGCGAAGGGTCGGATCACCCGTCGGCGAAGGCGTTCCCGATCAATCAGAGCGGCCGTCAGCTGCAGATGTACGACCCGAAGACCAAAGAGGTCGTCACGATCGATACCTGCTTCGGCACGCATCACCTGAACTTCGACAACAAGGACATCCTGTGGTTTACCGGCGGCGGCCCGGTCGAAGGCTGGTTCAACACGCGCATTTACCTCGAGACGAAGGACGAGAAGCTGGCGCAGGGCTGGACCGCGTTCGTGATGGACACCAACGGCAACGGCAGGCGTGACGCCTACGTGGAGCCAGATCAGCCGGTCGATCCGACGAAGGACAAACGAGTGACCACGGCGTTCTACGGCGTCGAGCCGGCCCCCGACGGATCGGTCTGGGGCTCGGTGCTTGGCGTGCCCGGCATGCTGGTTCGACTCACCCTTGGATCCAACCCGGCGACGACAGCGCTGGCGGAGGTCTATGAAGTGCCGTGGAAGAACCCCGCGGCCAAAGTGGAGGGCTACGCGCCGCGCGGGATGGACGTGGATACCAACGGCGTGGTCTGGACCGTGCTCTCCAGCGGTCATTTCGCCAGCTTCGATCGTCGTAAATGCAAGGGACCGTTGAATGGTCCGAAGGCGACGGGTCAGCACTGCCCGGAGGGCTGGACGCTCTACGCATTCCCCGGCCCCAACTACAAGGGCGCCACCGAGTCGGGCAGCGCCGAGAGCGCGTACTACAACTTCATCGATCGGTTCGACATGCTGGGCATCGGCCGGAACGTACCGCTGGCGACCGGCAATGAATCGGAAGCGCTGCTGGCGCTCGTCGACGGCAAGTTCCTGACGTTCCGCGTCCCGTACCCAATGGGTTTCTATGCCAAAGGGATGGATGGGCGCATCGACGATGTGAAGGCGGGATGGAAGGGAAAGGGCATCTGGACCACCTACGCGACGCGCGCGCCGTTCCACGTCGAGGGCGGCAAGGGAACGACGAGCAAGCTGGTGAAGTTCCAGGTCCGGCCGGATCCGCTGGCGAAGTGACCCGGGCTGGCGATCGCTTCGACCGTCTGGTCGACATCATGCGGACGCTGCGATCCCCGGACGGCTGTCCGTGGGATCGCGAGCAGACGCAGGCTTCGTTGCGTCCCTTCGTGCTCGAGGAGACCTACGAGGTCCTCGAGGCGATTGAAAGCGGCAGCCCGGCGCAGCTCTGCGAGGAGCTGGGCGACTTTCTGTTCGAGGCGGTCTTTCTGGCGCAAATCGCCGACGAGCGCGGCGAGTTCACGATCGCCGAGGCCATCGACGCGATCTGCGACAAGCTGGTTCGGCGGCATCCGCATGTCTTCGCGCGCGAAGCCGGCGATCCGTCACTGACGCCCGGGCAGGTCATCGAGAAGTGGGAGACGCTGAAGGCGCGCGAGCGCGAAGCGTCCGGCTTGTCCCGAGCGGGCGAAGAAGCGATCGGCGAGTCGAGGAGTCAACCCGCAAAGAAACCCAAAACGACACTGAGCGGCGTGCCGAAGACGCTGCCATCGCTGCTACGCGCATACGAAGTCAGCGCACGCGCCGCAGCGGTGGGGTTCGACTGGGCACGGACACAGGACGTCCTCGACAAGATCGAGGAGGAGGTGGCGGAGCTGCGGCGCGAGGTCGAATCCGGCGC
>JAICQE010000006.1 GCA_025938035.1 Vicinamibacteria bacterium
CGGATCGAAGAGAAGACTATTCTTGGTACTACCTGCGGCTTTTTCCACCTGCGCATCGTCGCGAACGATACGACGGTGCTGGTGCCTGTCGCCAACGTTGACGGCGTCGGACTTCGCAAAGCGATTACCGACGAAGAGGTCAATCGGATTTTCGACCTCCTGAGCGACGGGAAAATCGACAACCATCAAAACTGGAAGGGACGCTTCAAGGACAACTCGGACAAGATGCGGACCGGGTCGATCTACGACATGGCGGATGTGCTCAAGAGCCTGACGTTCCTGAGCAAGTCCAAGAGCCTGTCGTTCCGCGAGAAGCGGATGCTCGACCGCGCCAAAGCGCTCATCATCTCGGAGATCTCCGAAGTGATGCGGCAGAAGGCGCTTGGAGTCGAGGCGAAGGTCGATAGCGCCCTCGAGCGCTGCTTCATGGTCAAGGCGCGGAACCTGGCGCGGGCGACTGCGCGCGCGAAGGTTGCCAAGCCGGTCAAGGCGGTGGTGCCTGTGGTTCCACAGCGGCGCGCCGCGCGCGCCTCGTAACGTTTTACGGGAACGCTTAGCCGCGTTCCTTTTTGGTCTCTGCCTTCTTCGTCAGCCCGGACTCTCGCCCAGTCCGGGCTTTTTTTGTACCACGAAGGCACGAAGGGATCGAAGATCACGAAGACCAGTACGTATGACCTCTAACGCATGACCGCCGTCGCCGCAGCTCGCTCCCTCATCGCCTACGTCGTCATCCTGTCCTACATTGCCGTTGCCGCCCCTCTGGCGTTGTTTTTCGGCGTCATTTTGCGGTGGAAGAGCGGCATGTGGGCGCTCGGGCATGCGGGCGCGAAGCTGGCGCTGGCCCTGGCCGGCATCCGCTATCGCGTGAGCGGCAGCGAGCATGTGCCGGACACGGCGGTTGTCTTCTGTGCCAATCACGAAAGCAACGTCGATCCGCCCGTCCTGTTCGAGGCGCTTCACCGGCGTCTCCACGTCCTCTACAAGGCGGAGCTCCACAAGTTCCCGATCATGGGCACCGTGTTCGATGTCGGCGGCTTTGTGCCCATCGAGCGAGGCGATCGCGAAAGCGCGATGCGCTCCATCGCGAGGGGAGCGGAATCGCTGAAGGCTGGCAACTCCTTTCTGATATTTCCGGAAGGCACGCGAAGCCGCACCGGTCAGCTGCTCCCATTCAAGAAGGGGGGCTTGATTATGGCCATCGAGGCACAGGCCCCGGTCGTTCCCGTGGCCATCAGCGGAGGGCGCGCGGCCATGCGAAAGGGAAGTCCGATAGTCCGTCCCGTCAAAGTCACGGTGAGAGTGGGCAGGCCCATCCCGACGAAGGGGTTGACCTTGGACGATCGGGACGAGTTGATCGGCCGGGTCCGCGGCGAGGTGCAGAAGTTGCTGGACGAAGGTCCGGTATGGACCTGATTACGCTGGGCCGTACGCTCGGCTTCTCCTTTGCGGCGGGGGTCAACCTGTACGCGACCGTGGCCATCCTTGGACTGGCGTCACGCTACGGCTGGGTCAGTCTGCCGCCGCAGTTCCAGGCCTTCAACAACGACATCGTCATCGGGGCGGCCGTGGTGATGTACCTGATCGAGTTCTTTGCCGACAAGATCCCGTACGTCGATTCGCTGTGGGACGTGATCCACACGGCGATTCGTCCCGTCGGCGGAGCCTTGATCGCAGTGACGACACTCGGCGAGGCGTCACCGACCGTCGAAGGCCTCGTTGCCCTCCTTGGAGGCACTGTGGCCGCTGGCAGCCACCTGACGAAGACAAGCACGCGTGCCGCCGCCAATGCCAGTCCCGAACCGTTCTCCAACTGGTTTCTGAGCATCGGCGAGGACCTGTTCGTTGTCGGCCTCGGGTTTCTTGCCCTCAAGTACCCCGTTGCTGCGCTTGTGGTCGCGGCGGTCCTGCTCATCCTGATCGTCGTGTTTGCGGCGGTAATCATCAGGAAAGTGCGCGCGTGGTTCAGGCGCCGGGCTCCCGCCTGATTGAGCTACACTTTCGGGGCCAGCCGCCCGTCGACGCGTAGTGTCCGCGTTCAGGACCTGTAGTGTCCGCCTTCAGCCGGACCCACTGTTTATGCGTACTCGACTTACCCTCGCCGTCTCTCTCACAGTCGTTACCGCGCTGACGGCCCAGGCTCCCCAGAACCAGCCGACGTTCCGTTCCGGCGCGAACTACGTGCGCGTCGACATGTACGCCACACGCGACGGCAACTCCGTCAACGACCTGACAGCCGCGGACATCGAGGTTCTCGAAGACGGCGTGCCGCAGAAGGTCGAGGACTTCGAACACGTGGTGGTACGGTCGGCCACCACCTCCGCCACGCGGGCCGGAGTAGACGGACTCCGCGGCAGCCGTGAAGCCGCCGGCGATCCCCGGGCACGCGTGTTCGTGATCTTTCTCGATACCTACCACACGCAGCTCGAAGGTTCCGCGATCATGCGGAAACCGCTGGTGGCGTTTCTGGACCGGGTGCTCGGACCTGACGATCTGGTCGCGCTGATGACCCCTGAAATGGCGGGCAGCGATATCGCTCTCGGCAAAAAGACCGACGTCATCGAAAAGATCGTCAGCGAGGAGTGGTGGGGACGACGAGGGCGTGTGGCGGATCAGGATCAGAAAGAGCTGCTCTATGAGCGATGCCTTATAAGGGGCGCACAGACCCCAGCGGACCTTGACAGACTCCGGCGGCGGCTGGCGGAGGTGGTCGCAAGGCGTCGCGAAAAGCTGACGCTGGACGCGCTCGAAGACCTGATGACTCATCTCAGCGGTTTGCGTGACGAGCGCAAGGCTGTCGTGCTGGTTACTGAGGGTTGGTTGTTATACGAGCCCAATCCAGAGCTGGTCCAGCTACCTTCCGGCTCCGGCCCGGTTCTGCCTCCGATTTTCGAGCCGCCGGTCAAGCCTCCTTCGCAGACGGGCCCGTTCACCAACTCGGAAGAGCGTGACTGTGAGGCCGACATCCGTGCGTTGGCGATGGTCCATCATGACCTCCGGTTTCGGGACATCACAGACGAAGCCAATCGCGGCAACGTGACGTTTTACCCCGTCTATGCGCGCGGACTGGTGTCCTTCGACGCACCGATCGGCCCTGATAAGCCCCCGTCGCTGTTCGACGATGCGCGCAATTTGCGGACGCGGCACGAGCACATGCGAACCCTGGCCGTCGAGACCGACGGTGAAGCCATCATCAACACCAATTTCATCGCGCAGGGGCTGAAACGAATCGCCGACGATCTCTCCTCGTATTACCTGTTCGGGTACTACTCGACGAACAACAAGCTCGATGGCCGCTACCGCTCGATTACCGTGCGGGTCAGGCAGCCTGGGGTGCGCGTTCGCGCCCGGCGCGGGTACCGTGCCCGGACGGCCGCGCAGGTGGCAGCTGCCGCGGCTGCGACAGTCATCGATCCGTCCACCACAGCGGTTACGAACGCGCTGAACTCGGTGGCTGCGACGAATGCACGATCGACGTTCCGGGTCAGACCCGCAGCCTGGATGCGTTCCGAAAACGGTGCGGCCGGGGCGACGGTGTGGGTTGTCGGCGAGCTGGATTTCCGGACGCGCCGCGAGCCGGCATGGGTCGGAGGCGCCCGCGCCGAGGTGTTATTGCTCGGCGCCGATGGCAGTCAGCTCGCCTCGACCGAGGCTGAACTTCCAGCCGGTCAGGGGGCGTTCAGCATTCGCGTACCGTCGAACGGCCGTCTCGCGGCTGGCGACTACGCTGTCCGCGTACGCCTGCGCGGTCGCGATGCTGATGCGAGCGATACCGCCAGGGTGATCATCCCGGAGCGTCCGTCCGCAGTCGGAGAGGCGGCGCTGTGGCGACGCGGCCCATCGACCGGTCCACAATACGTGCGGACCGCGGATCCGCGCTTCCAGCGCAGCGATCGGATGCGTCTCGAGTTTGCGAGCGATACTGCCGGTGCGACGGCGCGGCTGCTCGACCGTGTGGGCAAAGCGATCCAGGTGCCTGTGCAGGTGAGCGAGCGCGTCGACGCCGCGGAGGGGGTGCGGTGGATCGTCGCCGATGTCACGCTCGCGCCGCTTGCACCGGGCGACTACGCGGTTGAAATCACGGCCGGCGGCGATTCGCAGGTCACCGGCTTCCGAATCGTTCCCTAAATTCGCCTTAATCGCCGACCGTAAACGTCAGCGTCCACGGTTTGACCGCGGCTCCGTCGAACGCCTTGATCGTATCAAGCACATCGACCTGCACCCGGCCAGCTTCGAGCGGGGCGGAGAAACGCAGTGTGAGGGCGCGCGTGCCGGCATCATAGGTCGTCTGGAACGTTGGCGGCTTCACGTTTGAGCCGGGATAGCTGACGCGAATGGCGCCCGGGAAGGTTTTCGGATCGAGCCCGCGAGAGAACTGAATCCGCACGACGCTGGTCGCGCCGACGTCTTCCTCATCAGGAGTCGGCGACGAGAAGACCACCTCGAGGGCGGGGAGCACGGGTGGAGGAGCCGCCGGCTCGTCCGCTTCGCGAATCGCCTGAGGCGCTTTTGCCGCGGTCAGCTGGGTCGCGTCGATTCTTACGAGTCCGCGTTCGTAGGCGACCACTCCGGTGACTTCCAGCCATTGGTCGGTATCGAACCGGCGATCGATATCCAGATCGAAGCCCCGGCCGCGCGGCTGGAGTCCGCTGACCCACGTTGCCCCTTCGGCGCCACGGATGACGAAGTCGTAGCGGCTCTTTCCTGGTGCGCCGGGAAGGTCGCCGAACAGGTTCCTGCCGCGGAAGTTTCCGGTGACCGTCACCTTCTGTCCCTCGTAGCGCCACGGTTCCAGCGCCAGCGCGCGGATCGTCGTCGATGGCGGCGGTGCCGCCTCGCCGACGGCCGTGACGCGAACCAGAAGCTCCTCACCGGGCCTGGGCCATCGGGAGGCGTCCCGCGTCTCGACGTCCGGGACGCGTGGATCGCCAGGGTCCAGACGTCCGACGTCGATCAGCTGGCCGCGGACTTCCACCCCCCCGGACGGCGTCCGGACGCCGCGGTCGAGAATCACGCGCATGTTTCCGTCCCCGGCGTCGAGAGAGAACCGGCCTCCTTCTTCCTTGAACTCGCCGCGCAGCAGCACGTTCTGCAGATGGAAGAAACCGGGGAACTGACGCAGTGCGGCGATCGTCGTAAGCCGGCGAGACGGCGGCTGCGCCACACTGAGGGCGGGTGCGGCGAGCACCAGCGCCGCGACGGCGGCGGCGACTGTGGGTCGAAGTCTGTGGAGTGCGTCCACAACCAATTCTAAAACTTTGCAGTACCATTTCATCTTGTGAATCGATCGAACAAGCGGCGTCAGGCCCCCGACCAGGTGTCGGAACTGACTACGAACCGCCTGTCGGTGTACTTGCGCTGCCTGAACGAGCTCGATGCGGCCGGGACCCAGACCATCTCATCGCAGGCGCTGGCCGAGCAGTTCCATCTCAACGCCGCCCAGATTCGGAAGGATCTTGCGTACTTCGGCGAGTTCGGCGTCCGCGGCGTCGGCTATTACGTGAAGGACCTGCGGCGTCATCTCCGGCAGATCCTCGGCCTGGATCGACACCTGCGCGTGGCGATCATGGGCGCCGGCAACCTCGGACTGGCGCTGGCGGACTATCCAGGGTTCAGACAGGAAGGATTCGAAATCGCCGCGCTCTTCGACGCCGCGAACGAGAAGATCGGCCACGAGTCGAGGAGCGGCGTTCCAATCTACGACATCCGGGAGCTGAAGCGTGTCGCCAGGAAGGAACGGCTCGACATCGCCGTCATCGCGGTCCCCGCGCCGCATGCGCAGCCCGTTGTCGAGCAGGTCATAGCCGCAGGTATCAAGGCCATCTTGAACTTCTCGCCGGGCGCTCTCAAGGTCCCCGGCGACGTCAAGCTGAAAAGCGTCGATCTGACGGTTTCGCTCGAAAGTCTTTCGTTCTATCTGGCGCAGGGGGAGGCGAGTGGCAGCTAAGCTCTCTCACGTCGACGCCCGCGGCAAGGCGCGCATGGTTGACGTGGGCGACAAGGCCGTCACGGCAAGGGAAGCGGCCGCCCGCGGCGAAATCCTGATGAGCAGTGCCGCCCTTCGTGTCATCCGCCGCGGCGCGGTCGCCAAGGGCGACCCGCTGCAGACGGCGCGCCTCGCCGGCGTGATGGCCGCCAAGCAGACATCGGCGCTGATTCCGTTGTGTCACCCGCTGCAGCTGTCGCATGTGGACGTCGATCTGACGCCGACGCGGCGCGGGTATCGAATCGACGCGCGTGTGCGGACGAAAGGACAGACGGGGGTCGAGATGGAAGCGCTCACGGCTGTCGCCGTCGCGGCGTTGACCGTCTACGACATGGTCAAAGCGGTTGACAAGTCGATGGTCATTACCGGCATTTACCTCGTCGAAAAAACCGGCGGCCGTTCCGGCACGTATCGAGCAGCAAAGGCGGACCTCACAAGGTCCGCCCCACGTGGCGGTAGGCCCGGCCGTGCCAAGCGCGCGTGAGTGAGGCTCCGCGCGGCCAGGCGTACTACCGCCTGGCCGTCATTCTCGGCGCGCTGACGGCCATGGGGCCACTGGCCATCGATATGTACCTGCCAGCGCTCCCGACCATCGCGCGGGAGATGGCAAGCTCGACCGGCTCGGTTCAGGTCAGCCTGGCCGTGTACTTCATCGGCATCGCGTGCGGGCAGGCGTTCTATGGCCCGATCTCGGATCGGTGGGGGCGGAAGCGGGCGTTGTACTTTGGCCTGACCCTCTTCTCGGTCTCGTCCGTCGGCTGTGCGATGGCCCGCGACGTCACGGCCCTCAATGCACTAAGGTTCATGCAGGCACTCGGCGGCTGCGCGCCGCTCGTCGTTCCGCGCGCCGTCGTTCGCGACTACTTCGATCAGCGCGGATCGGTGCGGATGCTCTCGGTGCTGATGCTGGTGATGGGCCTCGCGCCGATTCTGGCGCCGCTCGTCGGCGGCCAGCTGCTCGTCAACTTCGGCTGGCGCTCCGTCTTCTGGCTCCTCGCCGCGTATGGCGCTTTCTGGCTGGTGATCGTCGCCGCGTTTCTGCACGAGAGTCTGCCTCCGGCACGGCGCCGCCGCCAGCGTGCTGCTGATGTCGTTGCGACGTATCTGGGATTACTGCGCGATCGTACCTACATCGGCTATGTCCTGACCGGTGCGCTGATCTTTGCGGGTCTGCTCGCCTACATCTCCGGGTCGCCGTTCGTCTTCATCGAGCTGTTCGGGGTGCCGCCCGAACAGTACGGTCTGTTTTTTGGCGTCAACGCCATCGGCATCATCATCGCATCGCAGGTGAACCGGTGGCTGGCCAACAAATACGATGCGCGGCACATCATCAGCGCCGTGCTGCCGGTGTCGGTCACGGCAGGGGCGGTGCTGCTGATCGACGCCGCAACGGGGTTCGGAGGATTCCCCGGCATCCTGGTGCCGCTGTTCTTCTACATCGCGACGCACGGCTTCATCATGCCGAACACCACCGCGCTGGCGATGGCACCGCACGGAGCGGTCGCCGGCAGCGCCTCGGCGCTTCTCGGTACCGTGCAGTTCGTGCTCGGAGCGTCGGCCGGTGCGCTTCTGGGCGCGCTGGGCAACGGCACGGCCGTGCCGCTGGCGGCCGTCGTCGCCGGCTGCGCTGCACTCGCCTTCGTGACGTATCAGGCGCTGCCGCGCTGATATACTCCCCGCCCTGAGCCGTTCGAATCGTTCGGATCGTTCGAATCGTTCGGAGCGTTCGAAACGTTCGGAGCGTTCGAACGTTCGGAGCGTTCGAAACGTTCGAAACGTTCGCGTTCGCGACGACCTCGGAGAGGACCTGTGGCATGAAGACCGTAGATGTGGGCGCGGCCATCGACGAAGGACGCTGGACCGGCTATCAGAAGCTCCTGATTTTTGGCACGGCACTGACGATCATTCTGGACGGTGTCGATAATCAGCTCCTGCCGAACGCGGTGACAACGCTGATGGCGGAATGGAACCGCCCACGCGGCGATTTCATCGGGGCGCTGTCCTACGGGCCATTCGGCATGATGATCGGGGGGCTGGCCGGCGGCATCATCGGCGACCGCTTCGGGCGGCGCACGGCGCTGCTCGGCAGCGTGCTCAGCTTTGCGGTGCTCACGTTCGCGATTGCATTCGCGACGTCAATCGAAATGCTCAGCGCGCTCCGCTTTCTCGCCGGCGTCGGACTCGGCGGCGCGATGCCCAACGCCGCAACCCTCGCGTCCGAGTACGTCCCGCGGAAGCAGCGCCCGTTCGCGGTGACGCTCACGATCGTCTGCATTCCATTGGGTGGCGTCCTCGCCGCCGAACTAGCCGCGCGGATCATTCCGTCGTACGGCTGGCAGGCACTTTTCATCGCGGGCGGCCTTGTGCCAATCGTGCTCGCGGTGGCCCTGTGGAACGTGCTGCCGGAGTCGCCGCGGTACCTCGCCCGCCATCGCGAGCGTTGGCCGGAGCTGACCAAGACGATGCGCCGGATGGGCCACACCCTGCCGGACGACGTCGAATACGTGGAGGCGGCCACGGCGGGCGTGCCGAAAGGCAAGGTCAGCATCGGCACGCTGTTCGGTCCCCACTATCTGCGTGACACGCTGGCGTTGAGTGCGTCGTTCTTCTTCTGCCTTCTCGTCAACTATCTCGTCATCCTGCTGCTGCCCGTGGTGCTGCAGTCCCCCGGCAACGACTTCTCGCAGCCCGAAGCCAGCCGTGCGCTTCGCGACTCGAACTTCGGCGGCGTCGCGGGTGCCATCTTCGGCGCGATGCTCATTCAGCGGTTCGGTTCGCGCGTGACGATGCTCGGCATGTCGGCGCTGGCGGTGGTCTGCGGGTTCATCCTGGCTGGTGCCGACATCAGCCCGCAGAACGGGGTGTTCCTGATGGGCATGTTCATCCTGACGGGCGGCCTGCTCAATGCCGTGCAGACGACGATGTATGCGCTGGCCGCGCACGTCTTTCCAACCGAGGTCCGCAGTACGGGTGTCGGTTTTGCCGTTGCGGTTGGCCGCGTCGGCAATGTGCTCGCAGCAACGGTTGCCAACGAGGCATTCAGTCGCGGCGGCAACGCCGGCTATTTCGGCTCGTGGTCGGCGTTGATGGGAATTGTGTTCGTTGCGCTGGCGCTCGTCAGCCGCCACGTGCCTCGGAGCTCGCAGGTCGCCGAGCCGCGCGCGGGCGCGCCCGCAGGCCGCTGAAAAGACATGCACCGACCCCATTCGAGGTCGGTGCATGGTGGAATCCGGTCGAAAGCGTCACGCCACGCTATTCGACCGGCGTCCAGCTCTTGTCCGGATTGAACCGCTCCATCCGCTTGAACGCGTCCAGCGTAGCCGGACCAAAGTCCTTTTCGTAGACGACGCCATCGTGGCTGACGATGAAGGTCTTGACGCCGGTCACGCCGTATTCCGCCGGGGCTGCGACCAGCGCGAAGCCGCCGATCATGACTTTGTTCACGACGAAGTCCAGCTGCCCGAGCGGCGCCGCCGGTCCCTGTCCCTTCAGGACTTTGAAGTAGTAGCCGCGGTAGGGCTCGGTGCGGTCTGTATAGCCGCGCTCGATCGCCTCTGCCACCTTCTCTCCAACAGGACCATCCCACGTACCGTCAGACTTCCGCCATGCGAGGCCGTCCTGCGTGCCGGGTGTGCTGATGATGCGCTGGGCGTATTGGGTGACATCGAATCCCTCGCGCACCCGGTGCGCGTATTCGTGCTGCGCTTCGACGTAGCCGCGGCAGATCTGAATGGCATCCAGCTCATTGCGGCCGATGCGCCGGCGCGCCAGTTCCTCCCGGCCGGCCTCCGCATCGAACGACCACCGCGTGCCGCGTTTGACGATCGGTATCGGAAACGGCCACTCGCTGTCTCCGACCAGCAGGAAGGCTCGGCCTCGAGTGGCGGGATCAACCGACACTTCCGCTTTTTCGCGGGCCTTGTCTACGAACTCGGCGGCGCGCAGTCGATCCTCGGCGTCGTTGCCCGGAAGCACGATCTCCTCGAGCTTCGGGCCGAACAGTTCCTGCAGCGCTGAGACGTCGAACGCCGTCGCCGCGGCGAGCAGCGCATCCGCCGCCTGTTTGGGACTGTCGAAGCTCTTGACGGCCGTCGCCTGTGTCGCGCGAGATGCCCGGGTCGCGCTCTGCGCGAGAGAGGGGAGCGGCGCGGCGATCACACCGAGCGTTACGGCAACGCCCGCCAGCAGTGGCCAGTGCGGCCGGGTCCGTGTTGCACCTTGGGTCTTCATCATCGTCTCCTTGTCAACGGCGTCCGCCGCCGCCACGACTGCGTCCGCCGCCTCCGCGTGACATCCCGCCGCCGCTCGGGCGCGACATCCCGCCGGAGCTGCGCGTGCTAGACCCACCGCGGCTGCTGCTCGAGCGAGCTTTGGATCCATCGAAACCGCCACTGCTCCCGAACGAACCGCTGCCTCGATCGCTGCTGCCCAGGTCGCGGCTGCCGATGCGATCGCCGCTGCTGCCGCTGAAGCTTCCGCGGTCACCGACACTGCCACTGGATCGGTCGCCAAGATTTCCGCCGCGGTCGCGGTCGCTGACGCTACCGCCGGATCGCTCGCTGAGCCCGCCGGTCCGCGGGTCGCGGCTGCCGGCGCGGTCGCTGACGCTGCCGCCCCGTGCATCGCGGCTTCCCGCGCGGTCACCCACGCCGGTCGTGCCCACAGCGCCGCTGCTGCGGAGGTTGCCGCCCTCGCGCCGGACTTCCTGCCGGGCGCCCGCCTGCCGCTGCGTCAACGAGTCGCCGCGGGCAGTGCCGCCGTACTTGTTGGCGGTGGCGCGGTCCCGATACGGCGCCCCGCCCCGATGCTCAGGACGGTGTTGCCAGCTGGTGCGCCCACTGAGGTTGTTGTTGCCGGCGCGGATATTGGCGTTGCGGTTGAAGTTGTTGTTGTTGTTGATGGTGATGTCGTTGTCGCCGCCCCATCGGCATCCCCAGCCCCAGCCGCCGCCCCCGCCCCAGATCGCGCCCACGGCGACGCCGACTCCGAAACCCAGCGCCAGGCCGCCGGTCGGGTAGTAGATGGGCGGATACGGGTAGATGGGCGCGCCATACGCCCAGACCGGGTCGTATTCGGGCACATATATGACATCCGGTTCGGACTGCTCGATCACGATGACCTGCTCGCGCTCGACGACCTGTGTCTGCACCGTTTGCTGCGGTGTCGACGTCAGCGTGCCTTTGTCCTGCGCTTTGTGGCGCATTCGTTGAACGGCATCCATGACGTCGTTCTGTTGCGCGAGAAAGGCGTTGCCGAGGTCAGTGGTCCACTGGATGTCGTTGACGAGGCGCCTGACGAGATCCGGCAGCCCGGCCATCGCTTGAATGCTGGGATCCCAGGGCTGCTTCGACACGGCGTCGACGAGGGCTTTGTCCTTCACCCCCGGGTTCTTCTGCAGCCACTGTTGAAGCTGCACGAGCTCCAGCGGGTAGGTCGACGCGGCCAGCACCTGAGCGAGCAGCGGGTCGGGGTACAGCGCGATAGGCGAGACGAGCGAATCGAGCTGATCGGGCGGAATGCTCACTGCACTTTCGGCGGCCGCCTGCGGCTCCTGCGCTGCAGCCTGCGTTGTGAGGGAGCTTCCGGGCAGCAGCGCAACAGTGCACGCCACGGCCACGTACGTGCGAATCGATCGACGGGTTTGGCTTCGTTGCAGCATCACGTCACTCTCTGAGAATCCTGAAGCGATTCACCTCCTGCTGCTGCAAGCCGGTGGCCGCCGCGTGCGCCGACGACAGCGCGGTACGCGCGCGGATCGGACGGCACCGCGACGACCGGCCGTCGGCTGGTGACAGCCCGCTGAGAGCCACGTCCTGATCGCCCGCGCAACGCCGCGTGATCGGGTCTGAAACATGCGCGGACGGATGTTTGCTGATCGGGTCTCGATATGAGGAGCACCGCGATCATGTCGAAGCAACCCGCCTGGAGTAACGGCACAGATGCTGCGAGCCCACGCGAGCCGGCGCTCGTGGCCATTCCCTTCCTCAAGGAGGCTTCAGGCAGTGACCCTGTGGAGCTGCTCTCCGACGCGCAGCGGGAGAAGCTCGTGCGGTTGGCGACCGTTCGCGAGTTGCCGGCGCGCACCGTGGTCTACCGCGCGGGCAGCCCTGCGGACAGCGTGTTCATCATCGGCGAGGGGGTCGTCAAGTCGTATCGCGATCTGGCGAGCGGCCGGCGCCGCATCGCCGCGTTCTTTTTCGCGCGCGACCTCTTCGGCCTCGCCGAAGCCGGGTACTACGTCAACACGGTGCAGACGATTACCCCGGTGCGGCTGTACGACATCAAGTTCGATGCGCTCACCGCGCTCTTCAAGCGCGAGCCGGACATCGAGCTGCAGTTTCTCTGCAAGGTCGTCCATGTGCTGCGCGAGGTGCAGCATCACACGATCATCATCGGACGGCGCGACGCGGCCGGACGGTTGGCGATGCTGTTGCGTCTGCTGCAGAAGCAGAGCCTGGCGCAAGGTCACCGCGACATCGCGCTGCCGATGAGCCGATCGGACATTGCCAACTACCTGGGACTGTCGCCCGAGGCCGTGAGCCGGGCGAGCCGGCGGCTCGAGCGTCAGGGGATTGTCGAGTTCCACGGTCGCGGTGAAGTCCGCGTCATCGACCGTCAGCGCTTCGCCGCGATAGCCGCGGCCGCATGATGTGCGCCGGCGCGCGACGCGATGCCTAGCGGTTGATTCGAATCAACACGCCTGCGCGTCTTCTTTCCCTAGAATCCCGCGCAGGTCGCGTTCCATTGAACACCCGTTCCGAAACTCTACCGTTGTGGGGGATGCGGGCCCTCGTCGTCGAGCCCGATCAGGCCGATCGGGAGCTCCTCGTTGCCACCCTGATGTCGGCTGGACTCGTGGTCACCGCGGTGGACAGTTTCAGGAGTGCCCACACGCGACTCGTGCGGCGGCCGCCCACGGTCCTCATCACCGAGATTCGGCTCGGATGCCACAATGGCCTGCACCTCGCGCACATCGCCCGCTGGCTGCGACGGCAGATGATCCTCGTGGTGACGTCGCATCATCGCGATCCGGTACTGACGCGCGACGCGGCGGCGCTGGGCGCCACGTTCGTGCCGAAGCCGCTCAGGCCGGGCCGGCTGCTGGTGACGCTGTACCGTGCGTCGCGCGCCGCGCTGCCAGAGCAGTACGCGGGCGCGTGACGGTCACGAGCCCGCCGCCGCTCACGCGTTGGCGGCGGGCTGATGAACGATGAGCCGATCCTCTCGTTTATCCGCGCACGCGCGAACGGTAGACGCGAAAGCCGAAGCTTCCCGCCACTGAGAGCAGCCCCAGCAGTCCGATGACGGCAAGTGGGCTCGCCGTTTTCGGCAGCGGCTCCTGAATTCCTGATGTCGCGACCGGTGGCGGCAGAGCAGGAGCAGGCGCGGGCGATTCCGCCGGCGGCGCCGGCACCGGCGCTGGTGCGGCTTCGGCGCGCTGCGGCACGACCGGTATCAGCCGGAAGGACCTGACCGAGAGCTCACGCAGGTTCTCCGGGTTGCTGCTCGTCTCCCGCTCGAGCCGTCCGCTGATCTCAATCCAGCGGCCGACCAGCGTTTCGTTGATGCCGCGATCGTCGGCGTCATCGAGATCGAGCGCTCGTGCGTCGATCGCGGCGTCACACGCGGCGTCGGTTACGCTGGCGACCGGACCGAGCCGGGGGCTCGCCAGCAGGTACTTGTCACCATCCTTGCCGCCGCGCTGGAGACACCCCGTGACCGTTATCACGGCGCTTTCCCCCGCCGGCAGCAGGGCTTCGTTCTGTGCGCGTGCCGGAGCGACGACGACGAGCCCCCACGTCAGCACGATGCCCATTGATGCGCCACTTATATACCGAAGAGTCATAGTCCGTCCCACCTCCATCTTCACTGTGAGGCTGCGAGTCGAACGTGACTATGCAGATCCGCCCGCGAGAGCGGGCGAGCTCTGGTGTTTCCTGACCGTCAGGATCTCGGAGAGATGAACGACCGTCCCGCGCGCGCGTCCTGCACGGCTGCGAGCAGGTCGCTCGACAGCCGCCGCTTCAGCACGTAGCCGGTTCCGCCGGACTGCATCGCCGCCTCGACGATCTGCGCGTCGTCGTGGATGGTCAGGAACACGATCGCGGCCGTAGACTTCTGCGCGCACAGAGCGGCGGCGACCTCGAGCCCGGACATCCCCGGCATCGAGATATCGAGCACGATGACGTCAGGCCGCAACGTGCCGGCTGCTGCCAGCGCCGACCGGCCGTCCGTCGCCGTCCCGACGATCACGCAGACGGGCGCCAGCGCCGCGCCGGCAATGGTGAGCAGTTCAGGACTGTCATCGACGAGAAGAACGCGCGTCGGTCGGTCAGACGACGAACTGGGCGAGATGTCGCGGGCTGTCACCCCGGAATGCCCTGGATTGTGGTGCAGGTGGTGCAGCACGACGCGATGACGCGAATTCTAATGAAGCACGACGCGATAACGCGTTGATCGCGATCAACGCCTGCGGGGTGGACTGCACACATTGTGACTGGCTGCTGAGTGCAGCCATCGTGCCAGTGGGCTCGTCAGGTGCGCGCTGGGGTATCGCCGTGGAAATCGAGAGAAGGTAACGATCTCGTGTCCTCGATAACGTTCAGCGGCACACGGATCTCGAGCCTCGTGCCGGCACCCGGTTTCGAGAGGATCACGAACGTGCCACCGACGGCGTCCACCCGCTCGCGGATGCCGATCAGGCCAAGCCCCTCGCCCCATGCCGTGTCGACGTCGAATCCGACGCCGTCGTCCACGATCGTCAGTTCGAGCTCCGTGGGCCGGCCGATCAGCGTCATCGAGACCGAGCGCGCGTGGCTATGTTTGAGAGCGTTCTGCAGTGACTCCTGAACGATGCGGAACAGAGACAGGGTGAGATCCTGTGGCGGCCGCGCAGGGACGTTCTCGTGAGTGAAGGTGATGGCGATGCCGGCTTGTGACACCGCGTTCTGCAGATCGGCCAACGCGGCGACCAACCCGATCAGCTGCAGCTTGTACGGGTGCAGCCGGCGTGACAGATCGTGCACGCTGGTGATGATGGTTCCCGTGCGCGAGGACGCGGTGTCGATCAACTCCAGCGCCGCCTGCGGGCGGACGAGACCGCGCAGCATTGCCAGATCGATCGCGAGCAGCGAGAGCTGCTGGTTGATGTCGTCGTGCAGCTCGCGTGCGATCCGCCCGCGCTCCGCTTCCTGCGCGTTCAACAAGCGGCCCCCGAGATCGCGGATTCGCCCATAGCTGGCCTGGAGCTCGGACTGGCGTTGCCGCAGCTCGCGCTCCGCGCGCCGGCCCCGTTCGCGTTGAATCATCAGTCCTGTGATCAGCACGGTCTGGATCAGGAAGACGCCGATGCCCGCGAGGATGTAGGCCTGGTAGCGGTCCCAGACCCCCGGCTCGCGAAACCGGACGAGGGCGTTATCCGGAACGCGCGCTTCCGGGATGCCCCACCGCTGCAGCTGACGCCAATCGACCTGATCGGCATTCAGGTCGAGCTGCGCGATCGGAATACCGTCGACTCGTGCTCCGCGCAGCACGCGGATGGCAAGGCGTGCGACGTGACTGGTGGCGGCTCGCTGGCTGTACACGCTTCCGCCAACGATGCCGTGGTCGAAGGCGGAGTCGACCCAGCTATAGGTCGGCGCGGTCGCCGCCGCGACGACCCGGTCGACGTAATCCAGCGGGTGGAATTTCCTGCCGGCGCCGTCCTGCGAGACGAGTGCGTAGAAGACAGCCGAGTGCGGAGGTAGCGCTGCCAGTCGCCGTTCGAGATCGTCGCTGGCCAGTCCGGACAAGTAGGTGAAGGTCAGGCGCGACTCATACGGCCGAAATTGCGTCCGAACGAGCCGCTCGTACGCACGGTCGGCGACGGCAGCACCGCTGACGATGAAGACCTGCGTGACGTCTGGCTGCAGCTTCTGAATCAATGGGACTGTCGCCCCGAAATTTCGTTCGAGAATGAGTCCCGTCGAGTCCGGTCCACCTCGCGTGGCCCGATTGTTCGCCAGGAACACCATCGGGGTGTCACGAAAGAGCGCCGGGCGATTTGCCTCGACCAGTTCGACGGCGGCGTCTCCCAGTCCGATCACGACGTCGAATTGCCGCCCCTGATACTTCGCGCGGAGAAAATCGGCGAAGGCGAGACGATACGACGCTTCGGGAAAACGGACGACGTCGATGAACTCGGAGTAGTAATCGAGATTGCCGTCGAATTCGGCGTTGAGCGCGCGTGGCAATTCGTCTTCGGCGACGAGGCTGAACTGCGCGTCCGGGCGCGTCGCGTGCAGAACGAGCACCTGACGGTGGCCCTGCTGAGCCCGCACTGTGTCGACGTCGGATACGGCCGCAAGAAGGATCGCGACGAGCGGACACAATACCGCCGGCGAGCACAGACCGTGGAACCACCTCATAGCCCGCGAGGCAGTACGCTAAAAGAGTGCGAGACGGCAAGTCAATGACGATCCGCCGCCGAGTGCACGGATTTCAGCCCAGACGTAAACGATTTGTAAAGCACCCGTCAGGTCCCGGCCGAGGCGGATCCAATGTCCCGTCGTGTCACTTCCTGTCATAACGCCTCGGACGTGATACCGCTGACGTGCGGGAGCGGCCGTTCCGAATTCGCATAGGCGCACCGCGATTCGGCGGACGACAGTGGGACGTTGCGTGGTCGCGTCCTCATTCAGCGAGCCGCGCGCTGCGATCATGGCCGCCTTACTCGCCGCCCTGCGCCATAACCCGCTGCTGTGGCTGCTGATCTTCGTGCCGGCCGTTCTTGCCGGCGAGCGCCTGCGGCCCGAGGCGCACACGCTGCTGTTCGTGTTCTCGGTGCTCGCCATCGTGCCGCTGGCCGCGCTCCTCAGCGAGGCCACGTCCTGGGTCGCGGCGAAGACCGGCGATGCCGTCGGCGGGCTCCTGAACGCGACGCTCGGCACGTTGACCGAACTGGTCATTGCCGTCACCGCGCTGCGGGCCGGCGAGTACGTGCTCGTCAAGGCGTCCGTCGCCGGCGCGATCGTGGCCAACAGCCTCTTCATCGTCGGTGCGTCGTTCCTGCTCGGCGGGCTGAAGTACCACGTTCAGGAGTTCAATCACGTCAACGCCCGCTTTCAGGCCAGTCTGCTGTTCCTGGCGACAATCGCGCTGCTGGTGCCGTCCGCCATCAACGCGGCAGACGGCCGCGCGGCCGCCTTCACGCAGCAGGTGAGTCTGGTGCTGTCCGGCCTCCTGATCGTCGCCTACGGACTGGCGCTGTTGTTTTCGCTGGGCACGCACCGCGAGCTGTTCGCCAGCGCGCACCACGGCAGCGATGACGTGACGCGGCCGATTGGACTCGCCTTGATGACGCTGGCGGTGGTGACCGTATTCGTGGCGCTGGTGAGCGAGATCTTCGTCGAATCGGTGCAGCACGCGGCGGTGTCGTTCGGCATGACGCCGGCCTTCGTTGGCTTCATCGTCGTCGCGCTGATCGGCGCGTCCGCGGAAATGGCCACCACCTTTTCCGCCGCGCGCAGGAACCGGCTCGATCTGAGTGTCGGCGTCGCGTTGAGTGCCGCGACGCAGCTGGCGCTGTTCGTCGGTCCGTTCCTCGTTCTGATCAGCTATGCCATCGCCCCGGCGCCGATGGATCTCCGATTCTGGATGAGCGCCGTCGTCATGATGCTGGTGTCTGCG
Organism: Vicinamibacteria bacterium; assembly: GCA_025938035.1. The sequence goes on from JAICQE010000006.1 coordinate 17,651, forward strand.
CTCGCGGTTGCGCTGGTGACGAACAACGGGCGTTCCACGTGGTTCGTCGGTGTGCTGCTCCTGATGATCTATTCAATCTTTGCGACCAGCCTGTATCTGATGCCGCCGCTGGTGCGATGAGCGGGACGCTGATGCACCTCCACAGCCCGGCGGCCGCGATCAATTCACTCGGCAAACGGACGCGGGTGCTCGATCCGGCGGAACGCACGGCCGAGGTGTTGTTCGGCCTGATCATGGTGCTCACATTCACCGGGTCGTTGAGCGTCGCTCACGCGGGGCAGGACGACGTCCGGGCGATGCTCGTCGGCGCGCTCGGCTGCAACATCGCGTGGGGCATCATCGATGCGGTCTTGTACCTGATGGCCTGTCTGGGCGAGCAGGGCCATAACCTTTCGGTCTACCGCGCCGTTCGCGGCACCGGCAATCCCGCGCGCGGCCGCCTCCTGATCGCTGCCGCTCTGCCCCCGGTCGTCGCCTCGGTCCTCGACCAGGCCGGGCTGGAACAGTTGCGCCAGCGGCTGCTGACGTTGCCGGTCCCGCCAGAGCGCGCACGGCTCAATAGCGAGCACTGGCGTGGGGCGCTCGGAGTGTTCCTGCTGGTGTTCCTGTCGACGCTGCCGGTCGTCGTGCCGTTCCTGTTCCTCCCGGACGCGACAAGCGCCTTGCGGATGTCCAATGCGATTGCGGTCGCGATGCTCTGGGGGGTCGGAGTCACCTACGGCCGCCATGCAGGGCAGTCGTCCTGGCTGGTCGGCCTCTCCATGGTGCTGCTGGGTTGCGGGCTCGTCGCTCTGACGATCGCGCTCGGAGGGTGATGCCAGGTGCGTGCGGCAGTCGTCACCTTGCTGCTGGCCGCGCTCGTCCCGGAGACATCGTCCGCCCAGGATGCCGGGGACGGTGAGGAGCGCGAGTGGTCGGTGTCCGCGTCCGTCGCGATTTACGGACTGCCGGACGAGAGCAACTACGCTCAGCCGACGGTGACCGCCGGCCGCGGCGTGCTCCATCTGGAAGGCCGATATAACTACGAAGCGCTGGGGACCGCTTCGCTGTGGGCCGGCTACGCGATGCGAGGCGGTGGCCGCGTCGAGTGGGAGCTGACGCCGATGGTGGGCGCGGTGTGTGGCGCGACCGGCGGCATCGCACCTGGCTACGTGGCGTCATTGAGCTGGTGGAAGGTCGACGCCTACATCGAGGGCGAGTACGTGTTCGCGACGACATCGGAGGACAGCTTTGCGTACCACTGGTCGGAGGCCGCGATTGCGCCGTTCGACTGGCTGCGCGCCGGACTGGTGACGCAGCGGACGCGCGCCTATGCCAGCGACCGGAATATCCAGCGAGGCCCGTTCGTGAACGCCACGTTCGAGCGGCTCGACGCAGCCGTCTACGTGTTCCTCGGGGAGCGCCGCACACCCACCGTCGTGCTGTCGCTCGGCCTCGACTTTTGAAAGACCGCGGAGACCGCGCGGGACACTCGCTACAGGCGCCCGCTGAAAAACCGGCTGGCGATGCCGGACTGGCACAGCATGACCCGCGTCTTCCGCTGATGCGCCTGCATGCGCGTGAGGATGGTCGCCAGCGCCCTGGCCGCGTCGAGAATATACGGTCCCTTGTTGAGCATGACGCATTCGGCGCGCTCAGCCATTGCCGCGTCGGTAATCTCGGCGCGCGAGGGGATGCCTTCCTTGGCGAGCGTCTCGAGCACTTGAGTCGCCCAGATGACCGGCATATGTGACGCCTCGGCCAGCCAGAGGATCTCCTCCTGCACTTCCGCGAGCCGTTCGAAGCCGCACTCGACCGCCAGGTCGCCTCTGGCAATCATCACGCCGGCCGCGGCGCTGTGCATCACCGCGATGAGCAGCGTGGGCAGATGTTCGAATGCGCGGCGGGTCTCGATCTTGAGAATCATCGGCAGGCCGGGCCGGTCGAGCGCGTGCAGGTGGGCCTGGAGCGCGCGTACGTCTTCAGCCGTGCGAACGAAGGAAAACCCGACGATATCGGCGTGCGCCGCGATGAACCGAAGATCCTCGAGGTCCTTCGGCGTCAGCGCCGGGACGCGCAGCGTACTGTCGGGCAGGTTGATGCCTTTGTCGGCGCCCAGCGTCAGCCCGGTGGTGTTGGCATGCGTGATACCGACTTCCACGTGCGTGGGAAAGACATTTCGGACCACCCCGCCGATCCGGCCGTCGTCGAACCAGATGGCTTCGCCTGGCCTGACGGCGTCGAGCGCCTCGGGCAGCGTCACGCCGATCCGTGCCGGCGCCAGCACGGTGCCGTTCTCGTGGCGAACCGCGGGGCTGCCCGGAGCCGCGTCCTTCGTGAGGATCAGGACGTCGCCGGCTGAGAGCCCGATCGACTGCGCTCGTGCCGGCACGTCCTCGACATGCGTCCGCCGACGGTCGTCTGCGGACCGCCGCTCGCGGATGAGCGGTGTGCCGGGCACGACATAGGCCGTCTGCCTCGATTCTGCCCACGCGCCGCCGTCTTCGACCGCCGTTACCGCCAGCGTGCGCTCGGCGTCGCGCGCATCGATCAGCGTCAGGCGATCGCCGGCGATCAGCTGGGCGACCCAGGACCCGCCGACCGGGAGTGTCACCGCTGCAGGTTGTGGCGCCGGACGCGGATGTTCACGCGATGTGAGCCAGATGCGTGCGGGCACGACAACGCGGCCGAACAGGTCACGGCGCGGCCGCCAGCGGACGACGCGCGGTCCGGGCTCGACGGCGCACGTCCGGAGTTTCGGGCCGGCAAGATCCATGACCGCCCGGCACGATCGGCCGGTCTCATCCGATGCGCGCCGGAGATGGTGGAGCATGCGATCCCACGCGTCCGGATTGTCGTGCGCGCAGTTGATGCGCATGCAGTCCATGCCGGCACTCAGAAGATTACGGACGAGCACGTACTCGTGGGCCGCCTCGAAGGGCATCGTCACCATGATGCGCACGGCGCGACCAGTTCGCGCGGGGCCGAAGAGCGTATCGGTATGCGCGTCCAGAAGCGCCCGCCCGGCGTTCGATGCGCTGCCGCGCCACGGCGTTGCGGCGTCGAGACGCTGCAGGATCCCGAGAACCGCGTCCACGTGTGGAAGCGCCCGCGACTCCGCGCCGTTGAGCGTCGACAGCCCCACCGACTCCAGTTTCCGCTGCAGACTGCGGAGGTCGTGCCGCCGCAGCGCCAGATAGTGGAGCAGATTGCGTGCGCTCGCCTGGCTCGGCTCCGGCAGATCCGCCAGGCCGTCGAGCGCCAGCGTCTCCGCACCGACCATTTCGGAGCGGAGGCCGGTCAGGGCGCGGCTCATGTCATCGAGCAGCTGCGGGGCTGCGGCGTCAGTCCTCATCATTGGTGATCGCGTCTTCCAGGATGTCGACCACGAGGCTCGCGTGCAGATCGACGAGCACCAGGTCGTTGTCAACGATTCGGTACTGCAGGTCCTCCGGCAGCGTCGGGAGCGCGTGCAGCAGCGCCGGCCACATCCACGCGCCGAGCCGCCAGTCGTAGCGGCGGTTGACGGCCGGTGGCTTCGCGCCGGACTCTCGTTCCGCGCGCAGCGCATGGACGACGTCCTTCGGATCGACGCGATGCGCGGCCGCCGTTGATGCCACGATGTGCCGGAACGCGGCGGCGGCGCCAGGAGTGAAGACGTCACCGGCTCGAGCATCGGGCCTGGCATCGCGGATCGCCTGCCTCAGGGCCTTGCGTCGGGCCAGTGCTTCCCGGGGGTCGTCAAAGGGCTGTTCGTGCGGCAGGCCCCGCGCCGCGTCCTGCCGCACCCGCAGATAGTCGCGCACGCGCCCGGAGAACTCCGCGACCGCGGCGGCGTCGCACGTCGGCGAAGGCTGCCGTACGCACAGCCCGTCGTCGGTCGCGTCGGCGAGCGTGATCGCTCCAGCCAACCCGAGGACAACGATGAAGGGCCCGTGCATAACAACGCCTCCTGGCGGCGTGCGTCACCGCCGGAACGAATGCAGCCGCGGATGGAAGCGGCCGACACCAAACAGCCAGGCGACGCCGAACGCCAGCGGCAACGCCGCGGCGGTCAGCAGTGCTCCGACCTTGATCTCCGCCAGCAATGGTCCGGCGGGAAAGAGTGCGATGGCGAAGTACAGCGAGAACGTGAGGCCGGTAGCGGCCGCCACGGCGACGACGACCAGATCGCGCCACGTCAGCTGCGCGGGCAGGTGCAGGCCGACGGCCAGCGCCGCCGCGACCGCCAGAAGGATGCCGGCGGTGCGTCCCACGGCGGCAAGGACCGTCGCGTCGGTGCCCTCACCGTAGCCCGTCATCATGACTCCCGCGTTGACGAGGCCGAACAGCAGCAGGGCGATCTGCACGTGATAGTGCCAGACGTGTTCGTAGTGACGGGGCGAATCACCGGCCGCGTCGACCTCGTCTTCGAACAGCTCGCCCAGGCGCCGCCGCGCATGCGGCATGAACGGCACGATCGGCGCCAGGGCGAGCGCCGGCGGAAACCCTTCCAGATACAGCGCCAGCCACGAGAGCGCTCCGCAGACGAGCACATACGGCCAGAACGCGCGCACCTGCTTCCGTCGCAGCCACGCCGCCAGGCCGACGGCGGCGGCCATCAGCAATCCGCTTCCGCCCGCGCGCGTACCGTCGAACAGGAACGACGGCGCCAGGGCGATGAACCCGATTGCATTCGACGCCAGCGCCAGGACCAGCAGAAAGGTGACCGCGGGATGGCGGTGGAAAATGGCTCGCACGACGAAGTAGGCGAACACCATGTCGATGCCGGCCATGATCGGCCAGCCGTCGAGGAACATCGGCACGGTCGACGACCGGATCGACGCCGCGTAGGTCAGCGCAGCACCGACGGTTCCCCCGACCGCGGCGATGAGCGGAACCGGCCATCGCCGGCGATCGTGGAGTGCGCCGCCGGGCATCGTCTCTTCGAATATCTCCTGCGCCAGCAGGCCGAAGAAGAAGACCATGGCGATCGCGTTGACTGGAAACGCCAGCAGCCGCGCGAAGGTGAAGTAGCCTTCGGGCGCGGTATTCGCCCAGACCAGCGCCACCGCCGCGCCGATCGGCAGCAGCAGATAGTGCCCGGTGACGAAATGGAAGAAGCCCGACGCCGTCATCCGCCCCGCGGCATGCGCGGCGCCGGCGCGTCGAAGGTGCATGGCCTGTGTCGTCATCGTTGCCTCCGCCCCTAGGTCGAGGGCTGCCGTTGAACCGCTCCCGAGTCGATCACCGCCCCGTTGCGTGTGATGGCCTGGAACCGGAGCGCTTCCCGGTCAACGTCAACCAGCAGAAACAACTGCTCCTGATCGTTGGCGGCCGCGGTGGTCTCCGATCGCCGGACACCGCCCTCGCGCAACTGTCCGCCCGAGCCGACGACGAAATAGGTGATCCCTTTCTGCGGCTTCAACCGTTCATACATGTGGTCGTGCCCGGAAAACACGACCTGGACGCCATGGCGCAGGAACAGCGGCTCGAGCCGTATGCGCAGCTCGACGTTCGACCCATGCCGTTTGCCGTTCGAGTAGATCGGATGGTGGAAGTACGCGATCTTCCACGGCTCCTGCGACGTGCTCAGCGTCTGATCGAGCCATTCGAGCTGCTTCGCGTCGAGCACGTTGGTATCGATGGCGAAGAACCGTACGTGGTTGCGCGTGAAGCTGAAATACCGCTGGCCATTCATGTTCCAACCGGGATAAGTGACGCTCTCGGGCGAGTCGTGATTGCCGAGAACGGCGACGAACTTGACGTCGTCCGCGAGCAGCGCGGCATACGGGCGTTCGAACGCCGAGGCATACACCTCCGGTGATGCGCGGCGGTACAGGTTGTCGCCGAGCATCAACACCAGGTCGAACGGTGACCGGCTGCGGGCCGACGCCATCTGACGGCCGACCTGGTACTGCGCTTCGCCGCCGGTGCCGGAGTCGCCGATCACGGCAAAGCGCACGACGTCGGCGGCGGTCTGGGCGTGCGGCGCCGCGGCCAGCGCCGCGAACACGAGACACAGCAGGATCGGCTTCACGGCTTCACCACCTTCTGTTTCTTGATGTCCCATTCCACCGAGGCGCCGCGCCGGCCGGCGAGGCTGCGGATCAACTTCGTCAGCTTGCGGATCTGTTCCTGGAAGGGCACGGTCACTTCGTAGTGCAGCTCGTGCGGCGAGGATCCCAGGAGCACATAGGTGACGCCCTGACGGCTCAGGGCGTGCTCGATGGCCGGCTTCAGCTTGTCGGTATCCCGTCCGCCGATCGTCAGCTCGAACCGCGAGCGGACCGGCGGCTCGCTCGACTCGAGCAGCCACAGCACGGCGATGACGAACGCGCAGGCAACGATGGCGAGACTGTACATTCCCGCGCCGATCGTCAGGCCGGTCGCCAGCGCGATGAGCATCACGCCGGCATCCTTGGGATCGCGGATGCGCGCGCGATAGCGGATGAGGCCGGCGGCGCCAACGATCGCGAATGCGCGCGCCAGGTTCTCGCCGACGACGATGATGATCAGCGATCCGACGATGGCGAGGAGTATCTGCGCCTGCACCACGTGCGCCGAACGCGGCACCAGGGAGCGGCGCACCGGCCGGACGAGGCCGAGCGCCGCGCCGCACGCCGCGGCGGTCGCGAGGATCAGCAGGTATTGGCCGGTAGTAGTGATGACGTTCAGGTCGAGGACTGGAACCGCAGGCATCGCGCCTCCGAGATATGCGCTCAAAGAGCGCACCACTCGTGCCACCGGCGACGGCGTGGAAATCCCAAGGAACCTGTCTCTTTGGCCGCGGGGCGGCGGAGCACGGTCACAACATACGGTGTGGGCTCCCACCGTTTGCGCGTGCGTGGGCACACGCGCACCGTGTCTGCATCCGTATCAACGAGGCAGCGTGTTTGCACTGCCACACGATACGGAGTCCCACATGGATCGGACGTTTAACCTCGCCGTCTCAGGAGCCGCGGTCACGATCCTCGTGCTCGCGGTCGTTTATGGTCCCGTCGTTACGGCGTTCATCGTCGCTGGCAGTTCGTTCGCGCTGGTGATCGCCTTGATTGCATTCTCCGGGGTTCAGGCCGTCGAGCGATGGTGGCACGGCCATTCGTTTTCGCTGCGCCGCACGAAGACGCATTGAACCTACTGCCAGGCGATCGCACTGCGCGCCTGCCAGTACAGTTCCGTTGGCTGCGGTAGCACGCACGGTTCGACGTCGGTCATCGCGAAGGCGGCGAGCTGATCCAGCAGCTGCTCGCGCGTGACCGCGCCGGAGAGCACGACCGACACCCACGGCTGGCGGAGTGCGGCGGCAATCGCCAGCGCTTCGACGGTCACGCCGTGCGCGACAGCACGCGCCAGCAGGCGACGGACAGGGGGGCCGCCGAAGCGGCGTGTCAGCCGCCCGTTGGCCAGGACCTCCTTGACGATGACGCCGCACCCGGCAGCGCTGGCGTCTGCGAGCGCCGGGCCCGCGGACGGCTCGAGCAGATTCCAGGTCGCCTGGACCGTGTCGAACAGCGGCACGCCGTCCACGGCGATCTCGAGCGAACGCCGGATGGCGTCGGCCTGGCGCGGTCCCGTGACGCTCAGGCCGATATGGAGACCATTGGCGCGCAGCCGCGACAGTTCGCGCAGCACGTGCCGATCGTCGAGCACGCCGCTGGTGACCGTGGCGGAGTGAATCTGATAGATCGACAGCCACGGACCGAGAATGGCCCGGCTTTCCGCCGACTGCCACTTCAGCGTGTCGAGCGTAAGACGCTTGATCTCATGGCGCGGCGCGTCGGTCTGCCACGCGCCCGTGTAGATATAGCCCCACTTCGACCCGACGGTGAGACAACTCGCGGGCACTCCGCGCTCGTCGCACCAGTCCCGGAGAAACGCTTCGGCGAGACCGTACGATCGCGCGGTGTCGAAGTAGCGGATCCCGACGGCGTACGCCGTGTCGAGCAGGTCCATGCAGCGCCGCCGCATCGCCTCGACGGAGCGGTCGCGGCCGAGGAGCTCCTCGCGGCCCAACGCCATGTACATGGGGCGTCCGAGCCCGGCGAGACCGAGACCAAGCGCGCTGGCGACCTTCTGCGTTCGCCCCAGCAGCCGGACGGCGACGCGCGGGACGTCGGCACCGTTGAGAGGCCGCGGCGAGCCGTCAGCGGGCCTTGCGTAGTGTCCGCCTTCAGGCGGACCCGGCGGCGGCTGTGGCGACGGATGTTCGAGCGAGTACGTCATGACACCGGATCCTGTTGTTCCTGCGCGAATTCTCCGCCGGCGGCGGACGGAATCGGCGCGACGGCCTCGACCAGCGTGCCGCATCCCGGTTCGCTGATGATGCGAAACCGGCCGCCGATCAGTTCGACGCGCTCGCGCATCGTCAGCAGACCGAGGCCTCTGTCGCCGACGGACGTCTGTTCGAATCCCGTGCCGTCGTCCGCGATCCACAGAGTGAGCTGGATGTCGTCGAAACGGAGGCGGACCTCGATGCGCCGTCCGCCACTGTGCTTGACCGCGTTCTGCAGTGCTTCCTGCATGACCCGGAAGCAGCAGAGCGCCGTGTCGGCCGGGACGGCGACCGGGTCGCCGTCCTCCCGGAACTGCACCGGGATGCCGCTGCCGGCCGCGACCTCGTCGCACAACCCCTTGAGCGTCGTCCCCAGGCCGAGGAGCGTGAGCTTCGGTGGGTGCAGCTCGGAGGACAAGAGGTGAATGCCGCTGGTGATTTCGTGCAGCGTTTCGCACGCCGCCATGAGCGTGCGGCGCGCCTGGCTCGTCGAAAACGGCCGTGTCCGCACAGCCGACCCGAGCGTGGTCGTGAGCAGCGCGACCCTCTGCGCCAGGTCGTCGTGAAGTTCGCGGGCGATCCGCGCGCGCTCGGATTCCTGCGCCGCGACGAGCCGGCCGCCCAGGTCACGCAGCCGCTGCTGCGTTTCCAGTGCCTCCGTGATGTCGTGGGCGGCGCCGACGAACATCTCGACGTCGCCCGCGGGCGTGCAGGACGGCGAGCCGATGAGCGACCACTGGCGATGGCCGCCGTCCGAGCGCAGACGGACGACGACGTCGATCCACTGCCGGTTCGCCGCCGCCGTTCGAAATGCCGTCACCGCCTCGCGGCGGTCGTCCTCGTGCACGGCGAGCAGCCATTCGGTTCCGCTGCGGGTAAACCTCTCCGCGCCGGCGGACGTGATCGCCTGCCACGCCGTGTTGCCGAACCAGAGGTTGGCCTGTGGTCCGATAATCCAGACCGGTGCAGGCACCAGGTCCAGCAGTTCGGTCCATGGCAGCGAGCGGACGTCGACCGCCTCGGACAGAGAATGGCGCCGGTTCTGGCTGGCGCTCGAAGAGAATCGTGTTTTCGCCGGCATGGCGTTGTGCGTAATCGATCGGTCAGAACTTGAATCCGAACGTCACCGGGAAGTAATCCCCGTTCGCGCGTTGCTCGACGCCGTCAAGACGGGTGAACGTGGGACCCCACGTGTGATGCCAGCGCGCCTCGATATAGAAGGCTGCCGAACCGCCCAGGCGGATCGCGAGGCCGCCACCGACGTTGACCCCGGGATCCCACGTCGAACGCCTGCCAATCACCCGGTCCAGTTCCTCAGGCTCCGCGTAGCAGACGTACCAGTACGGGTCGCAATAGGTGGTGAACCCGACGTCGGGAGTCGTCAGGCTGACCGAGCGGTAATACATGCCGCCGCCGGCCAGTCCGTACGGGTTGAAGCGCCGGGCGCCGCCGCCGTGCAACATCGCGGTGGCGAGGAAGGAGTGCACCTTGTGGTGTGACTCGATCAGCGCCGTGCCGCTCGGCGTCGCGGTTGGATTGACCAGGAGCGGAATACGGGCTTCCGGACCATTGAGCTGATTGAACCCGTACTCCACCTGCAGACCGAACGGCGGCTCGGGCTCGAACGTCAGCCCGATGGTGAACGCGCCGCCGGTATTGAATCGATCCGCCACGTTGCTCAGTGGCGTCGACATCCCGCCGCCGATGATGAAGTGCACCGGTTCGCTGCTCTGAGCGTGCACCGTCGCGGTCAGTGCGGCGGCGACCAGAGTGGCCGACAGGATGGTTTTCATGATGTGACTCCTTCCGCGTGTCGTCTGCGCACCGGCGTCGTGTGCGCGTCCGGATCACGGTATGCGTGCCGGTGTCGGCGCCTCTATGCAGTTCCGGCCGTGCCGACCGCCGGTTTCGCATAGCCCCTATGCGGCGGCGGCACGACACTCTCGGCTTCACCGCCGGCCGTGCTCCGGTATCGCTGAGGCTCACGATGACGACCACGTTCCCGTCCTGCAGCGTTGATATCGCGGTCGTGGAGGGGGACGCCGACCTGCTGCGCGTCAGCGCGGAATTCCGCGAAATGCCGGACCTGGTGGTGACCATTGCACAGGCATCGCGGCTCTTCGGTGTCGATCATGCGCACAGCAGGCGTATACTCGACACCCTCGTTAACCGGGGCATACTCTCAACCGACGGCCGGCAGTTTGCCAGAGCGGGGACTGGCCGCCGCGGAATCTGAGTCGAAGGGTGACCATGGGCGCGCCGCGAGTCGTGATCGTCGACGATCACACGTTACTGACCGAAGCGCTCCGGCGACTGCTCGAGCCGGACTGTGAGGTCGTCGGAACCTACGACGATCCGCGCGCGTTTCTGCGCGACGTCACGCGCCTGCGGCCTGACGTCGCCGTCCTCGACATCTCGATGCCGTCCTTGAACGGGCTCGACGCCGCCCGCGAGCTGCACCGGGTGCTGCCCTCGGCGCGCATCGTCTTCCTGACGATGAACGAGGATGCCGACGTCGCGGCGGAGGCCTTCCGCGCCGGCGCGTCCGCGTATCTGCTGAAACGTTCGGCCGCCGCCGAGCTGAAGGCGGCCGTCGCCGACGTGATGAACCAGCGGTACTACATCACCCCGCTCCTCACCCGCGATCTGGTCGGCTCGTTCGTCCAGCCGCAGGAGGTGCGCCGGCCGATCTACCAGCTCACCCCGCGCCAGCGCGAGGTCCTGCAGCTGCTGGCGGAAGGGCATTCGATGAAGCAGGCGGCCGCGATTCTCAACGTGTCGCCGCGCACCATCGCCTTTCACAAATACCGGATGATGGAACATCTGCGCGTGCAATCGACCGCCGCGCTCGTGCATTTCGCCGTTCGTGAAGGCCTGATCTGATCGCGGCGCCCGCCGCGCCGCACCACGCCGACAAAAACGTCTGACAGGGTCCTGCTGTGGAAAGTACCAGCAGGCGGCGCGCAATTTTTCCTGCGTTGATCCGGTCGTTCACCGAGTTCCCCGCGTCGCATCGCCGTCGTACGGTGTCGGCATGTCAATCACCCTTCGCGTGCCGCACTCCGAAGTCGTCGCCCGCGTCGATTCGTTCCTGCGCGACAACCTGGGCGAGCCGGTGACCATGTCGCACTTGAGCCGTGTCGCGGGTGTCAGTGAACGCACGTTACGGGCGGCGTTTCACGACATCCTCGGTATCAGTCCGAAGCAGCACATCATCCGGCGCCGCCTGCAGGCGGCCCGTGCCGCGCTGCGTGCCGCCGTCCCGGGCTCGGCCACCGTGACGGACATCGCCATGTCCTACGGATTCTTCGAGCTCGGCCGCTTCGCCGGGCGCTACCGCCACACGTTCGGCGAGGTGCCCTCGTGGACCCTGCGCCACGACGTCGACGAACAGATTGCGTGAGCGGCCGTGCCGGTAGCGGCAGAAAACCGGGGAGACGCAGATGCATTCAGGCGAGCTCGTGGACACGATTCCCGACTCCGTTGCGATCGTCGCGATGCTGTTCTCGGGCGAGATCGTGGACACGATTGCCGATTACATCGCTATTTTCGTGTTGTTGTTCGTGCCGGCGCTGCTCCTGTATCTGTTCTGGATGGTCCACATCCTGCCCGAGAAGATTGCCGAACGCCACGGCCACCCGCAGTTCGAGGCGATTCGGACGTTGTGTCTGCTCTCGCTGGTGTTCGGTGGTCTGCTGTGGCCGCTGGCGTGGCTGTGGGCGTATTCGAAGCCGGTGCTCCACAAGCTGGCATACGGGACCGATCGGATCGAGCACGGGGCGCCGCCTCCCGACACCGGCAGTGCGGGCGATACGGGCAGTGCGGCCGACACGGGCAGTGCCGGCGCCCATCCTGCCGCCGCGGAGACGCCGCTGGTGAAGCGGCCGGCCGCCGAACGGAGGGATTGAGATGGAAGTCCTCCTTCTCGCCATCTACGCATTCTTCGTCTGGCTGATCTTCTTCAAGTTCAAGTGGCTGAAGTGGACGACGGCGGCGGCAGTCGTGGTGATCACCATTCCCATCGTCAGCCTGGCGGGGCTGATGCTGATCCTCAACGTCGTGGCTCCGTCCGCGCTGGACGTGCAGGTCGTCAAGTACGTGGTCCAGGTCATCCCGCGCGTGACGGGCCGCGTCATCGAGGTTCCTGTCGAGCCGAATCGTCTTGTGCGAAAGGGCGATCTGCTGTTTCGTATCGATCCGCGTCCGTTCCAGTACGAGGTGGACCGGTTGCGTGCGCTCCTCGCGTCGACCACGGCGGACGTTGCGGCACAGCGTGAGGATCTCCGTGCGGCCGAAGCGCAGATCGAGGTGTCGGGAAACCGCGTGCGCTCGCTGCTCAGCTCGATTGAGGCGTCGCGTGCCCGCCTGACGTTCGCCGAGCTGCGCGTCGGCCAGACGAAACAGCTCGCGGTCTCCGGGGCGGGCGATCTCTTCGAGGCGCAGAAGTGGGAGACCGATGTGGCGCAGCAGCGTGCCGACCTGGGTGCCCTGTTGCCACAGCTGGCGGCGGCCGAGCAGGAGGTGACCGCGAGCACGGCCCGGGCGGCGGCGGTACGTGAGCGCCTGTCCGCGGCGGTTGGCGGCGAACAGGCCGAGGTCGCGGAGGTCCGCGCGCAGCTGCGCGACGCGGAATGGAAGCTCGCCGAGACCAGTGTCTTTGCGCCCGCCGACGGACACGTCATCAATCTGCAACTGCGCCCGGGTTCGACGGTCTCTCAGCTGCCGCTCCAGCCGGTCATGAGCTTCGTCGAGCAGCAGCACGTCATCATCGCAATGTTCTGGCAGAACGAGCTGCACAAGGTCGAACCCGGCAACGAGGCGGAGCTGGCGATGTCGACCTATCCGGCACGGATCATCAAGGCTAAGGTCGACTCGATCGTCTGGGCCCAGGGACAGGGCCAGCTGCCGTTGACGGGCACACTGCCGCAGACCGGGGCGGCGCCGAAGCCGGAAGGACGGTTCGCGGTGAAGCTGGTGCTCGACGAGCGCGAGAAGGACCTGTTCCTTGCCGCCGGCGCGCGCGGCACGGGTGCGATCTACACGAAACATCTCCATGCCGTGCACATCATTCGCAAAGTGCTGTTGCGGGTCTCGTCGTATCTCAACTGGATCATCATCAAGCATCACATCAGTCTGCATTGATCATGCGATCCGTACGTCTGATCGGCTTATTGGGCTCGGTCGTTCTCGGAGGGGCGCCGTTGGGGTGCGCGGTCAAGCAGCCTCCGTCACCAGCCGACGCGCTCGCTGGTGTCCTGCCGGGGACGACCGCCGTGCCGCCTGAATGGCGCTCCACGACCGGACTCGCCGGCGCCGTCATCGCCGACTGGCTGCAGACCTTTCAGGACAAGCAGCTCGAGACGATCGTTGACGAAGCGCTGCGGAACAACCTCGATCTGATCGCGGCCTCGGCCCGGGTGGACGGGGCGGCGGCGCTGGCCACCGGGGCCCGGGCGCTGTTGTATCCGCACCTGACCGCAACGGGCCTGGCCGGTGTGTCGCGCCGCGACGCCGAGACACGCGACCACTCCGGGCAGATCCTGGACGTGTCATGGGAGCTCGATCTCTGGGGGCGTGTACGCGCGGCCGGTGCGTCCGCCGATGCCCGGCGTGACGCCACCGCGGCGGACGCGCTGGCGGCACGGCAGTCACTGGCGGCGCTCGTGGCGACACTCTGGTATCAGACGATCGCCACCGATCGGTTGCGGGCGACCGCCATCACGGCGGCGTCCCTCTACGAGGATCTGCTGCGGCTGGTTCGCGCGCGCAACGACGTCGGCCAGGTCGGCGCGCAGGACGTCGCGCTCGCGGGCGCCGACCTCGATCGTGCTCGTGAGCGTGAGCGTGCGTTTGCCGCGTCGTTACAGGAGATTACTCGTAGCCTCGAAGTGCTTCTCGGACGGTATCCCGCCTCGGAAGTACAGCTGGCACCAGATCTGCCTTCTGTGCCGCCGCCGATCCCCGATGGACTGCCATCCGAGCTGCTCGAACGCCGCCCGGACCTGGTGGCCGCCGAACGCCGAGTGGCGTCGGCCTTTCACGCGGTACAGTCGGCCAAGGCGGCGCGGCTGCCGCGATTCGCACTGACTGGCGGAGGCGGCCGCTCGACGAGTGAGCTGATCCGCCTGATTGGCGCTGGCGCCGGTTTCTGGAGGGCCGGCATCGAAGTATTCGCGCCGCTCTTCCTTGGCGGCGCGCTGCAGGCACAGGTGCGGTTCGCCACGGCCGATCAGGAAGCCTCACTGGCGCTGTTCGGGCAGGCCGCGCTCCGCGCGTTCAGCGAGGTCGAGAGCTCGCTCGGTAACGAGCCGCTGCTGGCAGACCAGCAGCGCAACCTTGAAGCGGTGCTCACCCAGGACACCGAAGCGCTTCGTCTCGGACGCCTCCGGTACGAGGCAGGTGCGACCGATCTGCTGCACGTGCTGCAGATGCAGAGGAGAGTCCTCGATTCACAGTTCTCGCTGGTCGCCATCCGCAACGATCGCCTCGCCAACCGCATCGCGCTGCACCTCGCGCTCGGCGGCGGATTCGCCGCGCCGGCGCCCTGACGGTCCGAATCATGACGTTTGCCACCCCATTAGTCGCATTGGAGCCGTCGAGGGACCTCACCTCGTTCGAGCAGTTCGCGATGTCGCTCTCGTCGTTGTTCCGCCGGATCGAGGCGGACGAGGCTGATGCCGCCGTCGCGCCGCTCGAGACGGCGCTCGAGGCGATTGGGACCGTGTTCAACGCCGAGGAGTGCACGCTCGTCGCCTACGATGCGCACGGCGACGCCGCCGTTGCCGGATCCTGGGCCGCGAGCTCCCACGAGCCGTGCACCACCGACGATCTCGCCGACATGCCCTGGCTGCTCCAGCGCGTCGTCCGCGGCGAGATCGTGGCCGTCAGCACCGACAGCAGCTATCCCAGAGCTGCCGCAGCCGATCATGCCCATGCGGTGCGGACCGGAATCGTCGCGCGCCTCGCCGTGCCGGTCGTGCTTGGTTCGACGGTCTGCGCGGCGCTGATGCTCGGGTCGCGGCGTCAGCGCCCTGATTGGAATGACGCCGCCTCCGGGCGCCTGCGGTTCCTCGCTGAAATCGTCGCCAGCGGCATGGATCGGCTGCGCCGCCGCGAAGAGCCGCACCCGCTGGCAGTGGTCCGCCGGCCCGAGTCATTCACTACGCCCGGAAACGGCGGCATCATCGGCGTCGGTCCGGCGATCAAGATTGCGCTCGAGCGCCTGGATCAGGTCGCGCCGCTCGACATCACCGTCCTGCTCTGCGGCGAGACCGGAACGGGCAAGGAGCTGTTCGCCAGGGCCGTGCACGAGCGCAGCCGCCGCCGTCATAAGCCGTTCATACGGGTCAACTGCTCGGCGCTGCCGCCGACGCTCATCGAGAGCGAGCTGTTCGGCCACGAGCGTGGAGCGTTCACCGGCGCGACGGCGATGCGGCTCGGCCGGTTCGAGCTGGCCGACGGCGGCACGCTCTTCCTCGACGAGATCGGCGATCTGGCGCCCGAGCTCCAGGCCAAGATGCTCCGCGCGCTGCAGGAAGGGGAGTTCGAGCGCCTGGGCTCGTCGAAGCTCCGGTCCGTCGACGTGCGCGTCGTCGCCGCGACGCACGTGGATCTCGAGCACGCGGTGGCGGACGGCCGCTTCCGCGCCGACCTGTACTACCGCCTCAACGTCTTTCAGATCACGCTGCCGCCGCTGCGCGCCCGTCGCGACGATATTCCCGACCTCGTGTGGTCGCTGATCAAGCGGCACCAGCATCATCTCGCACGGCATGTCACCACCGTCCCGCCGGACGTCATGGAGGCGCTCGTCCGCTACGACTGGCCCGGAAACGTCCGCGAGCTCGAGAACGTGATCGAGCGCGCGCTCATCCGGACCACGGGCGACGCGCTGCGGCTCGACTATCCGCTGCGCCCGGCAACCCCGGTCAGCAACAGCTCCGAGCAGACGCTCGACGCCGTGCAGCGCCAGCACATCGAGAAGGTGCTGCGTGAGTGCGGCGGCCGTATCAACGGCGCCGGGAACGCGGCGGTGCGGCTGGGGCTCCATCCGAACACGCTGCGGTTCCGCATCAAGAAGCTCGGCGTCGTCGTGCCCGGACGCGACGAGGCCGAGCGGCCGCACCTGCGGCCCGCCGTGGGCGCTTCCGGCCCACGGTAACGCGCGTCGGCGCGGCGCTGCATCTCCTGCCCGGATCCGGGCGCCATACCCCTGGATGCGCCGTTGCACGACAGCAGGCCAGGAGACTCACACATGAACGCCAAGGGCTTACTCGGCGCCGCCGGACTGGCCGTTCTCCTGCCCGCGCTCGCCGCGGCGCAAAAGACGACCTACGACTACGACAAGACGGCGCCGTTCACCGCCTACCGCACGTACGCATTGACGGAGGGCACCTCGAGCGGTGATCCGCTCGTGGACGCGCGGATCGTCGCCGCGCTCCAGGATCAGCTCACGCTCAAGGGGCTGAGCAAGACGAGCGTCTCGCCCGACGTGAACGTGGTGTTCCACGTCGCCTTCGACAAGGACAAGGACATCTCGACCTATAGCAGCGGCCCGCTGTACGGCGGCTATGGTTGGGGCTGGGGCGGGGGATGGGGCTCGACCATGACAAACGTGCGCGTCCGCGAAATTGTCGTCGGCACGCTCGCCATCGATGTCGTTGACGCCAGGCGCAAGCAGGTCGTGTGGCGCGGCCTCGGCACGAAGGAAGTGGACACCCACGCCGATGCCGCGGATCGCGACAAGAGTGTCGCCAAGGCCGTCGCGAAGATCATGAAGAACTACCCGCCGGTGCTTGGCGACGACTGACGCGGTAACAGCCCGTGATGGAGCGGGATGGTGACGCCGCGGCGTTGATTTTCCGGCGACACACGGATGACGTCGGCGCTGCCGGCGTACTGTGCGGGCATGCGCTGGAAGACGAGATCGGCGACGGCCGCCACCTCTCCATCCGGGGCGTCGGCGGTGGTGACCAGCAGCGCCATGGATGCGACCGCCATCACGGGCTCGTGCTGCTTCGGATACGTATTCGCCGGTAACGTCAGCGGCGTGAGGCCGGGGCGCAGCTCGATGATCCGCTTCATGGCCGCCGCGCTCAACGGGACCAGCCGCAGCCCGGGCGAAACGGCGAACTGCTGAAGCGCCCGCGTCGGCGCCAGCGCCGTGAGGAACACCGCGTGAAGCTCACCGCGCTTCAGGCGTGCGAGGGCGGCGGACGTCGTATCGCCGCGCGCGTCGGCGAGGTCCGTCACCTTCAGTCCGTGTGCCTCGAGCACCGCCAGCGCGTCGAAGCGGGTGCCCGAGCCCAGCGCACCGATGGCGACACGGTGGCCGCGCAACTGCCCGACTTCCCTGATGGGCGAGTTCTCGGGGACGATGATGTGGACGGCTTCGGGGAACAGGCCGCCGACTGCCCGCAGGCTGGCGAGCGGCCCGCCCCGCGCGAACACGTCCTCGCCGGCGACCGCTGCCGCGGCGACGTCGGCCTGGATGATGGCGTAATCCGCTTCGCCGCGCACCAGCAGCTGGGCGTTGTCCACGCTCCCCTCGGACTCCCGCTGCCGCAGCTTCACCGCCGGCGCCGCGGCGCCGACGGCCTCGACGAACGATCGCCCGAACCGGGCGTACTCGCTGTCAGCCGCTCCCGTCGCCAGCGTGAATGTGTGCGCTCGCCGCTGCACGCGCCGTTCGATGTTCTCCGTGGCGCGCGCGAGCTCGTCGGCGATGATCTGATCGTCTTGCGGCGTGACGCCCGGCGGCGGCAGGTTCACTCTCGCCGCCAGCGCGTCGATCAACTGCTTGGATCGCAGCGACGGACCAGTGGCGTCGAGGTCAGGCGCGGCGGTCGTCCGCTCGGCCGGTACAGCGGATACGGCCACCCAGCCGTCCGGCCCCTCCTCATAGATGGCACTGCCGTACGCGCGCACCACCTCGCCGGCCCGGTTCGTTGCCTGCAGGCCGAACACGCCCTTGTCGCTGGCGCCCAGCGCGTAGGC
This sequence comes from Vicinamibacteria bacterium, assembly GCA_025938035.1. The sequence continues at coordinate 35,877 of JAICQE010000006.1, forward strand.
GACGCTCGACGGGGCGAGCTGGTCCCAGCCGCCGAACGTGTAGTCCCTGGCGAGCCGAAGCGATGCGTTGTAGTACACGATCACGCGCGGCGCGCCGGACTCGCCGGCAGCCAGGGGAGCGCTTCCCTCGCGCTTGAGACCGACGAGCTCGAACAGATCCGGTGACAGCTCGCGGTCCAGTCGGTTCTGCACGTCCGTGGCCAGCTTGGCCTCGTCCGCGCCGCGCGTGCACCCGGCAGCGGCGACGAGCAGCAGCGCGCAAAACGCCCACCGCCATACCGCGGCGAGCCTGACAAGGCTCGCCCCACGCGCCGCATGATGGGCGGTCATGACGGGAACCCGAAGAGCGGCAGGGCGAGGTAGCCCTGGATCAGCAGGGCGTTCGCGATGTCGATGAAGAACGCGCCGACCATCGGCACGATCACGAACGCGAGCGGCGATGGCCCGCGCCGCTCGGTGACGGCTTTCATGATCGCCAGCGCCGCTGCGGTGGACGACAGCGCGAAGCCGACGTGCCCTGCCGACAGGATTGCGGCGTCGTAGTCGCGGCCCATCACGCGGAAGGTGACGAACGCCGCGAACAGCGCCATCGCGATCACCTGCAGCGTGAGGATGAGAAGCAGAGGTCCGGCAAGGCTGACGAGATCGACCAGCCGCATGCCCATCAGCGCCATGACCAGGAACAGCGAGAGCGCAACGGAACCGAGCAGATCCACGGTGGCGTTGCTCACCCGGATCGGGGGGATGAAACTCGCCGCGTTGCGGATCGCCACGCCGAGCAGCAGGCAGAACAGAAAGTCCGGCAGGATCAGGCCGGTGCCCTGAAACGCGCGCGCGATCATCTTGCCGGCCGCCAGGCACGCCAGAATCGCGAACAGTGTATTCAGGACTGACTGCGACGTTATCGGGTCGTCGCCAGCGTCCGCGTGCTCTGCCGCGGCCGTCGCCGCGGCGGACGGCTTCAGCCGGTGACGCCGGACGAGGTACTCGGCCAGCGGACCACCGAGCAGGCTGCCGAGCACGAGCCCTGCTGTCGCGCAGGCCATCGTCAGCTCCATCGCCCCGGCAATATTCATCGTGTCGCCGAAGCGGCCGCCATACGCCGCGCCGGTGCCGTGGCCTCCGGTCAGGGTGATGGAACCACCGAGCAGGCCGACGGCCGGGTGCAGGTCCATCGCGACGGCCGCGGCGATGCCGACGAAGTTCTGGATCGCGATGAAGACGATGCTGACCAGCAGGAAGACGATCAGCTTCGGTCCGCCCCGCGCCAGCATACGGGCGTCGGCCGACAGGCCGACGGTGGTGAAGAACATCAGCAGCAGGTTGTCGCGAAGCGCCATGTCGAACCCGACCTTGATTCCCCCCGCGACATCCAGCACCGCGAGGAGGATTGCCGTGATCACACCGCCAACCACCGGGGCCGGAATGCTGAAGCGCGCCAGGAACGCCGACCGCGCGATCAACGCGCGGCCGGCGAACAGCACCAGGAAGGCGATCAGGATCGTCGACAGCAGGTCGAGCTGAATCGGCTTCACGACATCACCCTCGTTCCGTCATTGCGTCTTGCGCGCGCCATGCGCGGCAAGCGCCTGCGGGGTCAGCAACTTGAGCCCCTGATCGGCGTGGTAGCCATGGATCTCCTTCACGTCGAGCTTGCGCATGAAGGCGATCGTTTCGGGCGTAATGACCTGTCCGGGAACCATGATCGGGAACCCGGGTGGGTACGGGATGACGAAGTTGGCCGAGACGAGCTCCGGGCCGGTCTTCAGCCGCTCGTCGATGTCCGGGCTGGCCAGCTTGAGGAACTCGCAGTTGGCGGCGTCATAGGCCATGTAGAACGCGTCGCGGATGTGACCGATGTTCGCCGGGCCGGACGGTTCGTCGCGGAACACGTCGTGGAAGCGGCTGAAGTCCGGCAGATCCGGGACATCCTCCATCAGCGCCCGCACGCGGCTGACGAAGTGCGCGCGTGCCGCCTTGCCGCCCTGATTGAGCTTGCTCTCGATCTCCCGCGAGAGGTCGGCGAGCGCCTTCAGCAGCAGCGCGGCGTCGCTGCGCGTGTTGTTGATGTTGGTCTGCAGCAGGACGCTGTTGCGCGACGTCTTGTTCACCTGGATGTCGAAGCGGTCGGCGAGCAGCGTCTTGAACTGCGTGCCGTCGAAGCCGGCCCACCCGCAGACGAGCGTCAGCCGCGTCGGATCGAGCGCGAACTCGTCGTGGTCCCAGGCGTCGACGAGCTCCTTCCACGTGGAGTGCGGACGGCCGTAGTCGGAGATGCCCGAGGCCCGGAACTCCGGCGGCACCATCTCGGCGGGCGTGGCGATATGGAAGTAGCGCGAGACGAGGGGATGGCCGTTCACTTCGCGCCGGATGCGGAACGCGATCTCGGCGGCATGCATCGTGAGCTCGTACCCTTCGAGCTCCATCTGCCGGCGGGCGACGTCGAGCGAGGCGAGGATCTGCAGATTCGGCGAGGTGGACGTATGCGTGAAGAACGCCTCCTCGAACGCACCCTCCACCTGCGGAAAGTCCTCGTCCCAGACCAGGATCATCGAGCCCTGTCGCAGCGCTGACATCGACTTGTGCGTCGAGCAGGTCTGATACACGCGGATGCGCGCCTTGTCGGGATCGGGTAGCAGCGGCGTCGTGAGCAGCCGCGGGTTGCTGGCGTCGATCGGACCGGCAGCCGCGGTGGCCTGCTCATACTGCGTGCGGTACCCGGGCTGTCGAATGCGCGCGCTCAGTGCGGCCGCGGCGCCCATCGCGGTGCGGCGGCGGTGGAACGCGTTGAAGCGCGCAAATCCGAACCACGCTTCGTCCCAGAGGAAGATCAGGTCGGGCTTGATCGCCAGGCATTCCTCCATGACCTGTCGCGTGTTGTACATATGCCCGTCGAAGGTGCAGTTCGTGAGGTCGACGGCACGCACCCGATCGAGCGTGCCCTGCGCCAGGCAGTTGAGCAGGGCGGCCTTGACGGCCACGATCGGCACGCCGCCGTACATCGAGTACGCCAGCAGCGGATACGCCTCCACGTAGTACGGCTGCGCACCCGCGAGGACGAAACCGTAGTGGTGGGACTTGTGGCAGTTGCGATCGACGATCACGATGTCGCCCGGCGTGCAGATCGCCTGGACGACGATCTTGTTCGCCGTGGACGTGCCGTTGGTGACGAAGTACGCGCGCGGCGCCCCGAAGGCGCGGGCGGTGAGCTCCTGGGCCTTCTTGATGGTGCCCGTCGGCTCCAGCAGGCTGTCGAGCCCGCCGGTGGTTGCCGAGGATTCGGCGAGGAAGAGATTGACGCCGTAGAAGTGGCCCATATCGCGGATCCAGTTCGAGCGGAATACCGATTTGCCGCGGGCAATGGGCAGGGCATGGAAGGTTCCGATGGGGCGCTGCGCGTACTTCTTGAGGTTGTTGAAATACGGGGTCTCGTACCGATCGTTGACGCCGTCGAGCAGCGCGAGGTGCAGCTCCATCGGTTCGTCGACGTTATGGAAGATGCGCCGCAGCGGGGCGGCTTCTTCGCTGCCCGCCAGCGCTTCGACGGCACGATCCGTCAGCAGATAGAGGTCGAGCTCCGGGCGGTAGCGCTTGAGCGCCCGCGCCAGCGCCAGAGCCAGCGCGCCGGGAGCGGCGGCGGCGTCTGCCGTGCCGAGGTGACGGCGGAGAAAGTCGCGCAGGACCGGCACGTCGTGACGGGATCGGTATTCGAACCCGTCGCGGATGACCACGGCCTGCAGGTTGAAGTTGCAGACCGCGCCGAGCACAGCATCCTCGAACGTGCCGACCTGCACGATCTCGTAAGTAAAGGCGTCGTCCGGGCGGCGCAGCCGCTTGAGCTCGTGACGGGCCTGTTCCCAGTGCGCGGGATCTGTCGGCGTGACGACCAGCACCTCGAAGTACGGCTTCTGCCCGTTGCCAGTGAGCGGGTCGGGCACCCGCAGATCGCCGGCACGCGCCGCGCCCTCTTCCTGTAGCGGATCCCAGGCGGAGGTGTCCTGCCGGTATGCGCCACTGAGCAGCGCCGCCGACATGTGCTGGATCAGGCGCACCGCCACACCGGCGTTGCGCTCGGCGAGCGCCTGCTCGGTCACGGCCATCAGGCGCGGACCCGGGTAGGCGAACAACGCCTCGAGCGGCGCGACTTCCGCGAACAGCGATACCGCCTCGGTGAACAGCGCGTCGGCCGCGCCGTTCTGCGCCGGCGCCGCCTGCCACGCGCGGACAACGGCCGACAGCTGGCGCCAACGATCGATGCGCGCTTCCGCGGCGGAAAAGAAATCGACGAGGGGCGTCGGCGCGCCCGCCGCCACCGGAGCGGGCGAAACAGTGGTCTCCGTCCTCATGTGCGCCTCCAGTCGCCGCCCGCTCGAAGCCGACGGCGCAAGCGTAGACGCCGCAGGATACGAACTGTCCGTACCTGCTTCTATGCGTTTGCGGCACGCACCGCGCGCCAGATCCGCATAGCCGCCCCGGCAGGCGCGCACGTAACTTGCGTGACGTGGTGGTCAGTCCGTCCTGCAGTCCGTCGGGTCTCGTCGCCGCAACGATCGCCGGCGCGGTGACGCGCGGCGACGAGCGTGCGCTGGTCAACCTCGTACGGGCGGCCATCGCGCGATTCGGCACCGTCCGGGTCCTCATTCGTGTGCAGCGCTACTCCGGCCCGCACCATGACGGGCGGTTCGACCCTGAGGGGCTGTGGGACGGCGTCGGGTGCGAAGCCATTTCACGGATAGCCATCGTCGGCGAGCGCGCGTGGAAGACCGTCCCGCCGACCGCTACGCGCCGCCAGCACCCCCCGATTGAGTACTTCGCGACGGAGCAGGCCGCACGACGTTGGCTCGTCGAACGCTGCGTGCCGATCGGCTTCGGCCGCGTCACGGATCTGCGCGGCCTGAAACCCAGCATGACGAGGTGATTCGATGAGTCCAGGCGTCCGTCACACGTTTTGTCCCGCACTGCTGCTCGCGCTGGCGGTTGCCGGTTCCGCCGCCGCGCAGGATGCCGCTCCGCCACCGGAGGCCGGCGCGCCCTCGGCGCCCGCCGGGCAGGCTCAAAAGCCTGCGGACGGCTTCCGGGTGGGCGACTTCACGTTCAAGCCAGGCGGTCGCGTCAAGCTCGACATCATTCGCGACTTCAAACCGATGGATAACGAGGACTCGTTCGACACGCGGGCGATCCCGATCAACGCGGGGGAGCGGACCAACTCGAACCTGATTGCCAAGGAAACGCGGTTGAGCATCGACATCCGCGGCCCGGCCGAAGGCCATGAGCTCCGGATGTACGTCGAGGGCGACTTCTACGGCTCGAGCAGCGCCTTCCGGATGCGGCATGCGTACGGGACGTGGAGGGGACTCCTCGCCGGACAGACGTGGAGCACCTTCATGGATGAAGACAACCTGCCGCGGACAATCGACTTCGAGTCGCCGACCGCAATGGCCATCATTCGTCAGGCACAGCTGCGATATACGTGGAGGTTCGGCGCAGCGAGCTGGGCGGTCGCGGTGGAAGACAACAAGTCCACCATCGAGGTTCCCGATGGCGTGGCGGGCAGGGCGGAGTTCCCCTCACCCGATTTCGTCACCCGCTTCCGCTACGACTTCTCCAACGGCCACATCATGGCGTCGGGGTTCACCGGCGCCGCGCGGTTCCGGCCGACCGACGAGGATCCGGACACCGCGACGTTGTGGGGCACGATGCTGTCGGCCAACTTCGGCACAGTTGGGCGCGACACCATCTACGGCGTCGCCACGTTCGGCGACGGCATCGGCCGCTACAGAGGGGGCACCGCCGCGGTGCCCGACGAGAGCGGCCTGCTGCACGCCGTTCGCGTGGCGGCGGTCATGGGAGGCTACGAGCATTTCTGGGCCGAGCGGTGGTCGACAAACGCCGTCTACAGCGTCGCCAAGGCGGACGACCAGCCGTTCTTCGACGACGACTTCAACCGGCAGCTCGATTACGGAGCTGTCAATCTCCTCTATTGGTTCCTTGGCGATCGTGGGTGGATGGGTGTCGAGTATCTCTACGGCAGGCGAGAGGTATTCGGGGGATCACCGGACTCCGCTACGGCGCACCGGGTGCAGTATGCGGTCCGCTTCAATTTTCCCTGATCGGGGCGCGCGCGCCGGCGTCGCTCTCGCAGTGGTCCTCAGTGCCGCCCTTGTGGCCGCGCAGACGGGTGCGCCGCCGGCCGTTTTTCGCGGCGGTACCGACCTCGTCGTCCTGCAGGTCTCCGTCAGCGATGCGCAGCGGCGGCACGTGGCAGGGCTGCGGGCCGAAAACTTCACCGTATTCGACGAAGGCGTGCCGCAGCCGCTTTCGGTGTTCGCGACGTCCGATGCGCCGCTCGACGTGATGCTGCTGATGGATACGAGCGGAAGCATGGACCTGTGGCTCCCTGTTGCCAAGCTCGCGGCGGCCAATCTCGTGAGCAGCCTGCGCAGCGAGGATCGGGCCGGCCTGATCCTTTTCGACGTCGGCGCGACGGTCGCTCACGGACTATCTGACAAGCATGACAGCGTGATCAAAGCGATTCGCGCGGTCTCTCCGGGCGGCGCCACTGCGCTGTACCAATCCGTCTATATCGGGCTCCACACGCTCGCGCTTGCGCGGCGGACAGACGACGCCATCCGGCGCCAGGCGCTGGTCGTGTTGACCGACGGAGCAGACAACGCCAGCTACATTCCCTTCGAGCAGGCGCTCACGGCTGCACGAAGCGGCAACGTGACGATCTTCACCATCATGCCGGGCCTGCCACCGACGGAAGCCGCGGTCACGCCTGCCGCGGGATGGCGCAACGCGACGTCCCGGTTCGAGATGCGGCGTCTCGCCGAAGACACCGGAGGCCGTACGTTCGCCACCGTCGATCCGGCTGCGCTCGCCGATGTGTACGCGCAGATCGGCAACGAGTTGCGGACGCAGTACTGGCTTGCCTACGCCGCCAGTCCTGGCCGCGCCGGATTCCGGCGCGTATCCGTTCGCGTGAACGACCCCCCGGGCCTGCTGGTGCGCACACGGAGCGGGTACATCGCCGGGTCTGCCAAGACGGCGGGATCGCGCCCGCCAGCGAGGAGGCCGTAACCGCCATCCCTGTGATGCGGGACCCTGCGCCGATGACTGCGTCCTCACCGGTACTCCTGATCAGTCCTCGAGGCGACGCTGCCCACGCATCGGCGGACGCCGCGGTGCACCGGCTTGGCGATGCGCTTCAGCAGCTGGGATACCGGGTCGTGCACGCGTCATCGACGGACGAAGGGCTGGCTCTCGTCAACTCACATCCGGCGTTCTCGGCCGTCGTGCTCGACTGGGATCTCGGCGACGGGAAGCGGTGTTCCCGTGAAGCCGCGCTCGCCATCGTTCAGGGCATCCGCGCGCGGAGCCGCCTCATGCCGGTTTTTCTGGCCGTGGATCGAGCGGCTCCCGCGGCGCTGCCCTTGTCTGTGGCGCGCGACGTCCATGGGTATCTGCATCCGCTCGCCGAAACACCGGAGACAACCGCGCGCCGTCTCGACTTCGCCGTACGCCAGTACTACGCCGGTCTGGTGCCGCCGTACCTGCGCGCGCTGAAGCAGCAAATCGACGACGGTCCGAGCCTCTGGGGCGGGGCAGGACACCAGGGCGGCGAGGCGTTCCGGCGGCACCCGGTGGGGGCGGAGTTCGAGCGCCTGTTTGGCGATCTGGCGCGCGCCGATGTCGGCACGCGTGTGCCGGAGCTCGGCGACTGGCTGGAGCACGTCGGTGCGCCGGCGGATTCCGAGCGGCGCTCGGCGCGCGTGTTCGGCGCCGACTGGAGTTATCTCGTACTCGGCGGGTCATCCACGGCGAACCGCATCGTCGTCACCGGCACCGTCGCCCGCGACGACATCGTCATCATCGACCGCAGCTGCCATCGCTCGGTGATGCATGGCGTGATGCTCGCCGGCGGGCGGCCGGTGTACCTCAAGCCTCCCTGCAACGGCCTGGGGATGGTTGGGCCGATTCCGCCGTGGTGCCTCGCGCCGGGCCACATCCGGGAGCTGATCGAGCACAGTCCGCTGACGCGCAACGCCGCCTCGCCGGATCCGGTGCTCGCGGTGATGACCAACGATACCTACGACGGCCTGTGCTGCGATGTCGAGCGCGTGGTGTCCACGGTGGGCCGCGCCGTGCCGCGGCTGCATTTCGACGAAGCCGCCTATGGCTACGCCCACGCCCACCCGATGTACGACGGTCGCCATGCGATGGGCGTGCGAACGGACGCGCCCGATCGGCCGACGCTGTTTGCCGTGCAGTCCACCCACGAGATGCTGCCGGCGCTGTCGATGGCCTCCATGATTCATGGACGGTCGAGCCCGCGTGCCCCGGTGGACGCACCGGTCTTCAACCAGTCGTTCCTGATCCACGGCACGACGTCGCCGTTTCACCCCATTCTTGCGTCGAGCGACATCGCCACCGCGATGATGGAGCTGCCGGCCGGCCGCACGCTCGTCGACGAAGCCATCCGGGACGCGATCGCGTTCCGCCAGACGATGGCGACGACGCGGGCGCGATTGCTCGAGACCTCCGGCACCGACGGGTGGTTCTTCGACATCTTTCAAGCGCCCGAGGTCCGGCCTCCGCTGCAGCGAGAGACCGTGCCGTTTGCCGAGGCGTCCGCCGAGATGCTGGCCGCGCACGCCTCGTGCTGGACGCTCAAGCCCGGCGAGCGGTGGCACGGGTTTGCCGACGTTGACGTGGACGGGGACCATGTCCTTCTCGACCCGATGAAGGTGACGATTCTGTGCCCGGGTGCTGACGCGTCGGGCGGGCTGACACGCCAGGGCATTCCCGCGTGCGTGCTGACGCGGTTCCTCGAGGAACGCCGCATCGCCGTTGCGCGCATCGGCATGTACACCGCGCTCCTTCGCTTCTCGGTGGGACTCGATCAAGGCCGATGGGGCGCCGTGATCGAGGCGCTGCACGAGTTCAAGCGGTTCTACGACGGCGGGGTCACGGTCGGCGAGGCGCTGCCGAAGCTGGCCGGGCAGCATCCGCGCTATGCCAATCTCACGCTGCGCACGCTCTGCGACAGCATGCATGCGGCGATCGTGGCGCTCGAGGTGCCAAGCCTCGCCCGCGAAGCCGTCCTCACGGATCCCAGGGTCGTGACCACTCCCTCCGCCGGATACCAGGAACTCCTGCGCGGCCGGACAAGGGCGGTCCCGCTCGGCGAGGCCCCGGAGAAGATCGCGGCGGTCATTGTCGTGCCATCGGTGCCCGGCCTTCCGGTCGCGCTGCCGGGCGAGCGGTTAGGGCCGGGCGTGTGCGCGGCGATCCGCTACCTGCGCGGGCTCGAGGCGTTCAACCGTACGTTCCCCGGATTCGAATACGAGGTGCATGGCGTTGAGCACGACGACGACCGCTCGTTCCTCGTACGCATCGTCGCCGACGATCGCCGGCGCCTGACCGTCGTCCCTGTCCGTGCGACCGCTCATCACCGCCGCAAGGCGTCGGGCGGCCGTTGAGATCGCGTTCAACAGCAGGCGGCTGCGCGGATGAGCGAGACGCTGACGATCATGATCCGCGTTGCGGTGGTCACCGTTGCCGCCCTCCTGCCGCTCATCAATCCGGCTGGCACCGCGCCGATTTTTCTCTCGCTGACCACCGGTGAGAGCGATCGCACGCGGGCGACGATGGCGGTGCGAATCGCCCGCAACGCAGCCCTTCTGCTCGCCGCCGCCACCCTGGGCGGATCGTCCATCCTGCTGTTCTTCGGTCTTTCGCTCGCCGAGATTCGCATCGCCGGCGGGCTGCTCGTCATCGCGACGGCGTGGCAGTTGATGCACACCGACCAGCGGCCCGACGCGGCGATCACCGCGCTCTCGCGGCGCGACGCGAAGGACCTGACGCACGCCGCGTTCTACCCGCTCACGTTCCCCGTGACGATCGGGCCCGGCTCTCTGGCCATTGCCGTGACGCTCGGCGCCGGCGCCGGCGATACGACCCGTATGGCGGCGCTGCCGGGCGCGATCGCGGGCATCGTCATCGTGTCGTTCACGATATACCTGTGCTATCGGTTCGCGGCACGCGCGGCGAGGGTGCTCGGCGATGCAGGAACGCTCGTGCTCTTCCGTCTGTCCGCGTTCATTCTGCTCGCCGTGGGAGTGAAGATTCTCGCCGACGGTCTTGCCGAGCGAATCACCGCCGGATAGGCATAGTGCGCATCTGACGCGTGCGCCATCGTGGGAACATGCGTCCCCGTTCGGCGATCGTCAGCGTGCTTCTGCTGTTGATGGTGGCTGGCGACGCGTCGGCGCAGTACTTCGGCAAGAACAAGGTTCAGTACCGCCGACATGAGTTCCGCATTCTGCAGACCGAGCACTTCGACATTTACTTTCACCAGGACCGGCGTGAGGCGGTTGATGTCGTTGGACGCCTCGCGGAACGATGGTGGCGCCGTTTCTCACGGTTCTTCGGCTACGAGTTGATCGGGCGGCAGCCGATCGTGCTCTACAGCTCGAAGCCGGACTTCGATCAGACGCTGATCATCCCCGGGCTCATCGACGGCGGCACCGCGGGAGTGACGGAAGCAGGACGGCGCCGTATCGCGCTGCCGTTCGCGCCCTCGCTGGCCGACACCGATCACGTGCTCGGCCACGAGATCGTCCATGCGTTTCAGTTCGATCAGCTTCTCGGCGGCGTGCCGCTCGGAAAGCACAGCGGCGATCCGCTGCCGCTCTGGGTGACCGAGGGTCTCGCGGAATACCTGACGCTTGGCGCCGTCGAAACGCATACGGCCATGTGGCTCCGCGATGCCGTGCGGGGCGGCACGCTGCCGCGGATCGTCGATCTCGCCAAGCCGCAATTCTTCCCGTATCGATGGGGTCACGCATTCTGGGCCTACGTCGGCGGCCGATGGGGAGACACCGCGGTGGCGGATCTCTACCGAGCGGCGACGCTGTACGGCATGATCGACGCGGTCGACACCATTCTCGGCATCACCGCCGACGCGTTCGAACGCGAGTGGCACGAGGCACTCCGTGCGGCGTACCCCGCTGGGTCGTCGGCAGCCGTGGGCCGCCATCTCGCCGGCGCGCGTCCGCTCGACGGATCGATCAACGTGGGGGCAGCGCTCAGTCCGGACGGCCGCTGGGTTGCCTATCTCACCGAACGATTGTTCAGCGTCGATCTCGTCGTGGCCGAGGCCGAGCGCGGCCAGATCGTGGCGACGCTGACGGACACCGCGGCGAACCCGCGCTACTCGAGCCTGCAGTACATCGGTTCCGGCGCCGCGTGGGATCCGCGCGGCGAGCGCCTCGCGATTGCGACGCTCACGGACGGCCGGGCGGCGCTCTCGATCTTCCGCTGGCCCGGCGGTGCGCTGGAGCGGGATGTCGTCGTCGACGGCGTCGACGAGATCTTCGGGCCGACATGGTCGCCCGACGGTACGACGATCGCGTTCAGCGCCATGAGCAGCGGCACGTCGGATCTCTTCGCGTTCAACCTCCAACGGGGCGTTCTCCGCCGGCTGACCGACGACCTCTACGCGGACCTGCACCCTGCCTGGGCCCCCGACGGCCGCCGCCTGGCGTTCGTGACCGACCGGTTTACGACGGATCTCCAGGCGCTGACTGCAGGAGCGTATCGCGTGGGGCTCATCGACGCCGCCACCGGCGCGGTCGAGCCCGTCAACGCCTTCACCACCGGAAAGCACATCGCGCCGCAATGGGCGCGCGACGGCCGCACACTGTATTTCATCTCCGACAGCGACGGCACGCCCGACGTCTATGGGATCGATCTGCAGAACGGCGCGCTCACGCGCCTGACCAACGCCGACAGCGGGGTATCCGGCCTGACCGGGTCGAGCCCGGCGCTGTCGATCGCGGCGGGCGCGGACACCGCGGCCGTGACGGTCTATGAGGGCGGCGTATTTGCGGTTCATCTGCTGGCGCTCGCCACTGGTGCGCCCGCATTGGGCGGCGGCTCCCAGCCGCGGCTTCCTCCGACCGATGCCACGCGCCCATCCGGTGTCGTCGCGAGCGACGATGCGGCCCCCTCGCCGCCCGAGGAATTTCCGGTGACGCCATATCGTGCCCGCCTGGCAATCGAGGACATCGCCCAGGTCAGCCTCGGCGCGGGCGTGGATCCGTTCGGGGCCATGGCCGGCGGCGGCCTCGGCCTGACGTTCAGCGACATGCTGCATACGCACTGGCTCGTCGCGGCCGTGCAGATGTCCAGCCCATTCGGAAGCGGCTTCAGCCTGCGCGACCTGGCCGGCTCGGTCGGCTACCTCAATCAGGTCCGCCGATGGAACTGGGGCGTCTTCGCGCAAGTCATTCCGACGTACGTTGGCGTGCGCACCGACATATCAGGTCCGATTGCGTCATACACGCTGGTGCGCCAGGTCGAACGCTCGCTGCGCGCGTCCGCGTCGTACCCGTTCAGCCGGGCGAGGCGTTTCGAGGTGAGCGGCGGAACCGCGGGGCTTGCCTTCGACGAGCTGTCCGGATTCTTCGGCGGCCTGACCTGGAAGCCTGCCGCCGATCCAATGACCCTCGGCACTGTCGCGGCCGCGTTCGTCAGCGACACCAGTCATGGCGGTGCCACGAGCATGGTCAGCGGGGAACGGTATCGGCTGGAGGCCGCGCCGGTCTTCGGGAGTCTCCAGTACATTCACGTCACTGCTGATTACCGGCGGTACATCATGCCGGTGCCGTTTGTCACGATTGCCGCACGTGCGCTGCACATCGGCCGCTACGGCAGCGGTGCGGAAGACGCGCGGCTGCCGTCGCTGTACCTGGGATACCCGTGGCTCGTTCGCGGATTCGACGTCGGATGGCACGTCAACGACTGTGTGGCGGTGCTGTCGGCGGGATGTCCTGAGCTGAACGATCTCCTTGGCAGCCGTCTCGCCGTCGCGAACCTCGAGCTGCGGCTGCCGCTCCTTCGCCCATTCGGACTCTCCCGGTCGATGTACGGACCGGTGCCGGCGGAAATTGCCGCGTTCGTGGACAGCGGCGTGGCCTGGCGCGGGTCGAACGGCCCGCACCGCGGTCCTGGGGCGCCGGCGTGGAGCGCCGGCATCACGCTGCGGACGAACCTGATCGGCTTCGGCATGGGCCAGCTCGATATCACCCGTCCTTTCTCCCGGCCGGAGGCCGGCTGGGTTGTGCAGTTCAACCTGTCGCCGGCGTTCTAGCTGGCCGTGGCGCGAACCCTGCGGGTTCGCGAGGCGAGCCTGCAAGGCTCGCCCCACGAAACTCCCTAGAACATCCGCCCCCGCCGGATCGACATAGGCGGCGCGCCGGCGCGGAGCGATGCTGACAGACGGCAAGTGATGAAGCGACTCTCGCATTGCGTTGCGCTCATAGCTTTCCTCGTGTGCGCCCTGCCGGTTGAGACGGCTGCTCAGCAGGATTACAGCCGCATCAACGTCACGCGCGGCGCCGAGCTCTCGCTCTTCGGCGGCGCGACCGGCGCGGCGACGGGACCGGCTGCCGCGTTCGGCTGGTCGGCCGGGTGGCGCGCGTCTGGACGCCTGGCGCTCGAAGGCAGCGGCTCATGGGTATCGGAACCTGGCGTTGATGGCTTCGCCGCGCTGTTCGGCGCGAGGCTGTATCTGAACACAACCGGACGCACGTCACCGTTCATCACCGCCGAAGCCGGCCTGTTCCATGCGTCGGTCACGCCCTCGGACTCACGGGCGCCGGACTTCTACCTCGATCGCACGCTCCCCGGGTCTCCTGAAAAAGCGTTCAACGATTTCGTGGGCGCCGGCGGCGCTGGTCTGGATGTGCACGTCGGTGGACCGCTCTGGGTTCGTCCGGATGCGCGGCTGCTCGTCGTGGTCGACGGGTGGCGGGCGAATGTCCTGATGCTTGCCGGGGTCCACTTTACTTACCGGTTCGGCGGGCCACGGGGTTCGCCCTGAGCGACGCCGATGGCGAACCAGCTCGAACCGTTCCTGCGCGTCGCGCTCGTGCTCTTCATCGCCGGCAGCCTGCTGGAGGTGGGGCTGCGTGTGCCGTTGCGCGACGCGTTCGCCGCTCTTCGCGACTGGCGGTTCACCGGTGCGACCGTGCTGTGGGGGTTCATCGTCTGCCCGGCGCTCGCGATCGTGCTGACCTGGGTCGTGCCGCTGGAGCGTCCGTACGCAGTGGGACTCACTCTGCTTGCAATGGCACCCGGCGCGCCATTTCTCCCGGCCGTTGCGGCGCGTGCCGGCGGGACGCCGGCGTACGTGGCGGCGTTCTTCGTGATCGCCACCGTTGGCGCTGTCCTGTACATGCCGCTTGCGGTGCCGTTGCTCCTCGGGTTCACCGCCGACCCGTGGGCGATCGCGAGGCCGCTCCTCATCTTCATCCTCGTGCCGCTCATCGCGGGCGCCGGATTGCAGGCAGCGGCGCCGCGCGCGGCGGCACGGCTGCTGCGGCTCGTGCATCCGGTGGCCACCGTGGCGATGCTGCTCGTGGTCGTGTTCGTGGCGCTCAGCTACTGGCGCGATTTTCTCGGGGTGGTGGGCACCTACGCGATTGCTGCCCAATGCGCGTTCCTGGCGATCGTGACGGTCGGTGCCTACGTGTTGAGCCCTGGGTTTCCTGAAGGGCAGAGGCGCGTGCTGGCCCTCGGACTCTCGACCAGGAACATTGGCGCCGCTGCCGCGCCGCTGCTGGCATCCGGCGCGGATCGCCGCGCGATGGTGATGATCGCGCTCGCAGTGCCGACGACGGTCGCGGGCGCAGCCCTCACATCGCGCTGGCTCTCGCACCGCGGCCGGAGGCATCAATGACACGACGGCGTCTGTTCGTACTGGCGCTCCTCGCCGTCCTTGCGAGACCTGCACTCGGACAGGAGGCGCCCCGCAGCGTCGAGCCACATGGTCCGGCATTGTTCGACGAGCCCGATCTGCTCACGGCGGCCCTGGACTTTGCCAGCCGGTACATGTCGGACGGAGAAGGCGAGCGGGACGAGGGGTTTTACCCGAAGATCGGCGGGATGATCTCCGGCGCCGGCTGGATTTCCGCAGGGCCCGGGTACCGATGGGCGCTGTTCGATGGACGCGCGTTCGCCGATGCGCATGCCGCGGTGTCCTGGCGTGGATACCTGAAGGCGGACGCGGTCCTCGAGTTCCCGCTCATGGCGGACGGGCGCCTGGCCGCAGGTGTTGAAGCGCGGTGGCAGGACTCGACGCAGGTGAACTACTTCGGCCTGGGTCCGGACACGTCCGATGACCAGCGCAGCCAGTACCGACTGCAAACGATGAACGTCGTCGGCTACGCGAGGTACCGGCCGCGGCGTTGGCTCGGTCTGTCGTCGCGGTTCGGCTGGATCGATCGGCCATCTGTCTCGTCGCCGACGGGCCCGTTCCGGCCCGACGAGCCCGCTGCGCAGGCGGCATTTCCCCACGATCCCGCGATGACGATCCCCCAGCAGCCCACGTTCCTTCATGGCGAGATGGCGATCACCGCCGACACACGCGATTTTCCGAACCACCTGACTCGAGGAAGCCTCTATCACGCATCGGCGGGGGCGTATGTCGCCGATGAGCAGCGCTACAGCTTTCAGCGGTACGAAGTCGAGGGATTGCAGGCGCTGCCCCTGTTCGACCGCGCAATGGTGGTGGTGCTGCACGGATGGGGACTCTTCACGCATGCCTCGCCGGGCCAGGAAGTGCCTTTCTATCTGATGCCGAGTCTCGGCGGTTCGTACACTCTGCGTGGGTACTCGAACTACAGGTTCCACGACCGGCACCTGCTGCTGGCGAGCGCCGAGTCACGATGGCCGATCTTCACGCACCTCGATGGGGCCGTGTTCGTGGATGCCGGAACGGTTGCGGCGCGCGTGGGCGATCTGGGCCTCGACAAGACCGTTTACGGGTTTGGCCTGCGTCTGCACACGCACCGCTCGACGCTGGCGCGCGTTGATGTCGCTCACACCGACGAAGGCTGGCACGTGATGTTCCGCTCCAGCGATCCGTTCGACCTCGACCGGTTGACACGGTGGGTCGCCGCGGTGCCGTTCGTGCCCTAGCGCGGATTTCACTTCCGTGGCGCGAACCCTGCGGGTTCGCGAGGCGAGCCTGCAAGGCTCGCCCCACGACATCCGCGCTAGGCGCATTTGAAAAATGCGATAGGAGGCGTTATGGCAAGAAATCTCACGCTCCTTGCGGCGCTGTCGCTGGTCCTCGGCATCTCCGTTCCGGGAGTGGACACCGCTGTGCGTGCGACGGCCGTCCCGGAGCGGGTGGCCAGCGAGGAGCTGTGGCATGAACCGGGCGACATTGCCGCCAAGGACTTGTTCAACGGTCCGTGGGGGCAGGCGTTCGCTCCCGATCCCGTTGCCCCGTACCGCTTCCGCCGCTCCAAGCGCGGCGGGGCCAATCCCGGAATGATCGTTGTCGATTCGTTGAACCGCGAGTGGAGCGTCAAGCAGGAGGCGCATGGCCGGACCGCCGAGGGACCGATCGAGGTCGTGCTGTCACGCGTGCTGTCCGCCGTCGGCTACCGCCAGCCGCCGGTGTACTTTCTGCCGGCGTTCTCGCTCGTGGACACCTTTGGGCCGCGCCATGAACCAGGCGGACGGTTTCGGCTGAACCACCCGGAGCTGAAAGAGCGAGGCGCCTGGGACTGGCAGAGCAATCCATTCGTCGGCACCACGCCGTATAGCGGACTGCTCGTCATCCTGATCATGTTCAACAGCTCGGACTTGAAGAACTCGAACAACAGCGTCTTCGACCATACGATGGCTGACGGCGCCGTCGAGCGCTGGTACGTGGTGCGCGATCTCGGCTCGGCGCTCGGATCGACATCGCGCATCCGTCCGATGCGCGGCGATGCCGATCAGTTTGCGCTCTTGCCGTTCCTCGCCGGCAGCGATGGCCGCTACGTGCGGTTCGGGTACACGGGCTGGCACGAGCGGCTCGTGCGCGATCGCATCACGCCGGACGACGTGCGCTGGGCGAGCGGACTGCTCGGCAGGCTGACCGACGCGCAGTGGCGCGACGCGTTTCGCGCCGGTGGCTACGACGCGGCCGCCGCCCGGCCGTTCATCCAGCGGTTGCGCGAGAAGATCGCCGAAGGGCTGGCAATCACGGGATAGGGTCGCCGCGGATTTCGTGGCGCGAGCGGTGAGTCACGGTCACCGGGTGTCCGCGCCGAGGTGCCAGAGCCGGACGGGCGACGTCACCGAGTTGCGGAGCAGGCACGACACCTGACCATCTTCCGACGCCACGAAAACGACGCTGCCCGGGTGCTCCGACGCGTAGGTCGCCGCGGCACGATGCCGGGTGCCGCGGCTGTCGAAGTCCATCAGGCGTGCCGGATGGTCTCCGTTGCCAGTGCGTTCGATGATTGGCACCGAACCGCCGACCGGCAGGATGATCCCGAACGCCGTCAGCCCGAGATTGCAGTTGAGGAGGACGGCACCGTCGATCGCCGTGAGGCGGCCGAGCTCCTCGCCGACCCGTTCGGCCTCCGTCAGAAAGGCACTTCGCAGCAGTTGCCCGAACGCCGCACCGGCGGGTGGGGCGGATACCTCTCGGATGCGCGGGTCACCATGCCGCCGCACGCCTGTCGTGGACGTCATGCCGGATCCGGAGCCGATCCGCCAGGCCAGACGAAGCAGCGACGCGAGGGAGGAGTCGAGGACCATCGCATACGGCGCCGTTCCGGTCACCGCCGGCTCTTCCTCGGTGGCGATGATCAGAATGCCGCCGCGGCCGTGCGCGATCATCTCGCGCACCAGGAACGCCACGGCGTCCAGGTAGTGCGGCACGACGTGCTCTTCGACGCCGCTGTTGGTGGCGATGGTCGTGAGGGCGCGATGGATCGAGCTGTCCGCCGCGAAGACCGGGTCATCGGTGACGGCGAGGATCGCGCCGCGCTCGTATTCGATCACCAGCTCGCGTCCGCTCCGGATCTCGAGACAACCGGGCCGGGAGGTGAAGATCTTGACGAACGGATCCGGTCCGCTGGTGACGCCCTCGCGCGCCAGACCGATGACGGCGAGCGTTCCATCCTCGAGAACCCCGACCGCCGAATAGATGCGCCGCTCGGCGCTGGCGACCGACAGCTTTGCCAGCTCGCGCGGGACGAACGGCCGCGGTGAAGCAAACCGCAGGATCTTCCAACGGTAGAGCGGCACGCCGGCGGACGCCGCCGCGTCGGTCATCACGAAGTCGCTCTGGTTCCTGCCCACGAAGGTGACGCCGATGGAGTGGTGCTCCCCCTCATAGGTCTCGAGACCGGCGAAGAACACAGTGGTGAGCAGCCCCACGAGTTCTTCGTCGGATACGCCCGCGAGGCAGGCGCTCAGCGGAGCCAGCCGCTCGCGTGCCACCCGCGCGAGCACCGGCGGAAAAACCAGTGACGGCTCATGACCAACCGGCAGCGGCTGAGGCGTCATCACGACCTCCTTGCGTGGGCAGGCGCATCCGATCGACGGGCGGCTCGATCGGGACCGGTGGCCCGTCGAGCGGGAACGTCACGTGAAAGGTGGTCCCGTCGGTGGCGCCGCTCTCGGCCCAGATTCGCCCGTGGTGGGCCGAGACCAGCCCGCGGGCGATGTAGAGTCCGAGCCCGAGGCCGGTCACGCCACTCGCGCCGGCGGCCCGCGTGCGGGCGAAGCGATTGAAGATGAACGGCAGCTCGTCCTGGGGAATCGGCTCGCCGACGTTGGTGATGCGGATGTGCGCCTGTCCGGCTGCCACACCCAGATCGACGACGACGTCCGTGTCGGGCGGCGCGTACTTCACCGCATTGGACAGCAGGTTGGCGATCACCTGCTCCAGCCGCTGCGCGTCGCCCCTGACGAAGAGGCACGCGTCTTCAGGAGCGTGCATGCGGATGCGCGAAGACGCGAGGGGCGTTCGTTGTACGACGTCGGTGAGCAGCTGACCGAGATCCAGCCGCGCCAGCGTCACGCGCAGGCGGTCGCTTTCGAGCAGCGAGGCGTCCATCAGGTCCGCCACCATCCGGCCAAGACTGCGGATCGATCTGGCGATCTGTTCGACGCTGTCTCGCTGCTCGCTCGACAACTGGCTCCGGAGCAACAGCGAACTGCGGAGGGTGACGACGCTGATCGGCTGCCGCAGTTCGTGCGCGACAATGGACGTCCACTCCTCGCGCACCCGCTGAAGGCTCCTGACCGTTGATACGTCCTGACAGATCATCACGGCGCCATCGCACAGCCCGGCATTCGTCAGGATCGGGGCTGCGCTCACCAGGAGCGGCACAGGTCGATTGTCAGGGCCGCAGACCACGAACTCGCGTGCGACGGTCAGTTCGCGATCTTTCAGCGCCCGCATGACGGGGAGCTCGTCCGATGGCAGGCGCTCGCCGGACGGCCGGCTCATCTCGATGGTGCGCGGATCGAGCCGGCCGTTCCCGGAAGTCTTTGCGCGCATGAACGACCGCAGCGCGTCGTTGTCCGTCACCACCTCGCCGTGACGGTCGACGACGAGCACGCCCTCCGGCATCTGGCCGAGCACCGCCCGGAGCCACTGCCGCGCACCGGCCTTGCCCTCGTTGGCCGGCGCCGAGTCGAGCGCGCCGGTCGCCCGTGCGGCGAGCATCTCTGCCATCTGCTGATCTTCGACGGTGAACTCGCCCCCGGCCTGCTTGTTGCCGAGGCACAGGCACCCGGCGACGCCGCCGCGAAACCGGATCGGCACGGCAAGAAAACTCGTGATCGGCGGATGATGGGGAGGCAGAGCCCGATAATCGGCGTGCTGCCGGACGTCGCGCACCCGCACCGTGCGGTTTTCGCGTCCGATGAGCGCGAGCAGGCCGACAGCGCGCGGCGCCCGCCCGATCTGCTCAACCTGGCCGGGCGGTATCCCCACGTGAGCCCAGATGCTGAACGGATGTGTGGCGTCGCCGTCGATTCCTGCCGCTGCCAGTTCCGAGCCGATCAGCGACTGCGCCTGAAGGGCGATGGTCTGCAGAACGACTCGGGCGCAGCCGGCGGAGGTCTGGGAAAGCACCTCGGTGATGGTCGGCGGCCGCTCACCTCTGTCGCGCCGCCGGCGACCCGCAGTGGGGCCGCGTCGCCGCTCGATGCTGCCGCCCATGCTTCGAACGACAACCCCGGCGGCGAGAATCAGTGCGGTCGTGAGAACCTGGGCGGCTGATCCCAACCGCCAGGGCGCCGCCACACTCGGCGCCGACACTGGAAAGGGCAAAACGGCCA
>JAICQE010000126.1 GCA_025938035.1 Vicinamibacteria bacterium
CAGCGCCACCGGCTCCGCGCCGAGCACCAGGGCGACGAGGAAAATGCCGCCGACGAGCGGCATCGCCAGCAGCACCTTGAACAGCGAATCGGCGATCTCCTGAACGACGACGACCGGCCAGTTCGCGGCGGCGATGAGCGCGCCGCGTTTGAGCGCGTATTTCAGCGTGTCACGCAAGAAATCGATCGTAACAGGGATCAGGAATCAGGGCTCAGGGTGGGATCGGAGTGGCACAATGTGCGTAGGGTGAAGGTTGTAGCCCGCGCACTCGTTCGACTTGGACTCGCCGCGGTCGGCGCGGCCCTGTTGGTTGCCGCGGCGGGCTGGGTGGCACAGGGCGTATACCTCGGTGTGGGCGAGGCGGCGGCACGTGCGCGTGTCGAACGCGAAGTGCGCCAGACGTTCGACGACATGGCGCGGCAACTGCGGGCAGGCACGGCCGGCCTCGCCGACCCGGCGCTGGTGAGCCGCGCCGCGGGAGAGGACGAAGATGCAGCGGCGCGGTTGTTTGCGGCGGCGCGCGATTCGATCACGGCCGGCACCGAAACCTCGGACGCGGCGCTGACCGTCTTTGCCGCGGACGGAACCCCGCTCGCCTGGGCGGGCCGGCCGTCGCAACTGCCGGCGGCGAGAATCGGCGCGACGGAGTCGTATTTCTTCAGCGCGACTCCGCTCGGCGCCCGCCTCGTGTACATCCGTCCCGTCGGTACGGGTACCAGCCGCGTCGGCACGATCGCCGCCGAGCGCTCGGTCGTGTCCGCCGAGCGGCTTACGCCTGGCGGCTCACTTCGCTTGCGCGCGGCCAGAGACGAACCGGTCGCAATACGAACGCGCCACGCGGCAGTCACGATTGAACCAGCGGGTGCGGAACGTCCCGCCGCGCCGGATTCGGACACCTTCAGGATCGACTCTCCGAACGGCGAACCGCTCATCACGGCCACCGTTTCGGCGGGCGATCTCCGCGCCACGCGTGGGCGCTGGCGCAGGGCCACCTGGTCCCTCTCGCTGCTGACGTTTGCCGGTGCCGTCGTGTTGCTGGTGGGTCCGCTGCTCGACTGGCGGAACCGGACGAAGCAGGCCTCGGACTACGTGCGCGCCACCCTGTTCGCGGGCCTGGTCGTGTTTGCCGCGCGAATCATCGCGCGCATGGCGTCGCCGGCGGACTGGTCCGACATCCGGGTCTTCTCGTCGGCCGAGTACGCCGGCACATGGCCGCTGCTGACCTCGCCGTTCGATTTCCTGCTCACGGCGGCGGCGGCCGGTGCGCTGACCGGCCTGCTGCTCTTCGCCGTCGAGGCGTGGCGGGTCGGTGGATGGCGGCGCCGGCATCCGGTCGTACAGTCGCGCGCCATCTTTCTGGGTGTACAGGTTGTGGCCGGCGTCGCTCTGGCGGCCGTCGTATCCGGACACCAGGCGCTCCTCCGCAACACGATTGCCAATACCACGCTCGATCTCCTGCATTTTTCGTTGAGTGAGTGGAACGCACCGCGGCTGGCGCTTCAGCTGGGCCTGGTGCTCGCCCACGCAACGGCGGTCGGCCTGGCCGTGGCAGTTCTGCGTGCCGCGCTGGCGCGCTGGTCGGTGCCGCGCGGCCAGTGGCGCCTGCGCGCCGCCATCGTGGCGTGCTGGATTGCGCCGCTGGTGATCTGGCGGTTTATCGCTGAACGCCAGTGGGGCGAACAGCTCCCGCTGCTCGCCAGCGTCGTCGTCATTACGATGCTCGCGTTTGCCGGTACCCGCCTGATAGCGCGGTTTCGCCACGGCTCGCAGGCATTTCGGCTGACCCTGCTCACGCTGGCGCTTATCGCACCGGCGTTTGCGTTCTACCCCACCCTCTTTCAGCTGGCGTGGCGCGCCAAATCGGAGCTGGTCGAGAGCCTCTATGCGCCGCAAGCCCTCAACCAGCGCACACAGGTCCAGAGGCTGCTCGGAGAGAGCCTCGACCAGATCGACGCCCTGCCCGACCTGAAGGAGCGCGTCTCGAACGCCTCGGATGCGACCGAGGATCAGGCCGACACGGCTTTCGAGCTCTGGTGGGCGACGTCCCTCGCCGACTACCCCGTTACCACATCGTCCGTGGAGGTCTACAACGCGGATCGCAAACTGATCAGCCGCTATGCCTTCAATCTGCCGGATGAGGAGCTCGCGGCGCCGTCGGAATCCGAAGAGAGCTCCTGCCAGCAGTGGGTGATCGTCAGCGAGACGAATCCCTTCTTTGCGGACAACCGGCGCATTCTTCACGCGGGACGCCGCTTGTGCGATGCCTCCGGCGAGATGCTCGGGTCCATCGTGGTCCGCGCCCTCGAGGCAGACTACGAGAATCTCCCGTTCACCGCCTCGCGCAGTCCCTACGTTGATCTGGTGCGACCGGGAGACCGAGTCCGCAGTGAAGGCGTTGCCGGCGGAGACGTCGAGTACGCCGTCTACGGGTGGAGCCGCAGTCCTTTGTATTCCTCCGGCGGCACCGCGTGGCCGCTGCCAACCGATGTGTTCGCCCAGGTCGTCCGGTCGCGCGACTCGATCTGGGCCGAGCTGCGCCGGGGGGACGAACGCTTCGACGTGTACCTGATGAACGACCGTGGCGGTATTTACGCGCTCGGCTTCCCTGTCGTGTCAGCGCTCGATCACCTGGTGCACCTTGCCGAGCTCACCGTCCTGGCGGCGCTGGTGGCGTTGCTGCTGCGCGGCGCGAACGGCCTGTTTGCGCGTGCCAGCCGCCGTGTGAAGCGCGCGCCGGCTCTCTTCCGTGAGATTCGCGCCAGCTTCTACCGGAAGCTGTTGATCGCGTTCATCGCCGCGGTCTTTCTCCCGGTCGTCGCCCTGTCGATCGTGACCAGGCTCTACGTTGCGGAACGGATCCGCGCCAACATCGAGGAGGAAGCCGTCCGCACGGCGGATACCGCCAGCCGCGTCGTGAAGGATCTGGTGGTGCCACGCGCCTCGGCGGACGGGGTTCCGATCGAAGACAACCTGATGGTGTGGGTCAGCCGCCTCATCGATCAGGACGTGAACTACTTCGCCGGGGGCCAGCTGGTCGCGACCAGCGAGCGAAATCTGTTCGCGTCCGGTTTTCTGCCGACGCGCACGCCCGCGGAAGTGCACCAGGCGCTGCAGCTCAGTCGCGAAGCCGCCATTGTCGTCCGCGAGCGCGTGGGCACACTCAGCCCGTATCTGGTGGCGGCGATGCCGCTCTTCGAGGGGGGCATCCTGACGGTCCCGCTTGCCTCCCGTCAGCAGGAAATCGAAGACGAAATCGAGGCACTCGATCGGCGCGTACTCCTGGCGGCGCTGCTCTTCATCCTTGCCGGCGCAGGCATCGGCTACTCGATGGCGGAGCGCATCTCCGACCCGGTGAACCGGCTGACCCGCGCGACCCGGCGCATTGCGCGCGGCGACCTTGACGCCCGCATCGCCACCACGTCCTCCGACGAATTGGGCCGCCTCGTCGCCGATTTCAACTCGATGGCCGGGGATCTCCAGCGGCAGCGCGCCGAGCTGGAACGCACCAACCGGCTCGAGGCGTGGGCCGAGATGGCGCGCCAGGTCGCGCACGAGATCAAGAACCCGCTGACGCCCATTCAGTTGAACGCCGAGCATCTGCGCCGCGTGCACGCCGATCGCGGTGAGCCGCTCAGCCCGGTGCTGCAGGACTGCGTCGCCACGATCCTCAGCCAGGTCCGGCTCCTGCGGCAGATCGCGTCGGAGTTTTCGAGCTTCGCCTCGTCGCCGACCGCCCGCCCGACGGCGGTCGACGTGCCCGAACTGCTCGACGAGGTCGTCAGTCCGTACCGCGCCGGCCTGTCCGAGCGCATTCGATTCGATATCGACGTTCCGGTGGACCTGCCGCGCGTGCAGATCGACCGCACGCTCATCGCGCGCTCGCTGACGAACATCGTGGAAAACGCGCTCCATGCGATGCCCAGCGCCGGCACGCTCGGCGTTTCGGCGCGGACCGTCGATCACCGCGTCACGATTCGTATCTCCGATACGGGCGTCGGCATGGACCAGGAAGCGCTCGAACGCGCGTTCGAGCCGTATTTCTCCACCAAGGCGACAGGCACCGGACTGGGACTGCCGATCGCGAAACGCAACGTGGAGTTGACGGGAGGAACGATCGCTGTCAGCAGCGAACGCGATCGAGGGACGACAGTAGAGCTGTCGCTCCCTGTCGCTTAGCCGGTTTCCTTTGTGACTGACTCTTCGTGTTCCTGGTGGCTTTCAGGCGGCCGCCGGCGCAGGCGCGTCCACGCCAGCTCCACGAACGCGGACAGCAGATAACCATAAGCGAGAACAACGAATAGATAGTCCGGTTTGGCGGCGAAGAGCGCCAGCACGACCGCGACGAGCAACAGCACCGTGTAGCTGCGCCGCGTTTGCAGGTCGAAGGTCTTGAAACTGCGGAAGCGAATGGTGCTCACCATCAGCAGCGCGGGAACGAGGACCATCGCGATGACGGGCACGGCTTCGGTGTACGCCGTGAACCCGTACGGATAGGCGAACACAGTGGCGGCGGGAACCGCGGCGGCCGCCGGGCTCGGCATGCCGACGAAGTACCGCTTGTCCACCGATCCCGCCTGGATATTGAACCGCGCCAGCCGCAGCGCCGCGGCCGCCACGAACAGGAACCCGACGGCCCAGCCGAGCCGCCCGAGCGGCTGCAGTCCCCAGGAGAATGACAGTATCGCGGGCGCCATGCCGAACGAGATCACGTCGGCCAGCGAATCGAGCTCGATGCCGAAATCGCTGGACGTGCCCGTCATACGCGCGATTCGCCCGTCGAGCATGTCGAGGACCATCGCGAACCCGATGAACGGTGCGGCGATATGAAACTCGCCGCGCATCGCGTGCACGATGCACGCGTAACCGCAGAACATGTTCCCGATCGTGAACATGCTCGGGAGGAGGTAGACGCCGCGCCGGAGCCGCCGCCCCGGACGGTCCGTGCTGCGGCGCAGCGGCCGCAGCATTCTCAGGCGCGGACGAACGTCATCCCGCTCCACGTCAGTGCACCAGGCTCATGTGCGACTGCCCCTCGGCGGTGTGTGCGCGGGCATCGGGCAGCGCAGCCAGAACGGTGACCCCGCCGACCACCTTCTCGCCGACCCTGGTCTGCAGCGCCGCCTCGCGTGGCAGAAAGACATCCATCCTCGAGCCGAACTTCATGACGCCGAAGCGGTCGCCTGCCTTGACGACGTCCCCTTCCTTGATGCGGCAGACGATGCGCCGCGCGAGGATGCCGACGATCTGCCGCACCACAACCATCTGGCCGCCATGGTCAATCGTTACTTCGGTGTACTCGTTCAACTCGCCGGCATCGGATCTGTACGCCGGCAGGAAGCGTCCCGGATGGTACTTCACCGCGACGACCCGGCCGCCGACCGGCAGGCGGTTCACGTGCACGTCCATCGGCGACAGAAAGATGCTGATCTGCTGCCACTGGCCGGATGAGAAGGTCGGCGACGTGGATGGCCCGGCGACCATGACCCGTCCGTCCGCGGGCGAAAGCACAGCCGTGTCTGGCGCGACGACCCTGCGATCCGGATCCCGGAAAAAGAACAGGAAAAACGTCGTCACGATCAGGAGCGTGATGCCGATGAGCGGCTTGAACAGCCAGAGGGCGACGATGGCGAGAACGAGGCCGCCGAGGATGAAAGGCCAGCCGGCCGGGTCGATGCGCATACAAAAGAGAGTCCGAGTGTACCCTCTTCGCCCCGGCACGAGAGCCGTGGGGCGCGCCGCGCCGAAGCCTTCCGGCGAAGGCGGGTCAGGCGCGCCAAGGCGGACGTAACAACGTCCGCCCCACGGCGCCACCTCAACCGGAAAAAATTCGGCTACGAAGTCGATCCGTGAGCCTGGGCGTACTCGCGCGCGATCCGTTCCATCTGATCCTTCACAGCGAGTTTCAATTTCTTGAGGGTAACTTCTTCGACTTGCTCGGAATCGGTGAGGTAGTAGCGGTCGGTGAACGTGTGGAGTCTGTCGTCTAACTGATGGTGCCGTTCGGCTAGCTGGCGGTAGGTCGGGTCGTCACGCAGCAAGAGGGTTTTTACCTCCTGCGCTTCCGCTGGGCTCATGGCCGCACCTCCTTGAAAGAGGAAACGTGCGCGTAAAGTAAGCGCAAGGTAACACACGCGGCGTCCGGCTTCAATCCCCTGACGACTGGACGGCAAAACGAATGGCCGCAACGGCTTAGCCGGGTTCGTCGCGCCACAGGATCAGCGCGTCTTCCACCGGATTTGTGTAGTAGTTGCGCCGCGTCGCGGCGACGTAGAACCCCAGCCGTTCGTACAGGCGCCGTGCGGCCTCGTTCGAGGCGCGGACTTCGAGCGTGGCCCGCCGCGCGCCAAGCTGCCTGGCCTCGGCCAGGACGTGGCGCAGCAGCGTCGAGCCCATGCCGGCGCCGCGAAATTGCGGGCGGACCGCGACGTTGTTGATGTGGATTTCGTCGAGCACCAGCCAGAACGCGCAGAAGCCCGCCACCGGGCAGTCACGCGTCCGGGCGACGAAGATGTGGCAGACCGACCGGTTCTGCAGTTCCCACGTGTACATCTCGCGCGTCCACGGATTGGTGAACGACTCGGACTCGACCTCGAGTACCCCGTCGAGATCCGCGTCTCCCTCCAGACGGTCGATCCAATAGCGCGGCGAAGGGCCTGAATCGCGGTCACGAACGCCGTCAGCGGACAGGTCGGGCATCGCGGGCACGCTCGGCGTCCGGCCGGCGGATATAGAGGGGACGAATGTCATCGGGTGGCGGACAATGGCCCGCTCGCGCCTGTTCGGTGGCGAGCTGCGCAATCGTGCCGGCCAGCGGCGGTGCGGGCGGTTCGGCGAACAGCGCGCGGTCGCCACACGCGCGCAGGATCACATCGCCGTAAATCGGCACTGCATCGCCGACAAACAGCGTTGGCGCCGCTATCCGTGCGAGCACGGCATCGGGCTTCTCGACGCTTGGCGGATCCACCTCGACATCGCCTTCGTAGCGTGCCGCGAACACTTCCCCGCGCCACGCGTCCACCCACGTCGCCACTGCTGGCGCGCGTTCAGCAGTTGGCGAGCCTGACCCGCCTTCGCTCAGCTTCGGCGCGGCTCGCCCCACGATCACCGTGCCTTCGCTGGGCTTCGGCGAGGCTCGCCCCACGATGACCGCGCGCGCCAGCGCGTCGAATCCGGAGATCCCGATGAGCGGCTTCCCGGCCGCAAACGCGAGCCCCTGCATCGTCGCGATGCCGATGCGCAGCCCGGTGAACGAACCCGGGCCCGTCGCCACCGCGTACAGCTCGATCTCAGGAAGGCCGAGCCGCGCGTCGGCAAGGAGCGTCATCAGATCGCCGGGGAGACGCGTGTCGTGCGGACGATCGGGATCGCCGCGCAACTCGCGAATCACCACCCCGTCGCGCGCCACCGCGCAGCTTCCGCCGGGCGTCGTGGTGTCGAGGCTCAGGCAAACCACTGAGCGATAATACAGGCGTTCACACTTCCAGGTTCTCGCTTCCGGGTTCGTGTTCTGAGTTCGGTGCGGAGTTCGAGGTTCGGGCGTTCGAGGTTCGAAGCTCAACGCATGCACCGCGTATGGACCACGACATCGAAGGCGGCACCTGAACGGAACGTGAACACGAACACGAACGGAGAACAGAGCACTGGGAAGCGTGAACTCCAGCGTCACCCCCGCCATGCGTCAGTATCTCGACGCGAAGCATCAGTACCGCGATGCGATCGTGTTCTTCCGCATGGGCGACTTCTACGAGATGTTCTACGAGGACGCCCTCGTCGCCGCGCGGGCGCTCGAGCTCACGCTCACCTCCCGGTCGAAGGACGCGGGCGGCAACGGCATTCCGATGTGCGGCGTGCCGCACCATGCGGCTGATGGGTACGTCGCGCGTCTGGTCAAGAAGGGATTTCGTGTCGCGATCTGCGAGCAGACGGAGGATCCGAAGAAGGCCAAAGGCCTCGTCAAGCGTGAGGTGGTCCGCGTGGTGTCGCCCGGGACGCTGACCGACGCCGCGTACCTCGAAGCGCGTGAGCCCGCCTATCTGATGTCGATTGCCACCGCCGGGGAGCTCTATGGTGTGGGTCTCATCGACCTGTCGACCGGCGAATTCACGACCGCCGAATATCGAAACGGCGACGGGCTGCAGGCGCTGGCCGACGAAATCGCGGTGCTCCGGCCGCGTGAAGTCGTCGTGCCCTCGCGGGAGATCGTCGAGCGGCTGCCGGAGATCGCACGGCTGCAGATGCCGGTGACGACCGCCGACGCGTGGACCTTCGAGCCGGAGGCGGCCCGGCGCGCGCTGCTCGATCAGCTTCGTGTGCACGGCCTCGACGGCTTCGGGCTCGAGGGGCGGACCGCCGCCATTCAGGCCGCCGGCGGGCTGACGACGTACCTGCGCGATACGCAGAAGGCGGATCTCGCGCACGTTCGCGCGATTGCCTATAAGACCGCCAGCGACTGTCTGGTGATCGATCCGATTACGCTGAAGCACCTCGAGGTCGTCGCCGGGAGCGAGGGCGGCGCGAAAGGATCGCTGCTCGACGAGATCGATCGCACCGTGACGTCGATGGGCGCACGGCTCCTCCGCGCGTGGCTGCTGCGGCCGCTGGCGTCGCTCGAGCGCATTCGCGACCGGCTCGACGCCGTCGAGGAGCTCGCCTTCCGAACCACCGAACGCGGCAAGTACCGCGAGACGCTCAAGTCGGTCCATGACCTGGAGCGGCTGGTCGCGCGCGCGGCGCTCGGGACGGCCGGACCGCGTGATCTGGTCGCCCTTCGACAGTCGCTCGCCGCCATTCCCCGGCTGAAGCTGCTGCTCGAGCCGCTGCAGGCGCCGCTGGTGCGATCGCTCACCGCCTCGCTCGACGAGCTGGCCGATCTGCGGGACGACATCGAGCGCACGCTGATCGACGAACCGCCAGCGTTCACTCGCGACGGCGGGTTTACGCGCGACGGCGTCGACGCGGGCCTCGACGAGCTGCGCGCGATCAGCCGATCGGGGCGTCAGGTGATCGCCGACATGGAGGAGCGCGAGCGGGAGCGGACCGGAATCGGCTCCCTCAAGGTCCGGTTCAACCGCGTCTTCGGCTATTACATCGAGATTTCCAAGTCGAACCTCCACGCCGTGCCGGCGGACTACCACCGCAAGCAGACGATCGCCGGCGGCGAGCGCTTCACGACGCCGGCGCTGAAGGAATACGAGGAGAAGGTCCTGGGCGCGGACGAGCGGATCCTCGCCCGCGAGCTCGAGCTGTTCGAGGCCCTGCGGCTTCGCGTTGCAGCGGAGTCGCCGCGGATCCAGGAATCGGCGCGGGCGCTTTCGGCCCTCGACGTGTTGGCGGCACTGGCGGAAACGGCCGCGGTGGCGAACTACACCAAGCCGCACGTGCATGACGGCGAGGACTATCTCGTCACCGACGGCCGTCATCCCGTGGTCGAACGCTATGCCGCCGGCGCGTTCGTGCCCAACGACATCGATCTGAACGGCACTACCCGCCAGCTGGTGATCCTGACCGGCCCCAACATGGGCGGGAAATCGACGTATCTCCGCCAGGCGGCGCTCATTCCGCTGCTGGCCCAGATCGGCTCGTTCGTCCCGGCGAAGGACGCCAAGGTGCCGATCGTCGATCGCATCTTTGCCCGCGTCGGCGCCTCGGACAACATCGCCCGCGGCCAATCCACCTTCATGGTGGAAATGCAGGAGACAGCCAACATCCTGCACACCGCAACATCGCGAAGCCTCGTCGTGCTGGACGAGATCGGCCGCGGTACATCCACGTTCGACGGGTTGAGCATCGCCTGGGCAGTCGCCGAATACCTTGCGTCCAATCCGAAGGCGCGTCCGAAGACGCTCTTTGCGACCCACTACCACGAGCTGACGGACCTTGCCGACGCGCGTCCAGGGGTGGTGAACGCGCATGTCGCCGCCCGCGAGTGGAAGGACGACATCGTCTTCCTGAGGAAGATTGTCAGCGGCCGATCGGACCGCAGCTACGGCATCCAGGTGGCACGGCTGGCGGGACTGCCGGCCAGCGTGGTGTTGCGCGCGAAGGAGATTCTGCGCGGGCTCGAGAGCGACGAGCTGTCGCGCGGCGGACGCCCCACGCTCTCCGGCACGGCCGGCGACGCGCAGACCGACCAGCTGGGCCTGTTCGCCCGCCCTGCCGAGAGCGGGCCGTATGCTGAGCATGACGCTCTCGCCGAGCGCCTGAAGGCCATCGACGTCGATGGGATCACACCGCGGCAGGCGCTGGAGCTGCTGGCGGAGTTGAAGAAGGTGGCTGAGGACCGGTAGGTTGGAAATTCAGAATTCTGAATTCAGAATGCAGATACGGCGTCGCAGACCAGGACACGGGGTCGTGTGGGCACTGCCTGCATTCTGCATTCTGAATTCTGCATTACTCGCCGGTTGCCTGCGTCCACAGCCGCCAGCCGATCCCAACATCATCACCATCGCCGCCCGCGTTGGGCCAAACAACCTGCACCCGCTGAAGGCCAACGACGAGGGAACTGCCCGCGTCGGTCAGTTGATGTACGAGTCGCTGATGGATACGGGCGACGATCTCCGCGCGCATCCTCGCCTGGCCGAACGCCTGGAGCAGCCGGATCCGCTGACCTACGTCGTCCATCTCCGCCGCGGCGTGAAGTTTCACGACGGCCACGAGCTCACCGCCCGCGACGTCGTCTACACCTACAGCCTGTTTCTGGACCCGGCGTTCGTGACACCGTTCAAGGGAGCGTTCACCCCGATGACCGCGGTGCGTGCGCTGGACGACTATACCGTGGCGTTCACGTTGAAGGCGCCGTTCCCGTCGTTCCCTGTGACCAACATGGTTCCGATACCGATCGTGCCCGCGGGCGTGGACGAGGCGACGCTGGCGCGCTCGCCAAACGGCACCGGGCCGTACCGGTTCGTCCGCTATGCCACGGACGACAAGGTAGAAGTGGCCGCGTTTGCCGACTACTGGAACGGGCCGCCGCGGAATTCAGGGGTCGTGTTCAAAGTCATTCCCGACGACACGATGCGCGGGCTCGAGCTGCGCAAGGGCACCGCGGACCTGATCGTCAACGACGTGCCGCCGGACATCGTCCACCAGATGGAAAAAGGCGGCGACTTCTCTATCGTCCGCTCGCCCGGGCTCGATTTCTCGTATCTTGGATTCAACATGCGCGACCCCGTGGTGTCGGACAAACGCGTCCGGCACGCGATCGGGTACGCGACGAACCGCGATGCGATTGTGAAATATCTGAGGCGCGGTCTCGCGATTCCCGCAACCAGCCTGCTGCCGCCGCGCGCGTGGGCCTACGAGCCGGACATCTTCATGTTCACTTACGACCCGGGGAAGGCGAAGCGGCTGCTGGACGAGGCGGGCTATCGCGATCCGGATGGCGACGGTCCGCTGCCGCGGCTGCGCCTCTCGTTGAAGATCTCGACCAACGAGGAGGTCCGGCTGCAGTCCACGGCTATCCAACAGGATCTCCGCCGTGTGGGCATCGACCTCGACGTTCGGTTGTACGAGTTTGCGACCGTCTTCGCCGACATCCTGAAAGGCAACTTCCAGATCATGTCGCTGCAGTGGGTTGGCGGCGCGGTGATCGACCCGGACATCCTGCGGCGCGTGTTTCACTCGACGCAGACGCCGCCGAGCGGATTCAACCGAGGTCACTACCAGAATCCCGAAGTCGATCGGCTGCTCGATCTGGCGAGTACCGCGCTGGCGGAGCCCGAGCGGAAGAAGTACTACGGCGCGGCGCAGCGTCTAATCGCCGAGGACGCCGTCTATATTCCGATCTGGAACCGGGTGAACGTGGCCGTCGCGCAGAAAGAGATCAGCGGCGTCCGCCTGATGCCGAGCATCGATTTCTCGATGCTCAAGGACGTTCGCCGCAACTAGCGCATTCGAAAGATGCGGCCTAGCCGAGGCTTAGCCCGGTTTTTTGATTAGGGTGTGGCGGCCCCAGTGTGGCGCCGTCTGCACACATCACTTCGCATGGCCTTCGTCTCGTCCGTCACGCGTCACCGGGCAAGCCTGCTCGCGGCTCCGGTTCGCGCCGTGGAAAATCGAACCCTGCGGCGGGGACCTGGCGGTTACGTCGTCGCCTCGGGTGATCCGTGCGACAGCCTTCAAATCGTGTCGGTAACCAGCTGCGTCGGGCGTCAATGGCAATAGCGGCGGCGACGACGCAGCAACGCCTGCGGGTCCGATTTTCGGTCGTCGCCGATCACGTCGCTCACAAGTCGCTCGCGATCAGGTTTGCCCGGTGAGGTATCTAATTGGCAGTATCCCTTTGTCACTTCGTCTCGCAGACACCAGCCGGAAACATTGCTGCGGCAGCGAGCCTTGCGAGCGGCGCGAGCGCCCGCGCCGTCGAGCGGTTCGCGAAGCAGCATGTTTGCGGCTGGAATCGTCGAAGTGACAAAGTCGTACGCTAGCCTAGCCCTTGAGATTGTCCAGTTCCGCGCGCGCTTCCTGCGTGTACGGGGACTGCGGATGTTTGTCGACGATCTCGGTGAAGGTTTTGCGCGCCTCGTCGCGGTTGCCCTTCTGCACATAGGCGCGGGCGAGCTGCATCAGGATCGCGTCCGCGGGCAGATCGTCGCTGTTGCGCGCCGCCAGCCCCTTGTAGGTTTCGATCGCGGCATCGACCTGTCCGCCCCGTGACTGCGCGTCGGCCTTCCCGAACTGCGCCATCTGGCCGTAGAGGCTGTTCTCTCCCGCCCGCGTGATCACCTCGTCGAACGCCGTCACGGCTTCCTCGTGCCGTCCCAGCGCCGCGAGCGCTCCAGCCATGTGATAGCGAGCCTGGATACCTGCCGGGCTCCCGGGATACGCGTCGGCTGCGGCCTTGAGCTTCGGCAGCGCTGCCGTGAGCTTCGCCTCCTCGGTTGCGAACGTCCCCTCGGCACCAAGAGACGCGGCCGCAGGAGCACCCTCTGCACCGGTCACGCCGACCGGCACGACCTCGGCGTTCAGCGCCACCATGGCTTCCGCGAGCTCGGCCTGGCCCCGGCCGCTGTTCCATTCGCGCCAGACGCCGAATCCGATACCAGCGACGA
Source organism: Vicinamibacteria bacterium (assembly GCA_025938035.1). The sequence continues at coordinate 13,050 of JAICQE010000126.1, forward strand.
GGACGACGAGCGCTCCGATGCCGACCTTCTTCAGCAGCTGCTGCCGCGGCTCGACGAACTCGCGGGCGGTGCGCAGCGTCTGCGCCAGCTCGTCTTCCTTCAAATGCTTTCGTTCAATTCGTTTCACGGGGACTCCCTCGCGCACGGCCACAGGCCCGGCGAACTCCTGATTGTAACCTCGGCCGGGAAATGCAGGTGCCCGCGGGCGGTCAGCAGCCGCGTGAATGAAACCAGACGGTCGGCGCGCCGGAATCGTCGTGCGCGCGTATCCAGCCCCGGGCTTTGACTGGGGCCGGCGGATCGGAGGTGCAGAACCGTTGGCTCATCACGTCGATCTGAAACCAGAGCCTGCCACCGACCGTGCGGAAGCCCTTGACCTCGACGTCGTCGCCTCCCTCGGCCCTTCTTTGGACGCGCGTGCGAGCGGCACTACCGGGCGAGGCGCTGACGAAACCGTCCCAGGCGCCGGTCAAATAGGCCAGGCCGTCCGCGACCAGCGTCTCGTACGAATGAAACGGCCCGGCATCTTCCGGCGCAAGCCAGGCGGTACCGCGAGCCGTTCGAATGAGGTAGTACCCCGCTTCCCGGCGGTAAACAAGCGCACCCGGTTCCTCATATCCGTATTCCGCATCGTCGATGGCCTGCGGGGCCGTGATCGTCGCTGCCTCCCGGCTGCTGGAATCGGGACGCGTGTAGAGCGTCAGCGCGCCGCGCGGCTCGAGGCGGCCGGTCTTCGGATCGAACGCAAACATTTTGGGGATTTCGACGATGCCGAGGACCGGACCCGGCCCCCCACCATTCGGAGCCTGGGCGAGGACAACGGCCGAAGCGAGCGTGACTGCTGCGGTGCAGAG
>JAICQE010000173.1 GCA_025938035.1 Vicinamibacteria bacterium
GCGACATCGATCCGGTCCTGCTCAGGCCGGGAATGCCAGCGTCAGGGTCGTTGTCCCTGACAGGATGTCGTGTTGGGAGATGGAAATCTGAACCGTGCGATCCGCGTTCACACGCGCACTCAACGTCGTCGGAATGCCGCATTCGACGAACTGCGCGAAGTTCACGGCGTAGGCGGCGATGCCGAGCGGTACTGGTTGGGCCTGCGCCGGGCGCGCCGCGGCCAGTGCCAGCTGCGCGCAGGCTTCGAGCAGGAGCATGCCCGGCACGTGATCGCAGGGATGGTCGAAGAAGTAGGGGTGCGTCTCGTTGACGATCAGCGTCGCCACGAACGCGCCGGCATCCGGCGCGAACTCCGGTGTCGTGATGACGACGTGCTCGGCGGACGCCCGCGATCCGTCGACATGCACCGGCGCCGGAAACGGCGCGACATTCGAGGGCGCAGCGGGCGCGATGCGCGGCGCGGCCATCCGGCGCAGCCGCTGGAAGAGCGCCGCCGGCTGCACCGTCCAGGCACCCGTGCCGCGGAACACCTCTTCGCCGCCGATGGTCATGATGTGCTCGGCGACGACGCGGTTGACCGCGTTGTTGCGCCGGCGGGTGATCTCCTGGATGCGAATTTCGACGAGCGCTGGCTCGACCGCGGCCGAAGACGCCGGCGTCCACGCCGCCCGGGCCATTGCCGCCTCGGATTGCTCGAAGATGAAGACGTCCTCCGTGCTGACACCGAGAAACTCGTGCGAAACCGCCAGGCTGGCCTGCCGGCCGAGCTCGGTGTAGAACAGGATGTCGCGCCGCGGCGAACGGCCCGGCTCGTTGAAAAACCGGTGCGCGATCGGGAGGTGGCCGGCGCAGATGAAGCGGTCGTCGCCGCAGGACCGGACGTCGGTCAGCAGCACGTTTTCGAGCCGCCGTTTGTGAACCAGGGATCGGGGGACTGTCTGCTCGAACGCCAGATCGACCGTCTCGATCAGGGTGGCTCGGGAGAACTGGGGCATGGCCTTCACCTCGTCACGATGTGCCGTTTCGCCGGGAAAGCGCGTTCGGCGGGCTGTGGATGGAAACGACGTGACGAGAAGAACCGAACAGGAGAGGAGGAAGGAGGTAGAAGGAAGGAGGAAGGAGGTAGGAGGTAGGAGGTAGAAGGAGGGCGAGCGAGGCGCCCGGAGGCGCCTCACGAAGCGACGGCGTTCGTTATCGCGTAGGCCGCGGCGTCAGGCGCATCTTCTGCAGACCTTGATCGTCGATGTACTCGCGGTTGTCTTCACAGATGTATTCGAGCAGCGTGTAGTCCGGCATCCGGCGATAGGCGAACGTGAACGTCCATGGCTTCTCGAGCGTGACCGGATCCTCGACGGTGATCTCGTCCCACAGGACGTCCGGCTGCGCCAGGCGGATGCGCTCGCGGATGCGCATCTGATCCGAGTGCGGCACGTTCTGGTAGCGCACGTCTTCTTTGATGCCGATCGTATCGACGACGAGCGTGTCGCCGTCCCAGCGGCCGACGGAGTGGCCGTAGAAGCTCGGATCCACCTCGTCAAGCGCCTTCTGCTGGCGATCGAGCAGGATGCGGCGTACCTGCGTAAAGGATTCCTGGATGACCGTCACCTGGCCTCTGCTCTGCAGGACCTCCATTGGAAATGGCCCCGCCATCATCCCGGGCATGCCATCCGGCAGGCAGTTCACCCAGTTGATGCCGACCGGCTGCCCTTTGGCGGTCGCCTCGCGCGCCGCCTGCTGACGCGCCTGCCATTCCTTCAGGAACTCCGGCTTCAGCGGCGGCGGTTGCGGTGCTGGCGGCAGCGGAACGCCCGCGCCTTGCCCGCGGCCCTGCAGCCGCTCCCAGGATCCGGTGATGTCGGGACCGGACGTGCCGCGCGCCGCGGCGGCCTGCTGCGCGGCGGTGACCGGCACGGCGTTGCCGGACACGGCCAGCAACACGGCTGCCGCGACGATGCTCAGGCTTGCGATGCGGGTCATTTCAGCTCCTTTTCCGGCGTCCGCTTGAAGCTGTTGGCGGCGGGGACCGGCGAAACCAGCGTGCGCCCGTTGCCGAGCGTCACTTCGAGAAGCAGGCCGCCAGGTTCGCCGCTGAGGAGCGGCGCCACGATCGCCTTCACCGACTCGCCCGCCTTGATCGAGCGCGACGTCCAGCCGGCGCGCGACAGCATGTTGATGCTCGTCAACTCGATCGTGTAGTGCTTCATCGTGCCGTCGGCCGCGCGGTAGTCGACTTCCAGAAAGCCGTGCGGGTTGGTCCACCGGAATTCGCTGACCGTCCCCGTCACCGTCACGGTCTGATCGTGATCGAAGACGGCGAATGAATGATGCGCGGCGACGGCGGCAACGGCGGCGAAGACGAACAGCGCAACGCAGGCGCTCTCGCGCAGCGGACAGCAACGAGGCATTTCACGGCCCTTTCCTGTGGACGAAGCCCGCGCTGGCGGGGGTCGATGGCGGCACAGAGTATATCGGCTGGCAAGGCGGGGCAACGACCGGCCGCCGGGCGGCGACAACAGGGCGCGCCGCTGCTGCCGACAATCGGCTGACGCGACCGTGGCCCCAGAGGGGATGGTGACGGCGAAGCATGTAGGACTGGACATCCGGTTCCGTCTACGGCAGGCTACACACCCGCAGGCCTGTGCGAGCGCGAGCGGGCCTGGCATTGACGGCACACGCGTGGAGGTTTGCGATGAAGCAAGGAGCGTACGCCGTACTGTCGGCGGTGCTGCTGTCCGGCGCCGGAGCGTCCGTGCTGGCGCACCATTCCTTTGCGGCGCATTACGACATGGGCAAGCCGATCACCGTGCAGGGGTCGATTGCCGAAGTGCGGCTCTCGAATCCGCATTCGTGGTTCTTCCTCGACGTGAAGGAAGCGGATGGAAAGGTCACACGCTGGTCGTTCGAAGCCGGCACGCCAAGCGGCATGATTCGCAACGGCTACAAGGCGTCGGAGTTGCCGCCTGGGGCGATGGTGACGATCACCGGATTCCCGGCACGCGAGCGGGCGAATGTCGGCATGCTGCGGCAGTTGACGACGGCCGGCGGCAAGACCTACGGCATGTTCGGCCCGCAGGAAGGGCCGGCCGCGCGCTGACCGCGGGCGACCGTCCGTAGTCGTTACGGCATTCAGGCCGCGCAGGTACATCACCACGCAGGGCGCACCCTTCAGGGGTGCGCCGCGATCTTCGTCGTGGCGGCTTTCGGGCCCGCCTGTCGCAGCGGCGGTCTTTCAGGACCGCGCGTCGTTCGAGGAGCATATGAAACGTCTGGCGATCGTCTCGATAGTTACAGCAGGAACGCTGATGACGCTGTCGCTGTCACACGACGCGATCTCTGCGCAGCAGCGTGGCGCCGCGCCCGCGGCGTCGGCTCTTCCCGCTGCCGGACCGGCGCCGCGCATGGCCGACGGCAAGCCCGACCTGTCGGGTGTCTGGTGGACCGGCGGCGACGTCGGCGGACGCGGGTTCGGCGGGGGACGTGGACGCGGTGCCGGACGAGGCGACGGTCCGGTCCCGCCGGCGTTGACGAGCCTGTATACGCCAGCCGCCGCCGCGGCGATGAAGAAGATGGGCGACAACGACGATCCGACGCTGAAGTGCACGCCGACCGCATTCGGAACGCTGAACGTCAGCCTGTTCGACGTGGGTGCCGTGGGGCAGATCGTCGCCACGCCGAAGTTCATCGTGATGCTGACGGAGACGTTCCACGGCTACAAGATCGTACCGACCGACGGGCGGCCGCATCGTGAGGAAGTCCCGCCATCCTATCGGGGCGATTCGGTCGGCCGATGGGACGGCGACGTGTTCGTCGTGGAGACGAAGAATTTCAACGACGACACCTGGATCTGGGCGGAGGGTCGCGTCACTCCGCATTCCGACCAGCTGCGCATCGTCGAACGCTACCGCCGCGTAGACGGGAATACCCTGGAGATCGACGCGACTCTCTACGATCCGAAGATGCTGACGGCGCCGTGGACCGTGCCGAAGCAGACGCTGGTGCTCGCGCCGTTCGACCAGATCATGCCGCTGATCTGTTCGGGGCTGTAACAGCCTCCGGAAGCAGCCTCGCGAGGAGTCGACCCCGACGTCACCGGCCCACCACGTCGCCGGCCGTCACATCGCGTCCGGTGCGGCGCTGTTCGGTCCGATGGGCGGCGACGTTTGATCACCTGAGCCGACAACAGGCGAACGGGAGATCAAACCATGTCGAATCGCCGCTTCATCGGAACGTGTGTCGTCCTGGCCCTGGTGCTGACCGCCCTGGTGGCGCGACCGCACCCCAGCACGGCCGCCGGCGGCACGCGGCCGCTGCAGATCGCCTTCGAGAACGCTGCCGGTGAGTCGCGGACGATCTACGTCGGCGACAAGAGCGACCTTCTCGACAACCCGTTCTTCGCGGAGCTCGGCACCAACGGGCGCAGCTGCGTCTCGTGCCATCAGCCCGCCGAAGGTTGGTCGGTCACGCCCGAAGGCGTGCAGAAACGCTTCCTCATCTCGTACGGCGCCGATCCCATCTTCCGGAGCAACGACGGCTCGAACTGCGAGGGCGCCCTGCCAGGGTCGCTCCGCGAACGATGGGACGCCTACAGCCTGTTGCTCACGCGCGGCCTCATTCGCGTCGGCCTCGAGCTGCCGGCGAACGCGGAGTTCACGGTCGACGCCGTCAGCGATCCCTATGGGTGCACGCCGGCGGCGGCGATTTCGATGCATCGGCGCCCGCTGCCGTCGACCAACGTGCGTTTCCTCAGCGCCGTCATGTGGGACGGCCGCGAATCCTTCTCCGACACGACGATCGAAGAGGACCTGCTGCGGCAGACCAACAACGCCACGCGCGGACATGCCGAGGCGTTCTTCGACGTCACGCCGACGCAGGCGAAGGCGATCGTCGACTTCGAGATGGGTCTCTTCACGGCGCAGTCGCGGGACAACGCGGCAGGCAACCTCCACGCCGGCGCCGCGGGCGGCCCGCGCGATCTGCCCTCGGCGCCGTTCTTCATCGGCATCAACGATCCAATCGGCCTCAACCCGAGTGGCGCTCCATTCGATCCGCAGGCGTTCACGCTGTTCGATGGGTGGACTGACTTGCCGGCCTCGGCGAAGAGCGGCGTCATCCGCGCCCGGCGGGCCATTGCCCGGGGCCAGGCGATCTTCAATTCGAAGCCGATCGTGCTGACGGGTGTCTCGGGGCTGAACAACGAAACCTTTCCCAACGGGGTGACCGTCCCCGACTCGCTGACCGGCACGTGTACCGTGTGTCACGACTCGCCGAACGTCGGTAACCACTCGGTGAAGGCGCCCCTCGACATCGGGCTGTCGGAGCCGGCCATTGCCCCGTATCTGACGGTCTACACGCTGCGCCGCATCAGCACCGGCGAGACGGTCCGGACGACCGACCCGGGCCGGGCGGCGGTCAGCGGCAGATGGCAGGACATCAACAGGTTCAAGGGTCCGATCCTTCGCGGGCTCGCCGCCCGCGCGCCGTACTTCCACAACGGCGCCGCCGCGACGCTGGAGGAAGTCGTGGAGTTCTACGAGACGAGGTTCGACATCGGGCTGACGCCGCAGGAGAAAGCGGATCTCGTGGCATTCCTGCGCGCGCTCTGACGGTTTCTGTTGCCTCACTGGGTCATCCCCTCCATGCCGGATGCCGATCCCGCTGCTGATCGCGTAGTCTCGAAGACTCACGCTGCGGGGAGGTATCCGGTGATGGAGTTTGGCGAGAGCATGCTGCTCGGCGTCCGCGTATCGACGCTAATGGCGAGCGCTGGCGCGATTGCGTTGGCCGCAGCGGCAGATGGGTTATTGCGCTGGCTGGTGCGGCGAAAAGTACGGCACGACGAATCGGTGGCAAGCGCCGGTTCTGCCGCGGGCGGTCAGATAGTGCGCTGGATCGACCGCGGCCTGAAGGAGACGTTGCGGCCGGCGTCCGCGCTCATCTGGATTGTCGGCGCGTATGCCGCGCTCGCCCCGCTCCTGCCGGAATTTCTGCCGGTGGCCGCCAGCGCCCGGGCGGGCGACGCCCTCGGCTGGGTGCGCGACCTGGGCGTGCTGGCGTCGTTGCTCTGGCTCCTTTCCCGCGTCGCCGGCGTGGTCGAAGCTGCGTTGCAGTCGGTCGCGTCACGACTGACCAGCGCGTGGGATGACGCCCTGCTGCCGGTGGCAGGCCGCGCCGCACGCGTCCTGCTGCCGTTGGCCGCGCTCATTGTCGGCGTGCAGACCCTCGCCATTCCAGAGACGTTCCAGGCATCGCTGCGGACGGGCCTGACACTCGTGCTCATCGGCGCGGCGGCATTCCTCGTCTACCAGGGCGTCGATGCCATCGAGGCGCTGGTGTTGCGACGCTACCGCCTCGACGTGCGCGACAACCTGGAAGCACGCGCGGTCTATACGCAGGTCCGGGTGCTGAAGAAGATCACGACGACGGTCATCGTCATCTTCACGGCGGCGTCGATGCTGATGGTCTTCGAATCGGTCCGGCAGTTCGGCGCGAGCATTCTCGCCTCTGCGGGCATTGCCGGAATCATCGTCGGCTTCGCCGCGCAGCGCAGCATCGCCACGCTGGTGGCCGGGTTTCAGATCGCCGTGACGCAGCCGATCCGCATCGACGATGTCGTCATCGTGCAGAACGAGTGGGGGCGGATCGAGGACATTACGTTGACCTACGTGACGGTACGCATCTGGGACGAGCGGCGTCTGATCGTGCCGATTACGCACTTCCTCGAGCAGCCGTTCCAGAACTGGACACGCACGTCCGCGGAGATCCTCGGGACCGTGTTCCTGCACGTGGACTATCGCGCGCCGCTCGATGCCATCCGCGAGGAACTCGGTCGAATTCTGCGCCAGTCACCGTTCTGGGACGGCAAGGTCAACGTGCTGCAGGTGACCGATGCCAAGGAGCACACGCTCGAAATCCGCGCGCTCGCCAGCGCCGCGGATGCGTCGCTCGCCTGGGATCTTCGCTGCGAAATCCGCGAGAAGCTGATCGAGTTCCTCCAGCGCGATCACCCGGAGAGCCTGCCGCGGGTGCGGGCGGAATTTCAGTCGGCCGAGTTGCTGGCGAAGACCGTCTGAGAGCGTCGAACACGAACCTCGGCCAGTGCCATCGGGCTGCGTCCTCTGCTGTGGGCGCCGCTTCCCGCAGCCTCATCTCAACGCGGCGTGGTTACAGTTTTTCTGCGCCGTCCAGTCTGCCCAGATTGCGGTCGAACGTGCCAAGTGGCGGCGGATTCACATCCGCCGCCCCGTGTTCGCTGTGCACGTTAACGTCAACGCCCGCTTGGCCGCACCAGCTTGAACACCTTGCCCGTGTTTCCCGACGGCCCGAGATTCAGCGTCGCGCCGACGTAAACCTCACCCTCCGTATCCTGCCCGAATCCCAGAACGCGATGGTTCAGCCGCCCGTTCGGCTGATTCGCGATGATCAGCTCCTGCATGCGCCATAGACCACGCTTCCGCTCTGTCGCGGCGAACAGCGTGCCGTCTGGCGTACCGAATTCGCGGCTCCAGTCTCCAAAAACATAGCGCCCGCTCAACTGGCGCAGCGTTCGCCCGCGATAGACCACGCCGCCGACGACAGTCCGGCCGAGCCCTCCGGGCTGTGCCGCGTTTGCGTACTCGATGATCGGATCGATCAGCGGATCACCCGTGCGCACACCGCTTTCAACCGTATCCGGGCAGTCCGGCGGCGACACGCGATTGTTCTCGGCGTCGAAGCAGTGCGTGCCCTCCTTCACGTTCCACCCGTAGTTGCCTCCCTTGTTGACGAGGCTGACTTCCTCCCAAAGCCCCTGGCCGGCATCCCCGACGAACAGCCGGCCGTTGGCCATGTCGAACGAGAAGCGATAGGGATTCCGGAAGCCATACGCGTAAATCTCATCGAGCCCTGGAATTCCGACAAAGGGATTGTCCGCGGGAATTCCGTAAGCCGCCGTGCCGTCGACATCGATGCGCAGAATGTTGCCGAACAGATTCTGCTCGACATCCTGGCCGTTCCCGCCGCAGTTGTCGGCATACCAGTCCTCCACGTGACCGAAGGCGCAGTCGTTCGCGGCGCCGCCGTCTCCGATCGACATGTAGAGGAAACCGTCCGGACCAAACGCCAGCGTTCCGCCGTTGTGATTGAACTGCGGATCGTCGATTTGGAGGAACACGCGCTCGGAGTCCGGGTCAGCCTTGCTGGGATCCGAGGACACCTGGAACTCGGAGAACGTCGCAGTGTTGTTGAAGCCGGCAGTTCTCGGCGGAGCGTTGTAGTAGACGAAAAAGCGTCCGTTGGACTCGTACTCGGGGTGGAACGCGAGGCCGAGCAGCCCGCGCTCGTCGAAGGCCCCCAGAGCGACAACCTTGTTGCGCACGTCCAGGAACGGGTCTGCCAGCAGCCGTCCATCGCGCGTGAGAATGCGAATCACCCCGGGCTGGTCGATGATGAACAGCCGTCCGCTGCCGTCGAAAGCAGACACGATACCGATCGGTGAGGTGAGCCCTGCGGCGACCACGCGCACGCCGACCTCGAACGGATCGGCCAGCTCGCTGCCAGATTGTTGGGCGGCCTGAACGGGCCCCGCCAATTCACTGCTCCTCGTTGCCATGGCGAGCGCGATCCCACAGACGACTGCTGTAACCGCGACCCGCGAAACGAACGGTCTTCTCATCTCACATCTCCGTCTTTCTCCCCGCACCGCCTGGATCCGCTGCATGTCGTCTTCGATACCGAAGCTCAGCCAGCCGCGAATTTGGGCGATCCGAAATTCTTGCACAAGCAGGATGACGCGTCAGCGTCGCCCGACCCCGTCGATACCGCTTCGTTGCAGGACCGATTTGGGCTTGGAGACGGACACCGGTGGGTTTTGCGCAGAGGATCAAGCGGCCGGCGCGGCTCGGCTCGCGGGCCGTGAGCGACACGAAGTCTGCCGATCAGTTTGCCGCTGGCCGCTCGATGTGCTCGACGACCAGCACCGGTATCGGCGCGCGCCGGCTCTCGAGCTTCAATCCCATGACTTCCTCGAGAGCGGTGAACAGTCCGGAATCGACGTCTATGCGATTGAGCGCCGTAAAGTTCGAGGTGGCCGACACGGGGATATCAAGATCGACGGGGCCGGAGAGGCCCGTCTCGTTGAGCGTCCACCTGCGCGCTCCGCGCTACGGTGGACAACCTTCGCATGGCTTGCCAACCGTAGCTCACGCGCGCTGGCAGCGTGAGCGAAGGTTGGCGAGGTCGACGGGACTCGAGCCAAGCGCAGCTTTAGCTGCGCGAC